>JAFXTB010000069.1 GCA_017525225.1 Kiritimatiellia bacterium
CCGCGCGCGCGCATCACCTCCGCAAGCAGCTCCGCCTTCGTGAGCGACCTCTTCGGGAGGGCCGCGCTTGTCGCGGCCTTCGCGGACGGATCGACGAACATGTCAACCGTGTAGTAACCGTCGAACAACTTGTCCCAGCCGAGTTTCTCCATAAGGATGTGCGTGGGGTTCCAGCGTTTGTTCGTGGCCACGTAGATGTGGCAGCCCTGGCGTTTCAAGTCGGTGAGCCACGCCGGCACCCACGGGTAGGGGCGCGTGGAGGGAAACCCTCCCGCGTCGTAGCAGGTGCGGAACTGCGCCTTGACGGCGTTCACCAATTCGGGCGTGGCGTCGTCGAAAAGCATGTACACCACCTGGTCGAGCGTAGGGCCGGTGCGGTAGACGCGGTCAAACTGCGGACAGTCGCGGCCGATGTTGCGCAAAGCCGCACGCCAGGCGGATTTGATGTCCGCCTCCGTATCGCAGAGCGTTCCGTCGAAGTCGAAGAACCAGTGCTGTCTCATCGCCGCCATGGAAAAAGAGAAAGGGCACAGCGTGAAGCCACGCCGTACCCTTCCGACATACTTCCCTGTGGAACGTGCTGGGAATCACGCCCCTTCGGGTCGCAAATCGTTTACTTCGCGATGACGCGGGCCATCTCGAGGACCTTGTTCGAGTAACCCCACTCGTTGTCATACCACGAGAGGAGCTTCACGAAGGTCGGGTCAAGGCACATGGACTTGTCAGCATCGAAGATCGACGTACGGGCATCGCCGCGGAAATCGGTGGAGACCACCGCGTCCTCGGTGTAGCCCAGGATGCCCTTGAGGGAACCCTCGGAGGCTTCCTTGACGGCCGCCTTGATCTCCTCGATCGTGGCGGGCTTCTCGAGCTCGGCCGTGAGGTCGACGATCGAGACGTCGCTCGTGGGAACGCGCATCGAGATGCCGGTGAGCTTGCCGTTGAGGTCGGGGAGGACCTTGCCGACGGCCTTCGCCGCGCCCGTCGAGGACGGGATGATGTTCTCGAGGATGCCGCGGCCGCCGCGCCAGTCCTTCTTGGACGGGCCGTCGACCGTCTTCTGCGTCGCCGTGGCGGCGTGGACCGTCGTCATCAGGCCGCGCTTGATGCCGAACTTCTCGTGGATCACCTTGCTGAGGGGTGCGAGGCAGTTCGTGGTGCAGGAGGCGTTGGAGATGATGTCCTGGCCGGCGTAGGTCGTGTGGTTGACGCCGTAGACGAACATCGGAGTCGCGTCCTTGGAGGGGGCGGACATGATGACCTTCTTGGCACCGGCCGTGATGTGGGCGCGGGCCTTCTCGTCCGTAAGGAACAGGCCGGTGGACTCGACGACGATCTCGGCGCCGACGTCGCCCCACTTGAGGGCCGCGGGATCCTTCTCCGCCGTGAGGCGAATCGCCTTGCCGTCAACGACGAGGTTCGTGCCATCAACCTTGATGTCGTGGTTGAAGATGCCGTGCACGGAATCGTACTTGAGCATATACGCGAGATAGTCGGGATCGAGCAGATCGTTGATTCCCACGATCTCGATGTCGTTTGCGAAGTTCTCGACCGCGGCGCGGAACACCATGCGGCCGATGCGGCCGAAGCCGTTAATGCCAACCTTGATAGCCATTTTTACTGTATACTCCTTTTTGTTCCCTCGTGCAGGGACCTTCCCCCGCCGAAAAAAACGGGGAGTATGATACCAAAAAAACGCCCCCTCGTCAAAGTCAAAGAGTGAAAAAATCGCGCATCGTATCTTCAGAGGCGTTTGCAGCTGCATCTATCGTCACGGATACCGAGAGGCTCTTCTCGCCACGCGCCTCGAACGCGCGGTAGCGTCCATTGCGGTTGCAGAACTCCTTGCCGACATCCACGATCTCGCCATTGGTGGAGTACCGGCACGTCCAGCCGCGGTAGCGTATGGCAAGCGTCCTGCCGCCAGGAACGATCTCGGTCTTGTTCTCGCCGTCGAACGCGAAGGCTGGCAGACTCAGCGCGACATTTCCGGGACCGGTCAGCGTTGAGGTGAATCCATCCGCCGAAAGGCGGCATCTCCACTCCATGCCGCCGGCCTTCCAGAAGGCCCAGGCTGAATCGGCGTCATGTCCATGACCTGCGGGCACAAGCTCCGCTACGCCAACCGGCATCATCGCGAGCGGGCCGTCGTTTGGATGTTCAAGCCTGTAGCGGGGCTTCGTGGCGCATGGTACGGACATGAATATCGCAGCCGGCGCGCCGCGCCGATGGATGCGCCCCAGCCCGTCGCAGTCGTAGTGGCTGTCAGCATTGTAGTCGAACTGCGCAGAATAGTCCCCGGCGCGAAGGAATACGAAGTGGAAGTCTGGAGTGGTCGCAAAGGCCTTTGGCGGCCTTTTCGCGTCAAGGGCGAGCTCCTGTCCGGTCGGCTGACGAAGCGATTCATCCGCGAAAAGCCATCCCAGCATCGCCCAGGACCCCATCGTCACCATGTACTTGTCGAAATACGCATACGTTTCGCAGCCTATGCCGGAACCCCGGCCGGTATCCCCGATAGGATAGAGGTTCTTGATGTGCCGCATCGGACGCACTGCAAGCCATCCGCGCATGGAGTCGACGGCCGCGCGAGCCGCAAGACGGAAGCGAACCGCCTTCGCCTCGTCGCCTTTCGCGTGGAAACGCGCCGCATACCATTCGCAGACGGCCGCATTGAACGTGTGGTTGTGCAGGAACTGGTTGCTGCGTCCGCCGTATGGGATCTCGCCGGCCGCGGAGAGCATGTCGAGCGTAGGCTCCGCGGCAATGTCCAGTATCTCCTCCAGCCGCGTGCGCGAGGGTCCATCGTATCCGAAATGAAGGATCGCCATGAACTGCAGGCGCGTAACCATGTCGTACACGGCAGGCTGGTTGGGATCGCGATACATGCCGTTGGAATCGAACCAGCGCATCTGGTCCTCGACGTACTTCTGCACATGCGCCGTGTCACCGCCCATGCCCTTGGCGATCCGCGCCTGCTCGCTCGCGCATCCGAACACGCACCAGTTGTTGGCACGTTTCGCCCCTATCGGCGGCAGTGCACGATAGCATCTTCTCGCCTCCACCTTCCCGAGGTCCATGCGCCAGGCGTCCGTGACCTGTCTTCCATACAGGCCCGCCCGCTCTACGGCGGCAAGCGCGATGGCAAGCTCCTTGACGGAGAATTCGTTCCCCTCGCGCTTCATCAACCCCTTCGCGGCCTCGCGGCAGCTGATGTCCATCATGCGCCGGAAGATCTCGCGCTTTGCACGGAGCCTGCCGTTGGCGACCAGCACGCCAATGTTCGCCGTGAGGCGCGGAAAACCGTGTTCCTCCACACCGTCGCGCTCGACCTTCGCCAGATACCGCGCAACATGGTCATCGGAGTAGGCCGATACGGCCGCCTCCATCAGATCGAGATATTCCGCCTTGGCCACATATCGGTCCGACGAACCCTGCGACGCCGCGCAGGACCCCGCGGCAAGGGTCGAAGACACTGCGGCCGCGGCCAGCATTGACAGAACCTTGGCGGACAGCAACCCGGTGGATGCGAAGGTCTTCATTCCATCAACCTTTCCTCTTTGGACTTCCGTGATGACTTCCCGCCGCTGCAGTTCAGAAGAACCACGGCGGAAAGGACGATGACGACGAAACCAAGCACGCTCCAGACGTCCGGCACCTGCCCGAAGAGCAGCAGCCCGAACAGCGCGGCGAAAAGGATGTTGGTGTAGTCCCACGCCGCGATCGTGCGCGGCTCGGCATGTCGGTAGGCGGCGGTCACTCCAAACTGGCCGAGTGCCGCCATGGCGCCTGCACCGACGAGGGATGCCAGCTGCGAGGGCGTCATGGGCGCGAAGTCCACCACCATGAACGGCACCGACGCGATACAGGAGAACACCGAGAAGAACAGCACTATGAAACTAGGGTCGACGCGCCGCCGACCCAGCGCATGCACGCAGGCATAGGCACCACCGGCGCCTATCCCGCCAGCGAGACCACAGACGGCGGGAAAGATCGTAGCCGAGGCGAACCCCGGCTTCACGACACACGCCGCGCCGACAAGTGCTCCGCACAGGCACAGCGCCTGGCCGACATGCAGCCGCTCGCCGAGGAACATCCAGCTGAAGGCGACTGTGAAGAACGGCGCGAGCTTGTTGAGCATCATCGCATCGGCAAGCGGCATGTGGGATATAGCGTAGAAGTTGAGGAATATGCCCGCCGTGCCAAGGACGGAACGAAGGACAAGAAGTGGAATGGAGGAAGAAACCCCTAATGCCCTTAAGGGCCTGTTGCGCGCGAACAGCGCGGCCGCTATCACCGCAGCGATGACATTGCGGAAGAACCCCTTCTGGAAACACGACACCGGCCCGCCGAGATCGTCGGCGAGCCGGATGAACATGCCCATCGCCGCAAACCCAAAGGCCGAGGCAACCAGGCACAGTGTCCCCTTTATCCTACCACCCATCGCGCGATTCCCCGGGGAAAGACGGGAATGCACCAGGCCAGAAGAGCCTACGCCTTCCGGGCTATGTCCACAAGGGTCTTGAACCCTTCAGGATCCTGGATGGCGATCTCGCTGAGCATCTTGCGATTCAGCGTGACACCGGCCTTGATTAGTCCGGCCATGAACGCAGAATAGCTGACACCCTCCGCACGGGTCGCGGCGTTGATGCGGGCGATCCAAAGGCGGCGGAAGTCGCGCTTCTTAAGCTTGCGGTGGATCGTCGACATGCGCATCGCGCGGTCGACGGCCTCGGTGGCTATACGGAAGGTCTTGGAACGGTTGCCGCGGAATCCCTTCGCCAGTTCAAGGCGCCGGCGGCGGCGTTCGCGGGAAGCGGGAGCATTTGTTGCACGTGACATTTCCTATTCCTCCTTACGCATACGGCTGCATGCGATGCATGGTCTTCTGGACCGTCTTGTCGGTTACCGTCGTGCCGCGGAGGTTACGCTTGCGACCACGGCTCTTGTAGCCGTTGAGGTGCGCCTTGCCGCCCTGCGAACGCAGGACCTTCCCCGTTGCCGACATTTTCATGCGCTTTGTAGCGCATTTCTTCGTTTTCATCTTAGGCATTTTTGTATCCTTTTTCTGTTCCTTACCGGTCGGGCAGTCGGTATTGAGCCCGCTCCAGACGGAAAACGGCGGATATGATACCAAATTACGGCGCGAATGTCAATACCGCCAGACGATCCACACCCCTTTGACGTAGAACCGGAGCGATGGCGCCATGCCTGAATCGACATACAACGTGGTGGAAGCGCTGACTTTCTTCTTGTCAGGAAGAGTTCCGGAAAGCGTCGCCTCGCCAGATGCCTTCAGAACCACATTGAGCGCGCCCTTGGCGCCTTCGGCGGGCAGGGAGAGCGTCCAGCCGCCGGCACCGTCGGACGCCGCCGCAAGCGAGTATGTGCCCACGAGTCCCGCCGCAGCAGCCTTCGCCTCGTCGCAATCGGCGTATGCGTTGCGTTGCGCGGTACCGGCGAGATTCTTCAAGGCGCCAAGCGTGCCCACGGCGGTGAGGGCGTCCGCATTCCACGCAGCGTCGGCATCGACCTTGACGGACAGCGAAAGTCCGCTTGCCGTCAACGTGGCCGAGAACATGCGATGCGGCGCACCGCCGATCGTCTCCACCGCCGTACTGCTCCATTTCGCCGCGGAGAGAGAATAGGATTTCGTACCCTTCACAACCGTAGCGGAAAGCTTGCCTGCCGCCGTGGCGGAGACCGTCAGCGGATACCGTTTCCCCGCGCCATCCACGAGGATGCCGTTGAACTTGCCCTTGGCGCCGACCGGCAGCGCGAGGATGGCGATCTTGACAGGCTCGCCAGACTTGGTCTTGTAGGTGTATGTACCTGCCTTCGTAGGCACGCCCGAAAGCACCTTGCTCTTCCAGGTCAGGCCTGCAGGCGGGTTTTTGTAGGACGCAAGCGCGTTCCAAGGCGAACCAGAGACCTTGAACGCCACACCCACATAGCCAGTAGTGACGGCATATCCCGCCACATCGACCGTAGTACGCATCAGTTTCGTGTCCGCCCCGCTGCCGGAGACAAGCATCACATCGTATGTGCCGCTGCGCACCGGAACGCCACCAAGCGTGCCGGTGTCCCTGTCCCATGTCATGCCGTCAGGCAGGCCGAACGCATCCCAGCCGGCCGCACCGGCAAGGACAGTCCCGCTTTCGGAACCTGCCCTTGCGTCGTAACGCGCGGCCGGAGATTCATCTGGCGTGGCGGGCACGAGCACGTTCGTGACCACCGTGACTATCACGTTGGACACCACAAGCGACGCCTGCAGGGCGGAATTCAGGTTCCCGGAATCGGCGACGAGCGATCCTTCACCCGTCCATTCGCCCTCGTACGCGCCATATCTACCGCCATAGCCGAGATTGCCGAGAGCCTTCTCCCACTTGGCGGCGTGGGAGACGGGATAGCAGATCATGTCTGCCATCTGAAGGAGCGACGCGGGACGCACCGACGCCGTGAGAAGCGCGGTCTCGTCCGAACCCGGCGACGCATCGCCGCCGAACGGAGGCTCGCCGGAGAACACGACGCGTTCGAGATTCCAGCAACCGAGGAACGTCCAAGGCTTGAGAACAACCGCAGAGGCAGGTACCACGACCTCCTGAAGAGCCTCGCAGCCACGGAAGCTCAATGTCCCCGAGACGGCGCTTCCGGCGGCGAGCGCGACATTCGTGACTTCGGCCAAGTTTTCGAAGAGAGCGCCTGCGACCGTGATGCCAGGCGGCACCGACACGCTGGTCGCGCCAGACGCGCCGGCAAGCGCATCTGCCGCGACACTCGCGACAGGCAGTCCACCGACCGCGACCGGCACCACCACCTCCCCGCCGTCGGAGACGGCCAGCTGCGTCAAGGTGAGGACGTCTTCTCCGGCGTCATTCTTGGACACCTCGTATTCCATGCCTTCAGGAGCGGGTCCGACGGCGACGGTCAGCTTGCCGAACACGGACGAAATATCGTAATTGCCAGAATCAGTCCCCTCGTCAGGGACCCAAGTGAACGTGTTTTCGCTTTCTCCTACCTCAGTGCGTTCGCCGGTGACGGAGAAGGAGAAACCCTCGCCCGCCGGCAGCGTACCAGTCACCAGCACCTCGTTCGTCGCAAGAGGTGTCCCGTCGTAGGGTCTCGAGGCGCTGGCGCTCGTGAAGGTGAGCGGACGCTTCTCCACCGTGACCACGGCGGATGTGACGACCGTCTCGCCGCCAATCGTCTCCTTGTACCAGATTCGCACGGACCCCGCATTCGTCAACGACGGCATTTCATCGCCGAACGGACCTTCCTGGTTGAGCGCATAGAGGAACGTCTCTTCGCCCGTCGCGCCGACCGGCGCCGAAAGCGCATGCGCCTGCCCGTCGTAGATGGCAGTCACGTCATCGTGGTAGACGGGTTTAGGCGAACCAAACGTCGTCTTGTCCGTATCCCATATCTTAAGCTCGTCGATTGAAAACGTAGTGCGACTCTGAGATGGATTCCCGAAGTATAGAATCGACGATTGCCCCATAAGTGCCCTATACTCATCCTTGCTCCAACCGTCTTCGCCATTACGCTGAGCAACCACCGTGCCATCGACAAGTATGGCAGACTGACATTCTCCGGACAATCCGGCGATTCCGTCTACATTCCATACGTATGCATAATGATGCCAAGCGGCCACATCGCCCTGAATGTACGTGGAATATGGTTTCATATAAGACGCGCTCTCGGGAATGATTCTAAGCGCTCCAGCCCCAGCACATAGCCCTCCCCCAGAACCACCATTATTTGCCAGGAACTCAAAAGCCATGAACTGACCTCCATTAGCGGCACTATTTACACGGTAAAATATAGGAAATCCACCTCCGTCACCGCCATAGTTGCCTCCAACTCCTTCAAGTTTCGCCCAGAATTCAATGCACCCCTTGGACTGCGGAAGACCGTTTGTAAGCGCCAAAGAAGCGATTTCGGAGTATGCGGGAACTTGAAGCGCCGAACCCTTCTTGCCAGCACCAAAAGTGGCGCTGGACAGGCAGGTGCCGGAGGACCCTACCGCAGGTGATGTAACCGCATCGGCGGAATCGAAAGTACAGTGAAGGACAAGACGGGGCGTATCACCGCCACCGGTCGGCTCTGCCCCCCCACCCTTCTGGCCGGCGAATGTCGCGATTCCAGCGCAGATGCCCAGTATCAGAAGTTGGGTCTTTGGCATCTTTAGCAAGGAAAGATTGCGTATCTTCTCAAAAAGGTTCGCAAATGCACAAACCGCGAAAATGGCGCCAACCGCCATCACCGTTAAAACGCCAACCATCATAAGTATACGTTCCATAACCCAGCAACCTTTTCCATAAGACTTCAAGGCACCACGCCAAGAAGTGCCGCAATTCTAACATACCATACGCCGTACGCGCAAGTGCAAAATGGAAAATCTAATTGGTCGATTGGCCGGGGTGAAAACCATGCCCTCGCCCACCGGCATTGCTTGGGCCTATTGTGGAATTATCGGGAACTTCATCGCACCATGTCATCTTTGAGTCCGGCCAATCCACGCCAGGGCGAATGGAAACGATCACGGAATTTAACATAGAATGCAATTGCAAACGCTGCTGTCGACAGCAGATACACAATCGAACCTATGTCAAGCACGATATCACCGTTTTCAGGGAACACGAGTTGGCGGCGAACGATATTGTTGACGAAGTCCTTGAATATTATGACACACATCCAGAATGCCATCCAACTGCGATATCTTCGAGACTGCGGACAGTCCATCCCGCTGGCCATATGGAACGCAAGGCAGAAGCCCATCGGCAAAAGATATTGCACGAAATTTATGCGGAAAAAGAGCATCAATACAAGCATCAATGCCCCGTGGAGAACGCAGGCATTGTCAAACGCATCACATAGCCTTCCCCCAGATGAAAAATTCGGCAAAAGCGAGAGCCCGACAATTCCCATAACAGACAGGAGCACAATGTTCTGCAACCAGACAGGCACAAAATCAAGAAAATACCAAACATTCCCAAGTTGCGTCTCAAATGCGAGCATAGACAAAGTTCGCATGTCGCTCATGTCCTTCGTGGTACGCATGTCAAACGGATCTATGCCTATCGCCCAACAAAGACAGTAGTATGCAAGCATGCCGGCGATAAACGGCAGAAGTCCCTTCCATCTTCTCATCAAGGCAAACGGCATGAGAAACAACGGCGCGATAAGCTTGGAGAAGAATATCGCGGTAAACGACACATACCATTGTGCCAGCATCCCACTTCCCTTGTGATAGAGAAGAAGCAGCAACGCGGCGATCAGCAGGTAGAACGGCTCGTCTTGAGCCCCCAGCCATGATATGAAAAGACAGAATGGCGATGCCAGATACAATATGATCGTGCGCTTTGCAATCCGTTCGGAGAAAACGGCCCTGAGTGACACGAAAAACAAAACCATCGCGACCATCTCGCAAAGCGACCAGGAAATCGCTATGGATAGGGGATTGTTCCATATCCATGTCGATAGCGCAAGAACGTACGAAAACCCAAGATGGTAGCCGGTCTTGCATTCAAGCCCTGGTATCAGATGCTCATCCACGATCCATCGGGACATCGAATGCCATTCCGGCAGGTCACCTGGATAAGCGCCACCTATCTTGCAGAGCACAAACAATGCGACAAACCGTAAAATGTAATAGGCGACAAACGCCTTCACACCAAACTTCCCCCACCATTTTCTGGCAACAGGAATTGCAAGAAGAAAAACGGAGACAATGCAAACATAGCGTACCGCAAGCGAAATGAGAAAAAGCCGATCGTAAGACATAGGCTACCCCTTTACGCCTATGCAAGGCCGTCGTTACGTCGCCGGAAGACCATGACGTATGCAAGCCATACAATCACCGCAATTGTCGTAGCGATGGACACGTAGTTGAACACCCGCCTCAAAGGCGGCAGGGATGGCTCATCATTCCCCTTGGCGGGCCTGCCGGGAATCTCAATCAAGACCGCCTGCGACTGATTGCGGGGGGCGCTCCGTATTCCACTACCCGAAAGCGAGTAGGTTCCAACCAATCTTAGCCGGCCATCCCTCAACTGTTCACTCAAAGACGCCGTATTTGCGAAAACAGATCCAGAGACGAACAGATACTTCGCGTCCGTCTTCATCGGATCACCGCCGGCGGCAGAAAGATCTGCCGTCGGCGCCAGATGCGCGTTGAAGGAATCGCCGATTGCACGTCCCCCTTCCTGCGGCGGGACAAGTATGGCAGTCTTTCCACCGCCAAGTCTACGGACATCATCAGCGGCGGAATTGGCAGCGCGCTGGAAGGCGATGCTCTCCGGACCGACATACAACGCATCGATACGAGCGAGATCGACAACATTGGCGACAAGAAGTGCCACCACCACCCAGAACACAGGCTTCAAGGACGAGAACCGGCGAAGAACTGCTGCCACGCCGAAACCAGAAAGCGCCGCTACGCAAAATTCCACAATATGCACGAACTTGACTGGCGCACGCAAATAACCACCGAATGGCATGGCATATACAAGCCGGTAGAAGGGCGTGAAGCAACCCATCGCACAGAAAAGCGTGACTACCACCGATCCCCCCCAGAAAAAGACCTCGCCTCTATTGGAATCTTTGCGACACATCGCGGCAAAGAGTCCATAGGCAGCGAATGCAAGCGTGATCAATCCAAAATAGAGCGAATGCTGCCGATAGGGCATCCACCGCGATGGTTTGCCGTCCGGCCCTGGCACAGGCATGCCAAGCCGTCCAGTATAGGGCGTCGTCTCGCGCCACCCGGCACGTTTGCGAAGCTCTATGATGTTGACGTCGCTCGTGTCACCATTGATCCTCGGAACGGCAAACTCCAGAATGTCCTCAGGCGGTAGCGACCAGCTTGTGCAGAAACGCCACCTCTCCTGCCCGGCAGCGCTTTTTGCGGACGAATCAGTCTGGTTCTTCCCGGTTGCGCGGGACATTGCCGATGAACTCTCGGCAATCTGGCGGTCGCGCGTGGCGAGTGACTCTGTAAACGCATTCAATACCGCAGGCATGCCAATCAAGCATGTCATCGCCATAGTGACGCAAATCCCGACCAGAAGTCCTCTCATGCCTTTGAGCCCACCAATTCCAGCGAACGTACCGGCCCCGTGAATTCTCCATTCCCGCGCTATACACCATACGCCATACGCGAGCGTCAGCACCGAGAAAAGCAGCCACATATCCGGTTGCCGGAACATCCCCCATGCCAGGACGGCACCAAGGAGCAGCCAATTCTTCACCTTCCCCTTCCGTACCGCCCGATCGGTCAAGCCAAACGCAAAAGGTCCATACATGAGCCAATAGAACCAGCCCATGTGTCCAGCGGAAAACAGCGTGAAGGAATAGCCCATAAGACCATACGCGGAGCCTCCGCCATAGGCCGCAACGAGCGGCAATCCGCGCCCGCGCAGATAGTAGGCCATGCCCAACGCGGCCAGATATGCGGCAATCGCATAGCGCAACTCATGCCAGAAATAGGGCGAGCATACGAGGCCGGTCACGTCCAACGGAAGAAATACGTCTCTGCCACTAAGAAAAGCCCGCCAGTTGCGTGCGACCTGGTCAATTCTGAACGTATGGCCGGCGTCAGGCTGTATCGCGGCCACGTCGAACGACCATGTGCCGCCAAAAATGCATCCAAGGCAGATTGCATACAAGGTCGTGAACGCCAGAAATAACAAGACCGATGGACGTTTGAGAAAATCCATGCGCATTGTTTCAATCCTCCGATTATCGTCTCCAGGTCGTCTTCCAGCCAGACTTGCCGCCGCGACCACCGCCCCAGCGCGAAGAACCGCCGCCGTAGCCACCACCCCAGCGAGAGGAGCCCCGGCCATAGCCGCCGCCGTAATCGTCGTCGTCGTCGAACCGGCTGCGCGGACGCTGCATCGCCTCCGGCGTGTAGGAATAGATTTCCTGCTCTTCGACAAGCTCTTTCGGTATCTCCTTGATGAAGATGGACGGCTCAACGGGGTACATCCCGCCATCTGTCGTCTTCTTCGTGCGCGGCACGGAAAGGTAGAGTCTGTCTTTCGCACGCGTAACCGCCACATAGAAGAGCCGCCGCTCCTCGTCCAGATTGCCGTCCTCCACCGACCGCGCGCTCGGGAAAACCGTGTCCACCAGCCAGGGCAGGATGACGACAGGCCATTCCATCCCCTTTGCCTGGTGGATGGTGGAAAGCTGCAGATGGTCGGCAGGCAGATTCGCGCGCGCGTTCGCGTCAAGGTTGGTCATGAGAGCCACCTCGTTCAGGAAGCCCTCCAGCCCGCCCTGGTTCACGGCGATCTGCGCCGTTATCTCGTTCAGGTCCTCCAGCCGCTGCTCTGCCTCGTCCTCGTCGAACTGCCGCCGCAGATGGTCGCCGTAGAAGAAATGCACGAAATCCTGCACAAGCCTGTTACCCTCGCCGTTCTTCAGATGGTCGCGCGCGCCGGCAAACGCCTTGGAAATCCCCTCCCAGCCTGCGCGGCCTTTGGCGGACATCATGGAATCCAGGTTCATCCTGTTCATCGCGTCCGTACCATCGAACGAACCGCCCAGGTTCCGCCACCACTTGCGCGCGCTCGCCTCGCCGACACCCGGCAGAAGCGCCATCAGCCGCATGAAGGAGAGCTCCGCCTTCGGATCAAGGCAGAGACGCAGGAAGGCCAGAACGTCCTTTACATGCAGCTGCTCGAAGACGCCTATGCCGGAGGTGATCCGGAACGGTATGTGGTTGCGGGTGAGCGTCAGCTGGATGTCGATCGAGGTGTAGTGCGACCGGTAGAGTATCGCAATGTCCCTGTAGGCCACACCCCGCTCGCGCAGTCCCTGCACGAGCTTGAGGATGGTCTCGGCCTGCACGTATCCATCGTACATCCTGTAGAGCCGCGGCCTGGGCGCGTCGTCTGCGCTACGGAACGGACGGAGAGTCTTCTCGAAGGAATGCGGCACGTCCTTCATCACGATGTTGGCAACGTCGAGTATCGGCGCGAGCGAACGGTAGTTGCGTTCGAGCTTCACGATCCTGCAACCGGGCCAGCGTTCCGGGAACTCCATGATGTTCTCGTACTGCGCGCCGCGCCAGGTGTAGATGCATTGGAAGTCGTCTCCCACGACCATGAGGTTACGCGACTTCGCGGCGAGGATGTCGGTGAAGCGCGCCTGTAGCGTGTTGGTGTCCTGGTACTCGTCCACCAGCACATGCATGAAGTGCTCCTGCAGATGGGCGCACAGCTCGCCGTTCTCCTCCAGCAGCCTGAGACCGTTAACGAGCAGGTCGTCGAAGTCCATCGCGCCCAGTTCCCTCTTGCGGGCCTCGTAGGCGCGACCGACCTTGATGACCTCCTCGACGTCGAGCGCGGTCTTCGTCTGGTACGACTTCACCACCGCCTCGAACGGACGCTCGCGGTTCTTCGCGTCGGAAAGCATCTTCAGCAGAAGCTCCTTCTTCACGAAGTCCTTGGGCGTCTTCACCAGCGCCTTGATGCACTCGTTCATCAGCTTCTTCTGGTCGTCCTCGTCGAGGATGGCGAAGGACGGCCGGTAACCGAGGAACGATCCGTAGCGGCGGAGGAACCGCGCGCACACATGGTGGAAAGTACCGCTCCATATCCCACCCACGCTCGGCACGAGCCTTTCGGCCCGTTCAAGCATCTCGCGGGCGGCGCGGTTCGTGAACGTCAGCAGCAGAATGCGTTCGGCCGGTACGCCCTTCTCCACGAGATAGGCCACACGATGGACGAGCGTGCGCGTCTTGCCCGTGCCTGCGGCGGCAAGTACAAGCAAGGGACCGTCAGGCGCCGTCGCCGCGGCACGCTGTTCGGGGTTGAGGACCTGCGCGAAATCGGTCACGGCTGGGCCGGTCCATGGCAGCGGCACTTCACGCCGGCGGATTTGAACATGTCCTTGACCGTGTCCACGAACGCCGTGTAGTCACCGGCATAGACCACCTCCCTTATGCCGGCGTTGATGATCAGCTTGGCACACGTGAGACACGGCGAGAGGGTGATGTAGATCGTGGCGCCAGCAACGTCTATGCCGTAACGCGCCGCCTGGCAGATGGCGTTCTGCTCCGCGTGGACGCACAGGCACTCCTCGAGATGGCTGCCCGACGGCGAATGGCCCGCGCACCGCGGACATCCACCGTCGAAACAGTTCTTCACGCCGCGCGGCGTGCCGTTGTAGCCCGTGGAGAGAAGATGGTTCTCCTTGACTATCACGGCGGCCACCTGGCGACGAGAGCAGTTGGAACGCTTCGCCACCACGCGGGCTATCTCCATGAAGTAGTCGTCCCAGCCGGGACGTGGATCCTTAGTCTTGGTTCGGCGAGCCATAAGATCCTACCCAACCTTCACCACCTTCACAACCCTCACAACCTTCACAACCTTCACCACCTTGCCATCCAAAGGTCAGTCAAGGTCAATAACGCTCAGCGTATGGATCGGATCGTTGACCGTGTTGACAAGCCCAGGGAAGGCCATGTCGAAATTGACCACTATGAGCTTGCGCTTGCCGTCCTTGTCCTTCCAGATGAGCGGTTCGCACGGCTGGTCCAGGAGGCCGTCCGCGCCGTCGGTGTCGCCGTTCTTCCACAGTTCACCGAACTGCCTGCGGGCTATGTCCCAGGTGTGCACGGCGTTCAGGGCGGAGTCCGTCATGATGATGCGGTTGGCCTTCGCGTCGAAGCAGATGCCGTCGCAGCAGGGGAAGCGGGCAGGATCCTCGAACAGCAGCTCGGGCTTGCCGTACGAGCCGTCGCCGTTGCGCTTCATCGTGTAGAAGCGGCCCGAGCCGAACGTCCCGAAGTAGAGGTCGCCCTTGTCCGTGATCGCAAGGCCGTCCGCGCCGGAATTGTCGCCGCCGCGTCCTGGCAGTGGCTTCGTCTCGGTGTTGCCGAGGAAGTAGGGATCCTTCTTGTAGTCCTCCTTTGGCAGCAGCTTCACGGCCCTCGTGCGGCAGTCGCTCATCGGGATGCGGTACACGCCGCCGAGCCCGACCTCGCCAGGCAGGTCGAAGTACGTGTCCGTGAAGAACAGGTCGCCCTCGTAGAAGCGGATGGCGTTCGCGAGTTTGATGTTCTCGACCACCGTCTCGATGCGAAGGGCCTCCTTGGTGTCGGGGTCTATCACCACGCGCATGATGCGGCTGGCATAGTCCTTGGACAGGAAGTACTGGTTGTCGCAGTAGTAGAGGTTGCCGTCGGGACCGTACTCGATGCCCATGGGGCAACCGCGGCCTGTCTTGGGCGAGATCTGCCCGGCGCAGAAGACGCTCCACTTGCCCGTCTTGAAGCAGCGCTTCATGACGACGCCCGCGTACGACTTGTTGATTAGGTTGGGCGCCGACATGAAGATGTTGCCGTCGCGGTCCTGCGTGAGGCCGTCAGGCAGGTTCACCACGTCGCCGAACCGCTTGAAAAGGCGTGGACGGTACTTCTCATCGCCCCACGTCTGCACCTTCCCAGCCGCTCCGGCCGCGAAACCGGCCGCAAGCGCAGCGGCCACCGCGAATCTGAATGTTGCGTTCATCGTCTTCATCCTTTCAACCATTCTGCATCATGCCTTTGCCGCAGCCTCGATGATCGCGGCGAAAGAATCCGCCTTGAGGGCCGCGCCGCCGATGAGGCCACCGTCGATATCCTTCTGCGCGAGCAGCTCGGCCGCGTTGCCGGGCTTCATGGATCCACCGTACTGGATGCGGACGGACTCGGCCGCCTCGACACCCACCAACTCGCCCAGCGTCCTGCGGATGAGCGCGTGCACCTCCTGCGCCTGGTCCGGCGTGGCGGTACGGCCGGTACCGATGGCCCACACGGGCTCGTACGCGATCACGAGATTCGCGGCGTCCGCGGCGGAAAGGCCCTTGAGACCCTCCTTCATCTGGCGTACGATCACCGCCTCCACCTGGCCGGCATCGCGCTCGGCAAGCGTCTCGCCGACGCATACGATGGCGACAAGCCCCGCCTTGAGCGCGGCGGTCGCGCGCTTGTTGACCGTCTCGTCCGTCTCACCGAAATACTGGCGGCGCTCGGAGTGGCCGATGATCACATACTTCGCGCCGGCATCAAGCAGCATACCAGTGGATATCTCGCCAGTGTACGCGCCGGACGCCTCCCAGTGCACGTTCTCGGCACCTACGCTAACCTGCGTGCCGGTGGCGGCCGCGACAGCGGCGGCGACATCGATCGCCGGAGTGCAGCAGACGATCTCCACGTTCGTGAAGGCCTTGGTTGCCTCGGCTATGCCCGTGACGAGTGCGGCCGTCTCGGACGGTTTGACATTCATTTTCCAGTTGCCAGCGATGATTTTCTTGCGCATTTTACATGAACCTTTCTAAGTCTTGTTTCGGGACGGCGCCTATTATACCATTTCCCCGCATCCAACGCAAAGGCAAGATTTTCGACAAACTGGGCCCCCGCCGAAACGCGCCAAGATTGGCAAACTGCAAGACCCGGTCACGCATCCTGCGCGACCGGGTCTTGGAACTGGTCATTGCGTAGATCGCATTCAGCAAATCAGCACGAATAGCCCTGTACAGGATAGTAGGCCATGTCCTTGCGGCGGTCGAGCCGGCCGTAGACCGCCACCACCGGCACGTCGGACTCCAGGATCGTCGCCGTCTGGCCCGGGCCCAGCTGGAAGCCTTCATCGCCGAGAGGCATGTCCATGCGGAAGCAGTTGACGCGGCGGGCAGGGACGTGCAGGGTGATGCCCTCATGCGGATCCTTGTCGTCGAAAAGGATGGTGAGCTTGATCGTCGCATCCTTTTCACCGTTGTTGACTATCATCAGTGCCTCGTGCCCGAACGGCTCCGAATCACCGTGTGGCGGCAGGTCGCCGTCGGAGAACACCCATGTCTTCTTTCCGATTTCCATTTCCATCGCTCCTTGATTGTGATGATTTTAGCGTCTTGTTCCGCCTGATGGCGGCGCAACCGCCGCAGACGGCACCATGAGTGTATCAAAAACCACGCCTGAAAGCAACCGTGCAATGCGCATTAAGGAACGAGCGTTCCATCTGACGAGCCAGGCCGCAAGCGGCACATTCTGCAGCGGCGGCCATCGGGGAAGACCAGCGCCTTTGGCCGACCCGAATACGCCTTCCCCGGCGTGACTATGAGAAGGACGCAGCGCCCGCCCTTCCACTCCGCCTCGACGGTCAGATCGTCGTATGCCTTCAGGCGGAATGAGTAATTCTTCCATTGCGCGGGCACGGCAGGCGCAAGGCGTAGCTCGTCGCCGACGCACTGCAGCAGCATTTCGTCCACCGCCTGCACGAACGTGCCCTGCGGGGAAGAGCACCATGGTATCGACATCGCACCCGGATCGTTGTATTCGAATATCTCGCCGAAGCGTCCGCAGGTCGATGACGCCTTCTGGATGTTGCGTAGCGCACCAGCGCCATCGCCAAGCCGAGCCTGCGCGGCGGCGGTCCAGGCGGCATACCATGTGCATGGACGTTTCACGCCAAGCAGCATGCCGCCGGCCTCGTCCATGTTCTCATCGAAGTCGCGTACGGCGGCGCGCTGTAGAGGATCGGCCGCGGGGATAACGCCATACGGCACAAGCCCGCCGAGAACGGCCACGCTGCGCGCATCGTATCCGGGATAGGGGATGTATTTCGTTCCATCCTGCGGCAGATCGCGCCTCAACCGAGCCGACAGATCGCGCCAATGTGCCGCCATCTGCCCATCCACGGACAGAATGACTGCAGCCTCGGCGGCGGACTCAAGCGCGCATATCGCGGCGCAAGTGGTCAGAAAAGGGTTCTGCACGGGCGACGGCATTCGCTCCAGGTCGCAACACTTGCCTATTATGGTCTTGCCGTCCTTCGTCTCATACACGGCCTGATGGTCGTAGAACTCCGCGGAGCCCTTCAGCACGGGATAGATCACATCCTGCAGGAATGCACGGTCTTCGCGGTACCGCCAGCATGTCATGGCCTCGTGGCAGATGGTACCCATGTGGAGAATGTGGTCGCGCCATCTGCCGTTGCCGGAGGTTTCCGTACCGGTTTCGTCCGGTAGCCAAGCGAAGCGGATGCCGGTGGAACGGTCACCGGGATAGGCGCGCCCGGCGCGAACGCGCGCTGAAGGCAGGAGGCCCTTCCAGAAGCGGGCGACCTTGCGCATGTCGTCCTCGTGACCTGTGGCACAGAGCGCAGGACCGAAGAACGTGAAGCCGAAGAACGCCCCGTTCCAGTGGCTAGGAAGGATGCCTACTGGAATCGACCAGCGCGTGGACCAACATCTGAGGTTGTAGAGCGCGGTCTCGTATATGCGCTGGATACGTCCATCGGGGATGGATACGAACGACCGCTCGTTCCAATCGTGCCATTGCCTCGCATGGCCACGTTTCAATCCGTCCCAGCCGTCGCGACGGATCCTTCCGGCGAGGGCTGCGATTGCGGCATCCGGATCGTCGCCGTCGAGATCGTCGGCGAACGCAAGAAGGAATGCCACGTTCCCAGCCGGCCGCCGCAGGCGGATCCGCAGGCCGCGCTCCGTGGTCTCGACCGTCGCATCCGGCCTGTCGCACAGAAGCGCCACCCGGCCGTGTATGGAGCGGACGGTCTTCTCCACCGTGAACGACAACACGCCGCCGCTGGCCTTCCAATCCGAATGAAGAGGCTTTTCGTCGCGGGAATCCGGCCGACGAAAGAGATACTCGAAGTCGTACTCCTCCGGCGGAGTTCCTGAAAACGATTTCCGCACTGCCAGGACGGGCGCATCGGCAAGGATGAATGCCTCGGACGAAATCTCCGTTCCGCCAGAGTACGAGTTCGAGACCATCGAGATCGCGTCATGGACATCGAGGGACTGCCCCCAGCGGACAGGTCTGGCGTTGGAGGCGCCGCCGGTCGCGACGCGTTCCTCGATGCGGCCAAAGCAGGCCAGCCTGGAGTTGTCCGTGCGCCGACCCTCACGATATATCGACGGACGATAGAGCCCGCCCGTGCATCTTATGAATGCATAGCTCGGCACATCCTGTGCCATCGTGTTGCGGTAGTCGACGAGGGTGCACAGATCGCCGTTGGCGAGAACCGGCGGCGAATACTGTTCGGAGGCGTGTTCCCATCCGGAGGACACGTCAACTTCGCCGTCCACCACATACACAACCGAAATTGCCGCAAGAATCGTTGTGCGCATCCAGTTCATTCTGCAGCATCCTCCAGCCTGATGATGTAGTACGCCGCATCACTGGGTGTCCATGTCTCACCCGGTGCGATCGTACGCGAAACCACATATCCGAGGTCCGGCGGCACTATCGCCTTGCTCCCGGTTATGTTCTCGCGCGTGTCTCCGTATATTGTATTGTCCGGAGAGAGTATATGCAAATTCCCTTTCCCCCACGGAATCGAGAGATCCACCCATGGACGCCACGTATAGTGGCTTTGCGGCATGGGGAATATCGGCAGTGAAAGGGGTTCCGGCGGCGTAAAGCGCCAATATATCGCGCCGAGTTCGAAAGGTTCTCCTTTGTTCTCAACCGATACCACCTCTACAAGCACCTCCCTCGCATCCGTCCGGAACCAGTTTCGCAACGTCACCGTGAACCGGAGCCGTCCTCGCGGACTCTCCATCGCGTATGTCCTGCAAACCGACTTACCGCAATTCTCCTCCTTTACCGGAGCCTTGAACGCAAAACGCCGCCACTCCCACTTGCGCGGTTCCTCCGTGGCGCGGATCTTCACCACGGCCGACACGCGGCTGAAATCGAAATCGGCCAGCATCGCGGTACCTGTCGCACCTGGTATCTCCCGTTGGGCAAACGTTGCTACGGGGACTACCTTCCCAAGCGGCTCTACAAATCTGCGGGGCTTGGGATAGCCCTTCTTCCGCATCGAATCGGCAGTGGCGTGGAATTCCTCGAACATCTTGACCAGCTCCGCATACGGCTCGCCCGCTTCGTTAATGAGCCCGTAGTTGCAATGCTTGGTCTTGCCGGGCCTCAGCTGCGTATCAACCCACATGAAGTAGTTGTAGCCGGCGATGGAAGGCGACGCGTTCATCATCTCCGCGAAAAGGCGCGAAGCCATGGCGCGCTCGTGCTGCGTCCTGAAGCGCATTCCGCCGCCGCTCACGCACGGGAAGCCGCCCTCCACGGAGGGGAAACTCCATTCCGTCACGTGGAACGGCTTGCCGATGATCTTGCCTATGCGGTCTATCTCCCTGAACATTTCCTTGTCGGTCATATCGCCTTTAGAGTCCGCCAGGTCGGTGCCGGCGAGCAGCACGATGCCGCGCTCGAGATCGACCGGGGGATAGAGGTCGATGGTCACGACATCGCAGTACTTCGCGCAAGCCTCCATGGTGGTGAAGGGTCCGTAGCCGCGAAGGCCGGCAAACATGCAACCCATGATCATGTGTCCGCTGTCCGCGGAACGGACCGCCGCCGTTGTGGTACGGAAGTACCGGTCCGCGACGACCTTCATGAAATCAAGCTTCGCCTCGCGGCTGCCGCCATCCTTGCGCGACGCCATGAACTCTTCGTAAGCCTTTCGCGCTGTGTGTCCCTCAGGCTGGGCGCAGATCACATCGCATAGCCCAACCTCGCGGTCCTGGCAGCCGTTCTCGCCCCACCACGGCAGTTCGCCGTCGAGGTAGATGCCTACGAGATCGAAGTCCGCCCCCAGCATGTTTAGCCGGGCTTTGGCAAGCTTGCGGCAATGGTATTGCCACTGCGGCGAGAAGACATTCGGGAAGAAACGCCCCGTCTTCCTCACGATCATCAAGTCGCGGTCGGCATCCTTGTCGAACATCGGCGCCCATGAAAATCCGACATGGATGAAATGTCCGAAACCGCGTCCGCGCAGGGAATCGTCGCTCCAGCTGCCAAGCGTGTTGAAGCCCCATTTCCGTAGTTGCCGTTCGACATCGTCCGCCCAGTCCTTCCGCGTCCTGAAGCGATCGATGTTGCGCTGCTTGTAGGCCGGGGGATGGCGGTCGGGCGTACCGTGGCCGCGCCACACCACCTGCTCCACGCCGCGGATGAATACGTCCCTGCCATCGGGATCGACGAACGTCCAGTAGCCGTCCGCGTCCTTGCGCACGCTCCAGTACGAGAGTCTTCTACCATGCGCCGCAGAAACTTCCTGCGCATGTCCAGGCACAAGCGTACCCAGCACCGCAGAAACAACCATCGCCATCAGAATCTTCGCCATAATGCCGCCTTCTGCCTGGATCTCTAGCAGCCTCCGTCTCCTTCACATTTCCATGCCGGCTATTTCAGTTCCACTTGAATGGAATGATTCTGCTTCGCGGCATCCTGCCAGGAGATCCTGTATCGACCGCGAAAACCTCGGAACGTCACCTTGCCGTCCTTCGCCACCGCTTCGACGCATGTTTTCCATCTACGGTGTATGAGATCGTAAAGCGCATGATAAACCGGCTTGGGACGTCCTTCTGCGTCCATGACCCCCGCCGAGCCGTTCTCCACTCCTCCATCCTTGCTCGCACCGTCCAGCGAATGCCACCAGGTTATACCGCAGGCGTTCGGCTGGGAGAACCAGCATCGGTAGAGATTCGCCGCCACCACCGCCTGCTGGCGCATCGCCTCCGGAGTCAGACCCGGTGCAGGAATGGTGATCTCCGACAGATTCACCGGACGGCCCGAACGTCCAAGCAGCGCAAACTGGCGGCGAATGCCTTCCGGCGTCTGCGGAAAACGTCCTATAATCTCAGCCCCGGCTACGATACGCATGAAGTCTTCGTCCCTGAAAATGTGGAACTGCGCACCGACCATGTCCACCCGTGCGCCGTGCACCAGAAGATCGTCCACCTGTGAAGCGTATTTCTGCCATCGCGAGTTGTCGTTTATCGCCAGCAGCGAGTGCGGTGACGCATGCCGCCCAGCCAGCAGAAACATCTCGAGCGTATAGTCACCTGGCATCAGGAAGTAATTGTCGCCCGGACACACACATATCGGCTTTCCTGTTTTGCAGGTACCGTATTTCTCCCACTCGGCGACAGATTCGTTCACCACGTCCCAGCTGTCGACCCGGTCACCGCAGTAATCCAGTATTTCGGCGACACGATTTTCCCAGAGTTTCTTCATGTTCGAGATAAACACCGGGCATTTCACGGCGATCTCGTCATCCGTGTAAAGTTTCTTCAGCTCCGCAATTCTCGCCTTATAGGCATTCAGCCAATCCCACTCCGCAAACAGTCGACTGATCGTCCCAGGGTCCTTGTACGGCAGACGGAGGAAATCCTTCTCTTCCTGCGGACAGTATTTCTCGTATACCCAGAATGGAATCATCCACGAGGCGCTCGCCCATACCAACGGATGGCCGTGCACGATCATGCCGTGTTTCTTCGCGAACTCGAGATACTGGTCGGTAGATCTCGAAGGAGAAGCCATATACCGCTCGTGGGGAGTCATCCGGTCGCGTTCGCCGGATACAAAGGCGGATTCCAAATCGCCTTCGGTTGTTTTGAAATGGGGTTTCCCGGGAAGCGTCTCGAAACGCCGCCAATAGAAGTCTATGGTCACCTGGTTGAAGAGACGGGCGAAATTCTCCTCGTAACGTCTGTTGAGTTCCTCCGTCGGCAGGCGACCGATCTTAAAGCTGTGGGCTCCGAACCGGAACGCATGCGAAAGCTGCTCTACCTTCACCGCCGTTCCGTCGGGAGCATCCACATTGAACACACCGTCGGCCTTGCGGTACCGTTCGATGTCCGCATCGATGCGTGCCTGCTCCTTGTCGTTCCATATCGCCATGTACGAATCGCTCATCGCCGCACTTGCGGCGGCACATTCCTTTCCGCCACGGAACGTGAACACCTTTACCCGCGCGGACGGAACGGTGTGTTGCGTCTCGACACCATCGTGACGCAGAGTGAAGAACGCCCTCCGGGCCGGATGGTAGTTGAACACGGCCACAAGCAGTTCGTCACCCTTCTTGTACGCGACATGCTGCAGGAACGACACGTTCCTGAACGATGCGATCGTCCTGTGGAACGCCGTTGCGTCCGGCTTCGGCCAGTCCGCCCCGGGAACAATCTCCACCTTCCCGTCGACGCGCTCGGCGCCGGCGATGAAGCCTTCCCACTTGGCGGCTAGAGACACTGCGTCGGCATAGGCCTTCCAATAGCGCGAGTCGTACCCCATCGGGAAGAAATAGACGAGCGCGGCATCCCATCCGTTGAAGAAGTACGCGGAAAGGTTGAGGCCGAGAATCTCAGGCTCGATGAGCCAGCTTGAGCACTGCAGGCCATGCGGATAAGCCATCAGCTTGAGCCCGGGATAGTCGCGGTGCGCGGCCTCGGCACCCTCGCGCGCGTTGTAGAAGTCCATGAGCCACTTTGTCCCGGGATTTACGAACGGCGAGGATGCGTCCCACACGCCTGAATACGGTCCCCACGGGCAGACCCATGCGAGATCCCTGCCGTAGTCGATCGTGTCGAACTCGGCATTGTCCACCACGCCCACCCAGTTGCGCGTAATCTGCTCGCGATGCACCGCAGGTATCAGACCCAGCGATGATTCGCCGCCTGTCGCCTTGCGTATCCATTTATCCAGCGTGCGCACGACCTCTGCGCACTGCCACGATCTGAACTTCACGACACGGTCGCCGTAACGCCCTTCCCTGGCGATGCAGTCCGGCCAGTCCTTCGCGACATCCTCTTGGGGCAGTTGAGCCCAGCGCGCGAATTCGTCCCGGCATGATTCGCACATGCAACCTTCCCTGCGGTAGAAGAACGGTTCCCAGTTCGCGTAGCTTCCATCGGCCCCGGCATGCACATCGTTTATCCGCGCCACGACGTTCGTCATGAAGAACGGCTTCTCCCTGTACACCGCAACGGGACAGATGGCGTGTTCGAGCCATCTGCTGCGCTTCGGGTGCAACGCCACGAACCGCTCGCCCTCCGGCGCCTTGCCGAAATAAAGCGAATACGCGTTGCCGATGGGCGACTCCGCCATCGCATGCTTGATGCCGGCCCTGCGCCACATGTCGAAAGGATTGATCTTCCGGCCCCATCCCTTGACCCATCTTACGCCACATCCGACCATGAACCTGGCGTACGCCTCGTCCGCAGCGGCATCTCCCGAAAGCAGTCCAGAGGGAGACGCGAACGAAACACCATACAGAAACTTCTCCGGCGCCTGCGCCTTTATCTCCGGTATGACGAACAGCTCGAGGCTTTCCTCGTTCGAAGCCGTCCGCCCGTCGATCTCCAGACGGAACTTCGCCTTGCCGCGCGTGCCATGCGGCGCCGTCGTGCCGACGATAAGACCCTGCCTTCCCCACCAGTCGAACTTGCCGCTCTGCGGCGGACGCATGGGTATGCGGTAGCGGACCTCCATCCCGCCGTCGGGAAGCGTCTTTTCACGCACAGTTCCCGACAAGGCGTTCATCGGCGCGACGCACCTGAACCCAGGGGGCAGAGTCGCTACGAATTCATATCGGCACTTCGCATCCTTCTCTCGTGCGCGGGCCCTGCGCCACATGTAGTTGACTATCGCCAGACCGTTCGAGGAAACGGCGAAGTCGCGCCCGAGCCAGCCATGCGGGGTGATGAACAGCTCCACATCCGGCGAAGACGGGTCGTCTTTCACCTCAACCGCCTCGATGTTCTTGAACTCAAGTGTGCCATGGCTCTCAACGCGCAGACAAAGGTCGATTTCCCTGACAGACTGTGGTATGTTGAACTCGCGGCTGAAGAGATGGAAGAATTCGTCCGTCTGCCCTATCACCGAGTACAGATAGCCCTTGTCGTTGAATTCCCTGGCGAACAGGAACATGATGGACCGTCCCGGCTTGCCGGCCTCGGGAGATGCGCGATAGTGGAATCTGATACGCAGGCGTCTCGCAGAGTCGCCGCCGAAAACGATTTTCGTCCGCCACTGCGCAGCATCGTCCTGCGGTCCCTTGCCGGTGCCGACGAGTTTCACTGGGCTGACGCACCTCTTGTCGGGAGGAAGCATGTTCACGCCACCCAGATCCTTTTCAAATATCTCCGCCGAAAGTCTCTCGAAGTCGAAGGACACTCCCGTGCATGCCTTGCGGAAGATCGGCGCCAGCGCCTCCGCCCAGATGTCGTATGCAGGCGGAGCGGGGTGGAGATCGTCCGGCTTCATCAGCTCCTTCCTCAGAGTGCCGTCGGAATTGAGGAAGCGTTCGTTGAAATCGCACCAGATTATGCGTTTACCGTCGGCAAAAGGACGTATCAGGGCGTTCACCTTCGAGTTGCGCACACGCCAGGGATGGTCGGCGGTGGCTCCGCTGGGGAAGATCGGGTGAAACACCACCTTGGCGAGCGGCTGCTTGGCGACGATCACATCGAGGATGGCCTTTATTCCAGTGGCGGTATCTTCAGGCCTACCGCCGTTGTTGGTACCGACCATCAACACGAAGCACTTGGCCGTGTAGCCGTCCAACTCGCCGTTGAGAAGGCGCCATAGCACATTCTGGGTGCCATCTCCGCCAAAGCCGAGGTTCAGAACGGAATACTGCCTCTTCAACTCCGCCAGCGGTCTACCCCCGAAGTCCGATCCAGGACCTCTGGCGCCTTCCCAGTTGTGCGTGATCGAGTCGCCAATGAAGACGATGTCGATCTCGCCGCCGGAGGCCTCTATCTGCGCGAGCTTCTTGGCGTGACGATCCTCCCACCAACCGGGGTATGGATCCCAGCTATGCTTCATCCCAATACAGCTTTTCGGCGTCGCCGCCGCGCATTTGCCCACCTCTGCCGAATTTCCATGTACAGGCCACGTCGCAAGCGCGGCAGCCAATGCGACAACTGTCAGCGATCCAACAGGCGGCATTCTCATCGCAGTCTTCACTCCTTGAAGCCGGGGGGCAGGGCATAGAGCCTGGCTGCGATAGTACGCGCCATGCGCTGATGGCCCAGCCCGTTCGGATGGAGGTTGTCCTTCCCGTTCTCCCCGCCGTCGCGGAAATACTTCGCGTAGGCGGGATCGGCGGGATGAAGGCCGGAATCGCGGTAGAGGTCAATCACCGGAACACCCCAGATGTCCGCAGCCTCGCGCAGAACCTTGACATAGTCCTCAAGGTACAGCCCCAGAACGTTCGGGAAGCATTCCGACGGCTGCACGTTCGAACCTCCGAAATTCGCATAGCCGCGATGGAGGGGTGTCATGATGACGATCTGCTGGTCGGGGAAGTTCTGCTTGAGGTATTCCATCACCGTGTTGATCCGGCCACGGAACGTGCCCATGTTCTTCACGAAACTCCGGCGCGGCTGGCGGATCGTCACACCCCGCCGGTCGACATCCTCCTCTGCGACGGAGAACCATTCGCCCAGCGGGACACCTGAGTTGAAGTCGTTCGTTCCAAGCAGTATCAGGATTGCGTCCGGCGAATCGCCCATCTCGTTGCGCATCTTCTGCGCCATCGGATAGATGTGCTTCCATTGGTAGCCGCTTACCGCGTAGACGTGAGGCTCGATGCCGTACATCTCCTGCAGGTAGCTCCAGTACACCTTGTGCCCGTGGCGTTCGAACTGCGTAGGATCGGTGATTGAATCGCCCAGATAGACAACCTTCTTTCCGTTCCATGGATGTGGCGCGGGCGTTGCCGCCGCGCAAGGCAAGGCGATCGCCGCAAGCGCCACCATGGACGCAACTACCAACATTGGCATCTTCATTTCCGCACTCCTTTCACTCTACCTGAACGATACCGCCATTCCCCTGTTCATGGCGATACCGGAAAGCACGACTGGCGCGCCATCGGCGGCAAAGGCGAGGTTCATGAAATCGGCGAACGACACGATCCGCATGAACTGGTTGGCTCCGGCCGGAAGGACCGTCGCGCTCGCGCCATCCCTCAGAACCGAACAGGTACCGCCCGCATCCACCGAAGCCATGAGCGTATAGGATGCGCCGGCGCGCCCTGCATGGCCGACCGTCGCCTCCAGCGAGGCACCGGCAGGCATCGATACGCCGGATGCCGTCAACTCCACCTCCGGCGAGGCCGCCGTCACCGCCACCGCAGCCCCAAGGCGCTGCGAATAGACGGGCAGCCATACGGCCTCCACCGCGCCGACATCCATCCGGGCCCCGTTCACGGCGCGCGGATTGCCGTAAACGTCCAGAGCGCCAAGCTTCGAGGCGTCGTACATGGACGCATCACCCGCATCGACCGCGATGTTCGACCCGATCGCCGGCGCGTAGCTCCCGTCTATCGCCAGTTCGTCATCGGTTGCCGCGACAAGGCAGGCGTTTGTGGTGACGTTTGCGTGGACTCCAACCCTCGTCGCCATCGCCGCGCTGAAGACGCAATTTGAAAATCCGACAGTCTCAAACGTGTCCTTGTCGCCAAGTATGAGCGTGTTGCATACCCTGTGGCAGTTCCTCAGAAGCACTATGCCGACCGCCACACCATCGGGATTTACATTGTCGGAAGCAAACGTGCAGTTGTCGCTGGACACAAAGTACATGGTGTATCCTCCACGATTGCCGGCAACAATGCAATTGTTCAGCACGGCTGTACCGGTATTGGACGGTGAACCAGATCCGTGCCCTCTCACGGCCGAACCATTTCCATTGGGAGCAAGCCTGTTACAGACGATCCGGCATCGGTTGTAAGTACCGTTGTATCCGCCGCCGCCACGATATGCCACATTGTTGGAAATGATGCAGTCGGTGACGACTGCTGTATTGTTGCGGGCGAGAATCCCGCCTCCTACGCTATTATCGTTGTTATCGCTTGTATAGCCCGTACGTCCGCCCATGACTGTGAAGCCGGTCAGCCTCGCATTGGCCTCCATGAACACGCCGCGCACGGCGTCGTTGCCGCATCCGTTCACATCCGGATCCGATGCATCCTCGCCTACGATGAACGTGTTCGTGGCCGAACCCTGCGACACCAGCTCCACACCAGAAGGTATGTAGGCCCTGCTGCCAACAGTGGGGGAACTGCCGTACGTGACAACGGTGGAATGGTGGAACACGCCAGAACCATAGGTGCCGGGCGCCACATGCACGACATCACCGGACACCGCGTTCGTGAGAGCGCCAAGAAGCGTCTGCTTCGGATTCGCCGCCGTTCCAGTTCCCGTCTCGTCGCTGCCATCCCTATCGCTCACATACCAGTTGGTGTCGTATATCGCACGGATGGAATACGGTTCGTCGCACAGCGCACCCGGCGGAATCTCCAGCGTGTAGGCTACGCCTTCCACGAGCTGCGTCACGCCATCCACCTCGAATCCAATGAGAGGGCGCGGCGTCGTGGCGGTAAATTCAATCGACGACTGCATCGGCGCCAGCACGCTGGTGCCGGACGGGCTAATGCCATCGCCTTCGGCCACGACCGTAGGCGCGAACGCCTGCACCGCGCCGCAGAGCGGCTTGCCGTCGATGAACCGCAAAGGATTGCCGTAGAAGTCGCGGCCTATGAATATGTGGTAGTCGGAAGAATAGTCGAACGTGCCGTAGGACTTCACAGGCGACGCCGGCAGAAGACGAAGATCCCCGGATGCAGGAGCAGCGAAAAGCGGATCGGCCTTGATGCACGACGCTCCCTGGTGTGCACCGCCGGAATACTGCACCACGCCGCCATAGAGCGGATTTCTGTTATTGCTTGCATTTGGGAAGCTGATCACGGAATTGTAGTTCGTGGAATTGCCATTTATGATGTTGCTTCCGGCGTAGAGGCTGGAGTACATGGAGCAGTTGTAGAAGTACTGGTACTCGTAGCTGCCGAAATGTCCGCCATTGTTGTTCGCAATAATCAGGAACGCGCCCCTGGTCGTGCGTATGATGCCGGAACCTCCCTCTGTTCCGCTGGTCGTGTACTGCCTATTGTCGGCGACAAGGCATCTGAATGCGTAGACAGTTGACGATGTCCCGCTTTCCTTACCATTTATGGCAACACCCTGATATCCTACATTGTTGGAGACTACACAGTCCGTAATATGGGAACCTGCGGAAAGAAACGCCCCTGCACCACGGCGACCAGTGTTATTGACCGTACCATCTGTAGTTCGGCCACCCGTGAGCGTAAAGCCTTGTATTGCAGATCCTACACTTGACTTGCCCAGGTACAGGCAACGCGTGGCACCATCTCCCATTCCGTACGGCCAGACATCCTGAGCTACGGAAGTGTCCACTCCGCCAACGATGAAGTTGTTCGTCGGCCCGCCCACGCCCACGATGCGGATGTCTTTGCCGTTGAAACCAATGCGGCAGGCGAGGTTTTCGTATGTGGCGCCGCCGGTGGAGAACGTCCCTCCATTACAATAGATTATGCTTTTCCCGGAAGCGATGGAATTGATGGCCGTCTGGAGATCCTTGTAGGGGGCATCCTCCGTGCCATCCTCGGTCGCGGCCGTTGAACTCTGCTGCACATAGATGACATTTGCGGCTTCTACAGGCGTAAGCGTGAGCGTGGACGCCGGATCCTGCGGTGGCGCGATCTCGTACGTTCCATCAAGGTACGGGTAGCGCATCACCGTATCCGCCCCGCTGGCGCTGAAGCCGTACAGCCCGGCCCACTTGTTGGTCTCGAAGGAAACCTTCACCACGATCGGCCATTCCATCGCGCGCACGTACGCAAGGTCGCCCCTGATCAACGTGTCGGCATCGCCGTTGAAGCGGTAGGCGTTATGGTTCAACTTGTGTGCGTATGCGACAGAAGCCCCTTCCGCGGAAGGTATCGACGCGAACCTCAGGGTTCCGGCGGTAGGTGTAACCGGTTCCTGGCAGCAGCCGAGATGGCATGTCGCGGCGGATCTGTCAAGAACAGTCCCGTCGTAGGCCACGTACCTGTATTCGTCCGGAATCGACAGTGCCGAAAGATACGCCATGTCGCCCGCGTTCAGCACGTTTGCGCCGGAATGCAGGCGATAGTCCTTCATGAGCGGCGCAATGAACTGGTCGCGCCCGATGCTGAACAAGCAATGCTCGTTGGTGACGGCGGGCGAAAGGACATAGGACTGTTCAACTGGAAAGCCGCAGTTGTAGTATGAGGCCCCATGATCGGCCTTATACCAATAGTCCGCGAAGAAACAGTTGTATGCCTGGACGTCGGCGGAGTCACCAAGGCTGCGGCAGTAGTTGTCGGCGAACGTGCAGTTCACGAAGGTACCGGAATGCACCATCGGATTGGTATAGGCATGGTGCGTGAGAAGGCAATGAACGTGTGACAGGCCACGGGTCGCCGGATAGTACAGTCTGGCCCGACCGGCATGGAACCAGCAGCGGACTGCCGTCATGCCGCGCGTGCTGTCGTTGTTGTACCGCGCATGCGCCGCCTGGTGCGCTATGTTGTTGGAGACTACGCAATCGACGATGTATATCCCCGAAAGCCCGTCCGCCGCGTAGATGCCGCCGCCGCTGCCGTTCGGATCGTTGTCGGCCGCAGGCTTCTTCGTCGCGCCGCCGGTGATGGTCAGGTTGGATATGACGACGTTGCTCGCATTGATGCCGATGCAGCGGACGGCATCGGAGCCAAGCCCGAGCCCGACGGAATCCTCGGGCGTCGTGGCATGTGCGCCCATGATGACCGTGCGCGCCTTGTCCTCGCCGCAGATCGTGAGCGACTTGTCGATGTAGACGCGGTTCAACATCGTGCAGGACACATCGCTGGAGTTCTTAAACGCGTCCTCCGTCGCCCCGGTCGCGTACGTGCCGGCCGCGACATGTATGACCGCACCTGCCTCCGCCGCATCGACCGCGGCCTGGATCGTCTGGTAAGGCGCGGCCTGCGAACCGTCCCCCGACACCGTAACGCCGGCATCAACATAGAGATCTGCGCCCATCAGAGCCAACGACGACACAAACGCCAGCACAAGAGCCAATACCCTCTTTTGATGTGACTCGCAAACTGTTTCATTCATCGGTATTCCGCCTTTCCGTATGCATCTCCATCCGCGACATGCATCGCGACGGCACACATTATACCATATCACCAATGACTTAGACAAATAGAATGGCAACATCAAGACCTTCGAGGCTGCGTTTCGCAAGCGTTTCGGCAGGTCGCCTGGCGCCGGCCGCGACTGCGCGCACATCTGAAGGCCGATACGGCCAATCCAAGCACGCCCCAATAGGCGAACACACCGGCGGCCACGAACACCCACCAGGAAACCTCGTTGGAAGACCCCACCTGGTTGTCCTCCCCATATCGCACGGCAAAGGCAAGCCCCACGAGGATCGCCGATACGATCAGCAGCAACGCGGATTTGCGCCAGGAGTATGAAGTCAAGAATGCCATCCAGCCCGCCTTGCCTACATCACCTTGAGCGCCCACTCCGGCCAGGGCGTCTCGATACGGCATGGCTCGCCCGAGACGGGATGCCTGAACGCCGCGGCGAGCGCATGGAGCCTGTGGCCCACCATGTCCTCCACCGCAAACGCGCCATAGAGTCTGTCGTTGACTATGTGCATCCCCGCAGCCGCCAGCTGGGCGCGTATCTGGTGGGTCACGCCTGTGCGGATGGTCACCTCAAGAAGCGTCAGCTCCTCCATGCCGCAACGGGTGATGGCAAGCGGACGGAAAGCGGTTATGGCGCGCATCGGCCTCTCTTCCGATCTAATGCCCTTAACTCCATTCTCAACCTTCCCAACCCTCTCAACCTTCTCAACCTTCCTCACTATCATTCGGCAATATGGCAGACTGGCATCGTGAACCAGGTCGTTCTCAAGCGTACCGCCTGCGGCCACGGTTCCCTCCACAAGCGCAAGATAGGTCTTCACGACCTCGCGCCCCGCGAACTGCGCGCGCATGGCTTCGAACGCCGCATCCGTGCGCGCCACCAGAACAAGCCCCGATGTGCCCGAATCGATTCGGTGGAGCGCCCCTGCCATCAAAGGGCCGTCGCCGACATCGGATACTTCCGGCCAGCGCGCAACGACGCCGTTCATGAGCGAGCCGGTCTCATGGCGCGACAGCGGCTGCACCGGCATGCCTGCAGGCTTATCGAAGGCAAGCAGCGCCGCGTCTTCAAAAATCGCCCTCGCCGGAATGGAACGGTCCGGGCGGACGCGATTGTCGGCAGCCTCCGCGAGTTCCGCCACCTCCACCACTTCGCCGCCATGCAGCCTGCGACCCTTCTCGGCGGGTCTGCCATCCACCTTGACCGCGCCGGACGCGCAGGCCTCGCGCGCAAATGCACGCGTCGTGGAAGGAAAGCGCATAAGCAAGGCGGCATCCAGCCGGATGCCGCCCGATGCCGTGAACGAGACATTCTCAATCATACTGGTTCGCCGCGCCGGCCGGGATGGGAATCATGCCCTCCCAACCCTGGTTCGTAGCCCACGGCAGATCGGAATCGGCCGCGGTATCGGCGATGCACCCGCCCAGCAGCGCCAGCGCAAGGAGCGCCAGCGCCCAGACCAGCGGCCGCCGCCCGTCACTCGGCGAATACGGCATCACCCTTCTCCACGGGCGCCTGCTGCCAATCGCCCAGGATATCGGCGATGACGAAGTTCTTGCCTGCGACGGACTGGCGAAGCTTCATGCGGCCGATGTACTTGTCGGCACCGTTGACCTTGCGGCGTATGCCGAGCTCGAGACGCGGCAGCGGGCTCTGGCGGTTCTCGCCGAGAAGCTCCTTGATCGCGGCGTCGGTAAACTCGATGACGGCGAACATGTACTCGTTGTTGACCTCCACGACCTTGCCCTTGTCGCCGGCGGAAAGCGTCGTGATCGCAGCGCCGTTTCCAGTGGCGCCGGCCGCCGGCGCCTGCGCCTGGGCCTGCACCTGCTGGAAGAGCTTCTTGAGCTGCTCGTAGTTCTGCTTCTCCTTCGCGAGATCCTCCTTCACGGCCTCCGTCTCGTCCTTGGCCGATGACACCTCGTCCTTGAGCGAGGTGATCTCGCTGTTGAGATCCTCTATCTGGCCCTTGATCTTGGTCACCTGCTCCCTGGCGGCATCGCGCTCCTTCTCGGTGGCCTCCACCTTGCCCTTGAGCTCCTCGATCTCGATCTTGCTCTGGCGGGCCGGCGGCTTGAGCTTGTTGTAGTCGCCCGTGAGGGTCTCGAGCTTCGCGCGGACAGTCGCCAGCTCCGCGCGCGTCTCGTTGAGGTGCGCCTGCTGGGCCTTGGCGCGGTCGAAGAGCTGCTCCAGGAGCTCGGACGCCGTGCCCTTGCCCTTGGTCACGAACTCGCCGGGGTTGGCCGGGTTGGGGACCTTCTTGCCTTCCGGGTCAAGCAGGTATATCTTGCGAAGCTGGGCGCGCTCGCCGTCGTCCCACTTGAACGTCTCGAGGTTCTGGCTCTCGAGATGCGCGGCATAGTCCTCCAGCAGGTTCTCCGTCTCGGGAGTGTCCACCGCCTTTGCCTCCACGGCCGAGATGTCCTTGCGGGCCTCCGGAACGGTGCCGGTCTTCGGCGCATCGGACTTCTCTATCGTGTGCGAGATCTTCACGATGTAGTCGGCGAGCTGGGTGATGCTGTCGTTCTGCAGGCTGCGCTTGTCGAAGATGTTCATCTCGAAGTACAGCGCAGCACCTGCGAGCAGCAGGATCAGATATACGATAGCGTGCAGTGCCTTGTTCATTTCTGTTTTTTCCTCTTGTAGAAAACCTTGCCGAAGGACGCCGGGCGAAGGCCTAGTGTCCCACAAGCGAGTAGGATAATCTAATTTCGCGGATAACGCAACTGGAAAATGAATAAAAATTTTTGACAGGGGGCTTGATTTCGTCCGCAGTTTATGTTTAACTTTCCCCTCGAATGACCGCCCCAACCAGAATCGGCGCCTTTGAAATCACGGCGAAGGACGCGTGCACGCACGCGCGCGCCGGGCTTTTGCACACGGCGCACGGGGCCGTGGAGACGCCTGTATTCATGCCCGTGGGCACGCAGGCCACCGTGAAGGCGCTCGAGCCGCGCGACCTCCGCGAGAACGGCGCCACGGTGATACTCGGCAACACCTACCACCTCATGCTGAGGCCGGGCGCCGAGACCGTCGCCGCCATGGGCGGGCTCCACAGGTTCATGGGATGGGATGGGCCCATCCTCACGGACTCCGGCGGATTCCAGGTGTTCTCGCTCGCGAAGATGCGAAAGCTCACGCCGGAAGGATGTTTCTTCAATTCGCATATCGACGGGCACCGCGTGTTCCTAGGCCCTGCGGAGTCGATGGCGGTGCAGCGGCTTCTTGGGAGTGACATCGCCATGGCCTTCGACGAATGCCTGCCGTGGCCTTGCGACCTCGAGCGCGCGGAAAGGAGCGTGGCCACCACCCTGAGATGGGCGGAGGATTCGCTGGCCGCCCCGCACGCGCCCGGACAGCTCGTGTTCGGAATCGTACAGGGGGGAGTGCATGCGGATCTCCGGCGCAGATGCGCCGAGACGCTGGCGAGCATGCCCTTCGACGGCTTCGCCGTGGGCGGCGTCTCCGTGGGCGAGCCCGAGGAGGCGATGTACGCCGCGGTGGATGCGAGCGTGCCCCATCTGCCGGAATCATGCCCCCGCTACGTGATGGGGCTCGGCGTGATGTCGCAGATGACGGAATGCGTGGCGCGCGGCATCGACATGTTCGACTGCGTGATCCCGACGCGCGTGGCGCGCCACGGCACGGCGATCACGCGCTCCGGCAACGTTGCCATCAAGGCGGCGAAATGGGAACGCGATCCAGGCCCGGTGGAGGCAGGCTGCACCTGCTACTGCTGCAGCAACTTCTCGCGCGCATACGTGCGCCATCTGCTGCACGCAGGCGAGATACTCGGCGTAAGGCTCCTTACGATACACAACGTGCACCGCCTGTGCGAGTTCATGCGCGAGATGCGCGAGGCGATAGCAGCCGACACCTTCGCGCAGTTCCGCGAATCGGTTTCAAGACAGTGTGCAAGCGGCAACCCCTTGGACAGACAACCAGACAACTAACCAACCAACCACGAAAGGAAAAACGATGAACCTCACATCCATATTCGCAGACGCAGCCGTGCCGGCCAGCCAGCAGGCCGGAGGAGGCATGGGCATGTTCGTGCCGATGCTGCTCATCTTCGCGATCTTCTACTTCATGATGATCCGTCCGCAGCAGCGCAAGGAGAAGGAACGCCGCAAGATGATCGAGGAGCTGCGCGCCGGCGCGCGCGTGGTGTTCGCAGGCGGATTCCTCGGCACCATCGTCGAGGCGAAGGAAAAGACCTTCCGCATCGAGATCGCCGGAGACGTGGTGGTTGAAGTCGCGCGCAGCGCGGTGCAGGAGGTCGTGAAGCCGGAAGAACCCAAGGCAAGCTGACCACGCCTGGAAGATGGGCTACACACGCGACATATTCGGCATCGAGTACGATGCGTCGAGAAGAGACAGGGGCGACGGCCATCTGCTGCGCTGGACGGTGGGCGGAGTCGCCGTCCTCGCGCTGCTGTCGTTCCTCTCCGCGCGCGGTTGCGCGCGTCGCGTGAAGATCCCGGACTTCAAGCCGCCTGCCGCACCTGCCGCGCCGGCAGCGGTACCGCGGAACGATCCGCCGCCGCGTGCGACGACGGCGACGCCGCCCGGCAGGGACGTCAAGGTCACCGAGCGGCGGCGAACGGACCATGCGCCCGCGACCGTGCCGGCGGCAGCACGGATGGTCGAGCGGTGGCTGGCTGATTCCGGCGGAAGACCCGCCCAGGAACGCACGCTGCTGGAGAAACTCCTGGCGGCGGAGCGCAGTTCAAGCGCGATGCTCGCGCTCGATACGCTGGAACGGCTTCGCAAGAGTCCCGCCATGGCGGACCTCGACGAACCGCTTGCACGGCGCATAGGCGCGCTCAACATGCAGAGGCTGATGTCCGGAAAGCCTACGCCCTGGACGGCCACCGTCGTATCGAGGCGCGGCGACACGCCCTACCGCATAGCCCGCGAGCATGCCACGACCGTGGCGGCCGTACTGAAGCTGAACGGGCTTGTCTCCGATGCCAAGCTTGCGCCAGGCACGACCCTGCGCGTGCTGGAATTCACCCGCGCGGCGCTCGTCGTCCACCGGCGCACCAAGCAGGCCGATCTCATGCTGAACGGCAAGTTCTTCAAGCGCTACTACGCCTCCACCGGGGCCACAACCAAACCTGGCTCGATCCTCGTTACGCGCGAGGCCGGGCCGCGTACGCGATTCAAGGAGCTTTCGATCACGTTCGCGCCGGCGGACCTGGACGAAATTGCCATGCTGCTGCCGCCGAACTCGTCGATCGTGGTGACCGACCCGTAGGTCGGCGCCTTCGCCGCATGGTGACAATGGAAAGGGGCGCGCCGATGCCGGCGCGCCCCTTTTGCATCCAGATGGAAGCAGGGACCTACTTGATCTCGACCTGGGCGCCAGCCTTCTCGAGCTGGGCCTTGATCTTCTCGGCCTCGTCCTTGGCGATGGCCTCCTTGACCTTCTTCGGCGCACCATCGACCATGTCCTTGGCGTCCTTGAGGCCGAGGCCCGTGATCGCACGGACTTCCTTGATGACCGCAATCTTGTTCGCGCCGGCGGCGGCGAGGATCACGTCGAACTCGGTCTTCTCCTCGGCGGGCGCGGCTCCTGCGGCCGGACCGGCCACGGCCACGGCGGCGGCGGCGGAAACGCCCCACGCCTCCTCGAGCGCCTTCACGAGTTCATTGATTTCGAGAACCGTCTTGCCCGACAGTTCCTTGATGATTTCTTCATTCGTCATTGCTTTGTTCCTTTGTTTTACCTGTCAACCCTTGGCGTGTTCCATCCAAGGGAAATCGTTGTTTAATTGCTCACAAATCACAATTGTCAGAACTGTCCACAAATCACAAATACCAATTATCTGTATTTTTCAATTGTGACAATTGTGAACAATTGGGATTTTTGAACATTCCCTCTTAGGCTTCGCCGCCCTCCTTCTTGGCCTTCTCGGAAAGGACGCGTGCGAGGCGCGTGGCAGGCTCCTTGAGGAGCATGAGCAGCGTTGCGCGCAGCTGGTCCTTGCCGGGAATCTTCGAGAGGGCCTCCACCATGGCTGCGTCCACGATCTTGCCATCGTAGTCCGCACCCTTCACGGAAGCCTTGCCGCCCGAATCCTCCACGAACTTCATGACGGCCTTCGCGACCGCCGTCGGTTCGCCCTTGCCGGTCACCACCGCAGTGGGTCCCTGGAACATCTTCTCGACGTCCTCAGGCCAGCCCTTCTCCTTGGCAACCTTCGAGAGGAAGGTGTTCTTGACAACCAGAAGACGCGAGTCGCAGCCGCGCAGGGCGTTGCGAAGCGCCCCCATCTGGACTACGTCCACGCCGCCGTGGTTGATGATGAAGCAGTATTCCGAGGCCTTGATGCGCTCGGTCACCTCGTTGAGGATTGCAACCTTTTCGATTCTCATGGCTCGAACTCCTTACTCGCCGTCCGCCGCAAGCACGCAGGGGACGCCCACGCCCATCGTGGAGGACAGCGTGAGGGATCTGATGAATGCGCCCTTGACCGTCGCGGGACGCGCCGACTGGATCGCCTCGACGACCGCCTTGACGTTGGCCACGAGCTTGTCGGCCTCGAACGAGAGCTTGCCCGCTATGACCGACACATTGCCCGTCTTGTCCATGCGGAAGTCGACCTTGCCGGCCTTCGCCTCCTTGACAGCCGTGGCGGGGTCGTCTGTGACGGTGCCCGTCTTGGGGTTGGGCATCAGGCCGCGAGGACCCAGGACGCGGGCGCACTTGCGTACGCTCTTCATGGCCTCCGTCGTGGCGATGGCCACGTCGAAGTCCGTCCAGCTTTCCTTGGTGACCTTCTCAATGAGATCGTCGAGACCCACGAAATCGGCGCCGGCCTCCCTCGCCTGGTCGGCATGCTCGCCGCCGGCGAAGACCGCCACCTTGATCTTCTTGCCCGACCCGGCGGGCAGCTTGACCGTCCCGCGGACGGGGGTGTCGGTCTTGCGGAAATCCACGCCCAGACGCATGTAGACGTCAAGCGTCTCGTCGAACTTCTTGGAGCCCGGATGGGCCTTGATGAACGCCACTGCCTCGTTGATGGACACAGGGGCCTTGGGGGCCGCCTTGGCGATGGCGCGATACTTCTTGCCGTGTTTGGACATTCTAGAACTCCCTCTGCGGTCAGTCGACCACCTCGATGCCCATGTTGCGCGCGGTGCCGGCGATCATGCGCATCGCGGCCTCGACGTCGGTCGTGTTCAGGTCGGCCTTCTTCATCTCGACGATCTTGGCGAGCTGCGCCTTGGTGACCTTGCCGACCTTGTTCTTGTTCGGCACGCCCGAACCCTTGGCGAGCCCCGCCTCCTTCTTCAGGAGCACGCTCGCGGGCGGCGACTTGAACTGCAGCGAGAAGCTGCGGTCCTGGTAAACGGTGATGATGACGGGGATCACAAGCCCCGCCTGTTTCTGCGTCTTGGCATTGAACTCCTTGCAGAACTGCATGATGTTCACGCCGGCGGAGCCGAGCGCAGGTCCGACAGGCGGCGCGGGATTCGCGGCACCGGCCGGAATCTGGAGCTTGACGACGCCCTTGACTTTCTTGGCCATTTTCTACCTTGCTTTTCTTTTCTTGTTCCGCGGCCCCTCCCGGCATCCTACCGGTACGGACGGGACCGCACGACACGCCTCAGCCGGCAGGAGCATTGGCAAGCTCCTCGGGAGCCACCTTCTCCACCTGCCAGTATTCGGCGTCGACAGGGACCGTGCGACTGAAGACGGATACTTCAATCTTGAGTTTGGCCTTGTCGGGATCAACCATTGAAACGACGCCCGTCAAACCCATGAACGGGCCGTCGTTTATCTTCACCGTGTCTTTCACGGAGAAATCTATCTTGGGACGCGGCTTGTCCGCCGCATCCGCGGGCTTGTTGAGGAGGATCGCGTCCACCTCCGACTGCTTCAGGGGCTGGGGATACTGCGTAAGCCACGAGCCTATCACCCCGGGCGTCTCGCGAAGGAACTGCCATGTACGCGCGAATACGGCCTTCTTCCCCGTCGACGGATCGATTCCGCGCGCATCGTCGTAGAGCGCAAGCTGCACCAGCACGTACCCCGGGAAGAACTTCCTGTTGAATGTGCGGGTCTTGCCCTCCCTCTTCTCGGTCACACGCTCTGAGGGGATGATGCATTCGCCGATGAACTCGCCCATCTCCTCGAGCTTCTTGCGGGCGTCGATCGACTTCTTCACCTTGTTTTCCTGCCCCGTGAGGGCATGGAGCACAAACCATTCCTTCTTCATCGGACCCTCCCGTCGATCATGCGCCGGCATGCACGAGCTGGATGAACAGCTGTATGGCCTTGTCGCACACCAGCGTGGTGACGGCCAGAATGCAGATGAACGCTATGACCACCAGCGTGGAATCGTACAATTCACGCCTGCCAGGCCACGACACACGCTTCGCCTCGCCCTTGACCTCGGCCAGGTAGCCTCTCAACCTGCTGAAAAAATCCTTCATCTCGTCCTCGTGACTTTTGGCAGGGTAGGAGGGAATCGAACCCCCATAGGCGGTTTTGGAGACCGCTGCACTGCCATTGTGCTACTACCCTAGAAAGAGCATCGTGAAGACTACTTCACTTCCTTGTGTCCGGTCCGCTTGCGGCAGAACGGGCAGAACTTGGACTTCTCGACACGCTCGGTCATCGTACGCTTGTTGCGCGTCGTAGTGTAGTTGCGGCGCTTGCACTCGGTGCAGGCCAGGATTGCCAGATCTCTCGGCATTTTGCCAACCTTCCGTCTTCAGGAGAATCGAACCCGCCCCGGAACCCGGACGGCCACGCGGCGGCCGGGTCCGGGATGGGCCTCTCACAGAAGACCTTTGCTTCTTACTTGATCACCTGCGACACCGTGCCGGCGCCGACCGTGCGGCCACCCTCGCGGATGGCGAAGCGCATCTTGTCCTCGAGCGCGACAGGGGCGATCAGCTTGACGGTGATCTCCACGTTGTCGCCAGGCATCACCATCTCGACGCCCTCGGGGAGCTGGATGTCGCCCGTCACGTCCGTCGTACGGATGTAGAACTGGGGACGATAGCCCTTCATGAACGCCGTGTGGCGGCCGCCCTCTTCCTTCGTGAGGACGTACACCTGGCCCTTGAACTCGGTGTGCGGCGTGATGGAGCCGGGCTTCGCGAGCACCTGGCCGCGCTGCACCTCTTCCTTCTTCGTACCGCGCAGGAGGCAGCCGATGTTGTCGCCGGCCTGGCCCTGGTCGAGCAGCTTGCGGAACATCTCAACGCCCGTCACCGTCGTCTTCTGGGTCGGCTTGATACCGACGATCTCGACTTCCTCGTTCACCTTGATCACGCCGCGCTCGACACGGCCAGTAACCACCGTGCCGCGACCTTCGATCGAGAAGATGTCCTCGATAGGCATGAGGAACGGCTTGTCAAGCTCGCGAACGGGCTCGGGGATGTAGGAATCCAGCGCGTCCATGAGCTCGGTGATGCACTTGCACGCCGGATCGTCGGCGGAAGCGGCCTGGGTGGCGGGGAACGCCGCACCGCGGATCACGGGAGCGTTGTCGCCGTCGTACTCGTACTTGGAAAGCAGCTCGCGGACCTCCATCTCGACGAGGTCGAGCATCTCCGCATCTTCAACGAGATCGCACTTGTTGAGGAACACGACGATCTTCGGCACGCCCACCTGGCGGGCCAGAAGCACGTGCTCGCGCGTCTGCGGCATCGCGCCGTCGACGGCGGAGACCACGAGGATCGCGCCATCCATCTGCGCCGCGCCGGTGATCATGTTC
>JAFXTB010000070.1 GCA_017525225.1 Kiritimatiellia bacterium
ATGGATTATAGAATGCAGGCGGACGACAGTGCCGACACTGCGCATAGGAGAAAGACATGCATCAAGCAACCCGGGCGGGAAATGTGGAAATCGCCAAAGCGATTTTGCCTATTGACATCTGTTCTCATAGGAGATGCGCCCGGACTTTATTTGCCCGGCACATAATCATTGATAATCTGCGAAAAGCATGGTATCATTTCACCTCGCACTGCCCGAAATCCGTTCGCAGGCAGACCTGCTCAATCGAGATAGCAACATGAAAACAAGAATACTGCTGTACATTGCCGCATTGGCCGCCACCGTGCACGCGGCCGACGAGAGTCCGGACGTCGTATGCGTCAAGGCCGTGGAGGACGCCATCTGCGCCATCACGCGGACTGCGACGACAGGCGGTGTGTTTTCGGTCGACTTCACCCTGCGCCCGACGGCGAAGAGCGATATCCGCTGCCGCATCGACCTGCCGCATCGCGAACAGTGGAACGGCAGGCTCTGGGGTGTCGGGAACTCAAGCATGGGCGGCACCGTACCCGACATGTCGCGCGGCAGGGGCGACCCGCGGGCGGCGTCCGTGACGACCGACCTCGGCACCTGGCGGTACGTCCATGGCGACATGACGGGCAAGGCCGTGCCGGACGAGGTGCTGCACGACCTCTACTGGCGCGCCACGCACCTGATGACGGTCTACGGCAAGCGGTTCGTAAAGGCATACTACGGCCGGGACGTGGAGCATGCGTACTTCCGGGGTGGTTCTCGCGGTGGCAACCAGGGGATGTCGGAGGCGATGCGCTTCCCGGCGGACTACGACGGCATACTGGTGGGTGTGCCGTCCAGCGTGCAGAGCGCCACATGCGCGCAGATCCTCAACCTCTACAAGCAGACCCACGATGAGCAGGACAGGCCCCTCGTCACGCGCGAGCAGCTGCGAATCCTGGCCGATGCACCGATAGAGTACATGAAGAACCGCGACCCGAAGCCATACGCCGGAAAGATCCTGGCCAATCCGTTCTTCTCGGAGGCGGACATCGACGGCTTCCTGGCGGTGGCGGCGGCGAAGGATCCCGCCCTCGGCGAGCCCGCGCTCAAGGAGCGGCTGAAACGCATATTCACGGGCGTCAGGCGCAACGGGCGCATCGTCTGCCACGGGTTTCTGCCGGGAACCGATTTCAGCAGCAGGCGTGGCCGCAACTTCGAGTCGAAGGGAGGAGGCATGGTAGGTCTGCGTTACAGGCGCCTCGGCGACTGGAAATGCGCGACGTGGGAGGATTTCGACGAGGAGTTCGCGATGATGGGCGCTTTCGAGAACGCCTGCTCGACCGACCTTGCGGCATTCCGCGACCGGGGCGGAAAGATGATCGTCGCCGTCGGTCTGGAAGACCAGTCCACGCCCGCGCCTGAAACGATCGCCTGGTACGAGGAGATGTCCGAGCGCATGGGCGGACTCGAGAAGACCCAGCGGTTCTGCAGGCTCTTCCTGATGCCGGGACACGCCCATGGCGGCGGCTTCGGGCGCATAAGCAAGGGTGGCGGCTACAACGCCGCGCACTACAGGCTGCTGGAAGACTGGGTAGAGAATGGAACGCCGCCAGAGACCTACCCATACGCCTGGCCGGCCGAGAAGCTGACGTTCCCGCTGCCGCCTTATCCGCTCACATGCTACCAGGACGACTCAGGCGCATGGAAGACCCGCCGCCTGCCGGATGGGATCGTACGCCGCCCAGACGCATACTACCTCCAATGCGCCCTGGAACCCTGGAAATGCACGCTGCCCAAGGCGAAGACCGGCGGAGGGGCGCTACCGATGAACTACATAAAGGGCCAGCAGAACTACGACAACCGAGCGTACTGACGGCCATCCGGCAAATCCGCATGTCGCCATTCAACCAACAAGGAGCAAACAAGAGATGATTCACATCAACGAGAACTACCTGAAGATACAGGCATCGTACCTCTTCACGGAAATCGCGCACCGCGTATCCAGATTCCAGTCGGAGCATCCCGACGCGAAGATCATCCGCCTGGGCATAGGCGATGTCACCGAGCCGCTCGCCCCGGCCGTCCTCGCGGCCATGCACAGGGCGGTGGACGACGAGGGCCGCCGCGAGACCTTCCACGGGTATGGTCCGGAACAGGGCTACGCCTTCCTCCGCGATGCGGTGGCGCTCAACGACTACCAGGCGCGCGGGATGGACATCGCCGCCGACGAGATCTTCATATCCGACGGCGCGAAATGCGACTGCGGCAACATCCAGGAGCTTTTCGGGGCGGACGCCAAGATCGCGGTCGGTGACCCGGTATACCCCGTCTACGTGGATACGAACGTCATGGCCGGGCGCACGGGCGTGAACACGGACGGACGCTACGCGAACCTGGTGTATCTAGACTGCACGGCCGCCAACGGCTACGTGCCATCCCCCGCCGATCTCTCCGAGCCGGCAGATGCCGTGTATCTGTGCTACCCCAACAACCCGACCGGCGCCGTGGCCACCAAGGCTCAGCTGCAGGAATGGGTGGACTGGGCCAACGCCAACAAGTCGCTGATCCTGTTCGATTCAGCCTACGAGGCGTTCATCCGCACGCCGGGCATCCCGCATTCGATATATGAATGCGCCGGCGCGCGCACCTGCGCCATCGAGTTCAGAAGCTATTCAAAGACCGCAGGCTTCACAGGGGTGCGCTGCGGCTACACCGTGGTGCCGAAGGACCTGGTAGCCTATACCGCCGCCGGCGAAGGCGTGGCGCTCAGGTCGTTCTGGACGCGTCGCCAGACAACGAAATTCAACGGATGCAGCTACGTGACCCAGCGCGGCGCGGAGGCGGTGTACTCGCCAGAGGGCCAGGCGCAGGTGAAGGCCACAATCGACTTCTATCTTGAAAACGCAAAGCTCGTGAAGGATGCGCTCATGAAGCTCGGCTACAGCGTCACCGGCGGCGACGACTCCCCGTACCTGTGGGTCGACGTCAAAGGCGACAGCTGGAAATTCTTCGACCGTCTTCTCACCGAGGCGCATGTGGTAACGACCCCCGGCGCAGGCTTCGGACGGGACGGCCAGGGCTACATCCGCATAACGGCCTTCAACAGCCGCGCGAACATCGAGGAGGCGATCGTCCGCCTCATGCGCGTACTGGGTTAGCCTCGGGAGGCGGGCATACAAGGCTGCACAGGGCCTTCAGGCACGGCGGATCGCCGATTGCCACCACCATGTCGCCTGCCTGGAACGTCCAGTCAGGCCCTGGGTTGCGGAAGCGTTCCCCCGCGCGCACGACGCTCACGACGGATGCGCCTGTCTTCGCGCGTATGTCGAGCGAGCGGATGGAGCGCCCCTCGGCGGGCGAGCCTGCCGCCACGGACATGTCCCTGTAGAAGTCTCCAGGCACGCTCAGCACCACGGCCTCGCCCTTCCGCGCCGTGCGTCGCCTCTCCGCCGCCAGCGCCTCTCCGAAATGGCGGCCTGCCTTGAGGCCAGTTCGCGCGAATCGCTTCCATCCAAACAGCGTCACCAGTATCAGCACACCGAACACAAGCCATCTCATCACCGGCTCGTCCGGCTGCAGGTTGACGTTGATCATCATGATCTGTGCCGTGGCCAGCACCAGCACGAACGCCAGCACGAACAGGGTGACTATCCCCACGACCGAGGCGCGCCATCTGCGGGGCTGGCGCGTACCCACCAGCGCGTTGCCGATGTCGCGGCCTAGGGAACGCCCAAGACCCGCCACCGGCGCCAGCATCGACGCGTAGAAGAGATTCGCCAGCAGGCAGAAGAACACGCGCTTGTGGCTTTCGAAGAACATCGAAAACCGTGAATAGTCCAGGGCATCCAGGCGTTCGGCGACCAAGGACACGCCAAAATTGAGTACCGCGATCACCACGAGCCAGGCTACGCGGCTGCGGATATGCCGCTGCAGGGCGGAGGGCATCCGCGCTAGACGGAAGCGGTTGAGCCATTCCGCGTATGCCGAGAGCCATCCGCGCACGCGCGCCGGCAGATGCCCTTCCAGCCAGTCGCCGGCGGGGTCGGAAAGCCTCAACAGCACAGGATTTAGGCAGGTGGTGATGAGCGACACACCCACCACGATCTGGTATATGGGGCAGCTTTCGTCGTTCGTGCTGGATATGTACAGCAGCGCCACCATGTAGGCGAATTCGCCGATCTGCGCGAGTCCGAAGCCAGTCTGCACCGCATCCTTGACGCGCTGGCCGGCGAGGATGGACATCGTGAAGCAGTTCAGGCACTTGCCTGCGACCACCAGCGCCGTGAGGCCCAGTATGGACGGCCAGTTGCGCAGGCACACCACTGGATCGACCAGCAGGCCGATCGCGACGAAGAACACGGCAGCGAACATGCTGCGCAGCGGCGCCGCCAGCCGATGCAGCCTTTCGCGCACTTCGGTCCCAGTTCCCAGCACCCCTACGAGAAAGGCCCCGAGCGCGAGCGAGAAGTCAAGCTTCGCCGCGATGAAGGATACGAGGAAGCAGCATCCCAGCAGCGTCAGGAGGAGCGTCTCGTCATCCTTCATGCGCCCTACGCGGTTCAGGAGTCGCGGTACGACGAGCAGACCGAACACCACCACGCCGGTCAGGAACACGGCGAGGCCTCCAAGGCTCAACCCCACGTACTTCAGCGACATCCCCTTCCCCGAGGCGACACCCGTCACCAGCGCGATCACGCCGATGCAGAGGATGTCCTCAAAGATCGTGGTGCCGAAGATGTAGCGTACGAACGGGCGGCGGGACCATTTCATCTCCTCGATGGTCTTCGCCAGCAGCGTAGTGGCCGAGTCGCACACCGCAGCCCCGAGGAAGAGACTGGGCACCGCGCTCCAGCCGAGAATGCGGCGGCCGACGGTATATCCAAGCCAGATCATCACCACCGTATCGAAGACGGCCGTTGGCACGGCGACATGGCGTACCTTGCGCATGTCGCCCGCGCTGAACTCGAGCCCGAGCGTGAACATGAGGAACACTATCCCCAGCTGCCCGATGGTGGAGACGGTAGTCTCATCGCCGAGAAACGACCCGCCCCATGTATGCCGGCTCATCAGGATGCCGGCGGCGATATAGCCGATCACCTTGGGCCATCCCAGGCGCGTGAACACGATGGAGGCAAGCCCGGCCACCGCCATCAGCACCGCCAGATCCTGGAAGAACAGCGCCTCGGTCATTTCACAGGGCGTCCCTCGAAGTCATACCCCTTGACGGCCTCTATGCGGACCTTCACCGTCTCGCCGACAGCAGGCTGCGGACCGTCCGCCTGCGTCACCAGAAGCGTGACGCCGTCCACGTCCGGTGCCTGGGACTCCAGCCTGGCGACGCCTGGCGCCACCACGAGCGCCGGCAGGACCTCCCCCACCATCGCCTTCGCACGGCTGCGCCAAATGCTACGCTGCACCCGCATCACCTCCTGGCGGCGGCGTTCCGCCGTGCCGCGCGGCACCTGGCGATCCAGCTCCGCCGCCACTGTCCCCTCTTCCGGGGAGAAGGCGAAGGCGCCCAGATGGTCGAAGCGCATGCGCCGGATATCGGCGAGAAGCCTCTTGAAGTCGCCTTCCGTCTCGCCGGGAAAGCCCGTCATCACGGTGGTGCGCAAGGTGACGCCCGGCACTGCGGCCCGGATGCGATCCGCCGCCGCAAGCGTGGCCGCCACCGCGCCGCCGCGCGCCATCGCCTTGAGGATCGAGGGAACCGTATGCTGGATCGGCACGTCGACGTACCTGATCGCCCGTGGCGACGTCCTCATCCACTCGAGGAAGGCGTCGGTGATCTCGCTCGGGTATGAATAGAGCACGCGTATCCGGAAATCGCCTTCAAGCGCATCAAGCGCGCCCAGCAGATCCACTATCCCGCAGCGCCGCCCGCGAACCGGGTCGAGATCGACGCCGTAGAGCATCGGATCCTGCGCTATGACGTTCAGCTCACGAACGCCGGTGTCGACGAGCGCCCTGGCCTCGTCCAGCAGGTCCGCCATGCGCCGCGAGCGAAACGCCCCGCGTATCGCAGGAATGGCGCAATAGCTGCACCTGTGCACGCATCCTTCCGCGATCTTGAGATATGCGAACGCGCCCCCGGTGAAACGCAGAGCGGGCTCCGGCGGCGAGAACACCTTTCGCGGGCTGCCGCGCGGGATGCGGACCACGCGCCGCGCGCCGGCGGACTGCAGGCTCCGCGCGACATCGGCGATCCTGTCGATCGCGTCGATACCCAGAAAGGCGTCGACCCCGGGGAACTGCCCCTTGAGCGCATCCCCATACCGCTGGGCGAAGCAGCCCGAGACTATCACGGCCTTGCATCTGCCGCTTTCCTTGAGGGAACAGGCGCGCAGTATCTCGGCGACGGCCTCCTCCCTGGCAGACTCAATGAAGGCGCACGTGTTGACGAGAATGATGTCGGCATCGTCGGGATGCGGCGCCAGCGCAAAGCCAGACTTGCGCAGATGGCCGGCCATGACCTGAAGGTCCACGGCGTTTTTCGCGCATCCAAGCGAAACAAGGCCGATCGTCTTCAAGGCTTCCACCTCAGTCGCGGCGGATCGCAAGACGCGCGGCGTCGAGCATGTAACGGTAGTCGCCGACAACCGTCCAGTATATGAACCCGGACTTCTCACCGGTACATAGCGTATCGTCGAGCATCGGGCGGAAGAGCGAATGGAGGTTGTAGTCGAAGTGGAGGTTGTCGATCTCGGCGAGGATCATCACCGGCCATTTCTGCTTGAAGTAGCCGTTACCTCGCAGCGCCGCCATCGTCCATGCGCCGGAGATTCCCGCCGCCGAGTCTGTGAACGGGGCCGCGAAAAGCGTAAGACCCGCCTTGGGCGCTACCTTGGCGAACACCTCCTGGTCGGCCACCACGAGCTGGCGCATCGCGGCAAGTTCCATGCCGTTCGTCTTCATGAACCAGTCCGCAGGCTGGAGCAGCCCGTCAATCATGCGCACGGCGGCCTCGAACTCCGCGGCCGGCATGGGCTCGACGACCGGCACGAGCGAGATCGCGGCATCGTTGAACACCTGCTTCGTGGTCGCGAGCTGGGCGTCGGTCTTCTCGTTCCACCGCGCCATGTCGCCAAATCCGTCCACGAGCACGCCGTTGTAGCCCTGCTCTTCAGCCTTGACGGCGAAATACCACAGGTCGCGCACGGATTGCTCGTCCGTGAAATCCACGCGGAAGTTGATCCAGCGCCGAGTGCACGGCTTGAGGCCGGAGGCATCGGGGTTCGGGAAGTCGATCTTCTTACCGGCGTACTTCTCTATATACGGCGAGAGCGCGTGTATCCAGTGGCGTATGCCGGCCGGCGAGGGATGCGTGCCGTCCGTGAGCAGGTCGAAGCGTCCCGTGCCATCCTCCTTCGTGAAGAACGGCCTGAGATCGGTCCAGATGACGTTCGCGCCGTCGCAGAGCGCGCGTATCCTGCGCGACACCTCCAGCGACCGCGCGCGGAGCTTGCCCTGCTGCACGCTGCTGCGCGGGAATATCGCCATGAGAAGCACCTTCGCCTGCGGCTGCTTCTCGCGTATGGTGGCGACCGCCTCGGCTATGGCCTTCACGGTCGACTCGACCGTGTCGTTCTTCCCTTGGTTGTTCGTACCGATCATCACACCCACGAGCTTAGTCTTGAAACCGTCGAGCTCGCCATGCTTCGCGCGCCACGCCAGCGACTCCGCATGGTCGCCGCCGTAGCCGCAGTTGAGCCACTTCAGCCCCTGGCGCGCCAGCTCGGGGCGTATCGCCTCTCCGTTCTCGCGGTCGATCCAGTGCGTGATGGAGTCGCCCATCATCACCAGGTCGAACTCGCCGCCCGACTCCCTTATCAGCTGCTGGCGCTCGCGCATGCGCTCGTACCACCAGCGCCACCTGTCCACGCCGTGGCTGCGCTCGGTCCGCCACAGGTGGCTCCCCGCCTCCAGGTCGGGACTGGGCTCCTTCTCCATGCCCTTCAGAGAGAACGTGCGGTCGCGGAAGAACAGCAGTTCGCGGTTCGCCGCGGGACGGCTGGAGAACGGCACGATCTCCACCTTGATGTCGGCCCGGCGCCGCCGCACCTCCTTCACCTTCTCAATCACCTTGATGATCGCGTTTATCACGTTGTCGCCAGGTGCGGCCAGGCTGTCCGCATTCAGCACCACCGTCCCCGCCGCATACGAGAAGCGCACGGCGAAGTCGTTGATGCGCATCTCCTTGCCGGAAAGATTGGAGATGCTGAACGCATTCAGGCCCTTCTTCACGTCCTTCGCATCCACGGCGAAGGTGAAGAGGCCCTTTTCGAACGAAGGATTCGCAAGGCGTTTGCCGTTGATCGACACGGCGATGCCGTCCGGCGCGGAGCCGACGGCCAGCGCCATCACGCGTATCTCCGGCTTCAGGCCATTCGCGGCGGCCTTGGCGAGATCCTCGCCGAGGCGCATGGTGAAATCGCAGGCGGCCCCCGGCGCTATCCAGCACTGCTTCTCCCTGATGGTGTGCGCGGGATCGATGTTGGGCAGCTTCTTGAACTTATAGCCGTCCTTCAGGTAGTGGTCCGGCTCGTAGCCGCCCTTGCCGCGTTCGGTGGCGAAATAGATCTTGTCGAGACCGTCCAGCTCGCGCGGATCCACCAGCGTCTCGCGGCGGAGGGCATCGTACTCCTGGTTGAAGAGGTACACTCCGTCGCATCCGGCGTCCATCGCGGCCGCATAGCGGGCGTGGAAGTTGGGCACGGTGTCGCGGCCCGGGATCATCTGCGCCTTGTCGCGGTAGCCGCAGATGCGCGACTCGTCGATGGACGCGTAGAACTTGGCACCGGCCGCATGCACCTCGGCCGCCATCGTGGCGAGGTCCTCAAGGTTGAAGTAGCATCCGCCGATGATGCCGTCGAAGCTCTTCTCCTTCAGCCACGTCCTGATATCCAGGCCTATCGCCCTGGCGAAGTCGAACGAATCCGGCACGCGGCACGTCAGCAGGATCGGCCGCCCCTTCTTCCCGGCGAACTCGTATGTGATCCTGCGGATGTCGCGCATCAGGTCGCTCATGAGGCGCAGCTCCTCCTCCGTCGCCACGCCGCCCTGGGATACGGACTCGAAATACTTGAGGTGGCGGCAGAAGTCGAGCTCCATGCCCTCGATGTCGTACTGCTCGCAGAACTCGCGCACGAACTTCCTCACGAAATCGCGCACCTCGGGCTTCGCGTAGTTGCAGCACGTCCACTGCCATTTGCCCACCACTGGCCAGCGGTTCTTGCCGGGATCGCCCATCAGGCAGTCGGGATGCTCCTGGCGGAACTTTGAGAAGAGCGGGGCGATGTGGCCCTTGTCCGGACGCGCCCCGCCGTCGTGCGAATCGTTCATGCGGATGGACATGAACCGCTCGAAGCCATTGGTGCGCGAGAACTCCAGCGCCATCTCGAGGCAGTCGTGCCCGATCTTCGCGAACGGCAGCGTGCCGTTGATGTCGTTCTTGTGCGACGGCACGTCTATGGTGCCTGTAAGCGCATTGCCCACGTGCATCACGGTGAAGTCGCCGAATCCGGAACTGATCGGACAGTACGAGATGGTCGATATCTTCGTGCCGACGGCATACTTGAGCCGACGCCCCGTGAAGGCCTCCACCGTCACGGGGAGGTTCTTGGGATAGTAGAGCATGTCGCAGCCGTCGGTATTGTATACGATCGTGCGCGAACGGTTCCGGGCCACCTCGTAGAGTGATGCTAGATCCGCCGCCGGGATAGCGGCACAGGCAAGCAGCGCCAGACTCAGCGCCACACACGTCCCAGTTGACTTCCTCATTTTTGACCCCTTCTCATGGCGGGAAATGCATTACAGCCCGCATCTGCAATATTCAACCGAATGGTGGGCGCTACTGGACTCGGACCAGTGACCCCTACCGTGTGAAGGTAGTGCTCTAACCAACTGAGCTAAGCGCCCTGACGTTTTCAAGCGAAAACGAGTGATATTATGCCAAACCGGCGGCCGAAATGCAAGGGGGAATATGCTTTTTTATTGCTTCGGGGGTTTGAACGGGGGCAATGGCTTCAACCTTCCCATTCGGCAAGTATGTAGGCCAGGTAGTCGCGGCGATGCGTATCGTACGGCTTGTCCTTGCGTCCCAGCAGCAGATGCCGCCAATGGCGGCGAACAAGGCGGCGGTATTCCTTCTTGAGCTTCCTGAACATCCAGTCCGGCAGCCGCGCCCTGCGGTCATGGTCGGCAAGACCGACAGAAAGCTCTTCGATGGCTGCCGCCTTCCCGGCGCAATCTGGAAGCCTTTCCAGGCACTTGATGATGGAATGGCGGTCGTTCCAATGCCCCGGACCGCATGCGTACCCTGCACCTAGCGGGTAGAGCAGCTCCTTGTGGCGCTCCGCGAAATATAGGTATTCCACGTGGTCGTCGCGATCGACGGCGAACTGGAAGTCGAACAGCTTCACATGCCCGTCAGGCGACACCATGAGGTTCGCCGGGCGTATGTCGCGATGGACGATGCCCGCGGCGGCCAGCGTGGCGGCCATATCCTTCAGATCCGCGACGATACGCTCCGTCTCCTCCGGCGTGAAGCGCGTACCGGCGGCAAGGTGGTCCTCGAGCGTGCGCCCTTCCAGGCGCTCCAGCACAACGAACGCGCCACCGGCGGCGACATGCCAGAACAGAGGCTCGACGCAGAGATCGGGACGTGTCCGACGGAACCGGCGCGGGAAGGTCCACTCCGCCGCTATCGCGCGCGGGGCCACCGGCGAATACTTCACGAAGCAGGGGCGACCGTCCACCTTGGCAGAGAAGAAGAGCACAGGCAGGCTGGGATTGACCGTCCGCGAGGTAAGCCCTGCCGGGCGGATGTCCTCGAGCGGATACCAGGCCCGCATCGCATCCGCTATCTCGCGCCAGCGCGGCAGAAGATCGTCGAGATAGACGCTTTCATCGCATGGCCTTGTTACCCGGTAGCGCCGTGCGGCGAGGAAATCCTCCAGCATTGGCAGCCATTGCTCGAAGCTGTCACCCGGCAACCCTGCGGCGGCGGCGCATTCGCGGGCCTTCCCCTCGTAGTCCGGCGCGACGGCCCGCTTCTGGAAGAGAGCGTGGTAGACGAGCGAATGGAACGCGTCCTCCGGCGCGGGGACACGCACTCCGCCGCGGTCCACGCCGCCGGACAGGACCGCGCGCTCCCAGCGTTCATCGTAGTAGCCATCGCCGACGAAACGGAAGTCGAACCTAACCGGCTGGCCGGCCACGGCCACCTCGTAGTGCACTCGGAACGGTTCGGGGAACACCTTGCGCGCGCCCAGCACGCCGGCGCATTCGCCGGCATCCTGCACGAGCAGGTCGATATCGCCATGCAGCGAGGGATCGAAGGCGTCCGGCAGCATCTCGTAGTTGCGAAGCACCACGTACGGCATCGTTTCGCCGAGACAGTCGAAGAGTGCCCGCAGCGACGGCCACCCATCACGTCCGGGAAGCACCTCGAGCGGACCATCGGGCGCACCATCCTTCCATTCCTCCATGCGGCGGCCGGTGAGCAGGAAAATGTCGCGCCGGGTCTCGGCGGGCGAGTTGGATGTATGCACACGGTGTCCGCCGCCGGTCCAGGCGCGGTAGCGCGACTTCATCGCGAAGAGCCGCAGGTTGACCAGTTCGCCGCCGCGCGAGGTCTCACGCCAGCCATAACGCGGACGTCTATCGCGCACGACGACGAGCAGGAACGGTCCGTCCCCGCAGATCTTCACCTTTCCGGCGGCCTCGAGGAGCTTCGCGCCGTAGAAGCGGCCATAGCAGTCCACCGCGTCGCCGGGCCACGACAGCTCGACCTTCGCCACGATCTCCACATGGCGCGCGATGTCGGCGAGGATGCGGTCCTCCTCGGCACGCGCCTTCTCCCAGAGCACAATCAGATGGAGTTCAGGTTCGGCGTTCATTGGCTACTGCTCTCCTTTCCGCCCGTTCCGGCAGGGCGTGGGCCACGGTATACGGACAGGCGCAGCACCTTGACCAGCAGGCGTCCATCGACGCGATGGACGTCCAGCAGGAAAAGCCCGATTGCGCGCGCGATGCCGATGAGGCATGCCCGGAAGCGGCTTGCGGCGAGCGTTCCGTGGCAGGGTTCGATGCGAAGCCCCTCCATCGAGACGACCGCCCCGAACACGCGTTCCAGCAGATGGGCGGTCTGCTCCGTGCCGTCGCGGACGGACGCGCTGAAGTCGTCCACCGACCAGCCGCGGGCGAGCAGCCTGCCGAACACGGCCGGTCGGACGGCGAACATCGTACCAGCGACGAACTGCGGCTCCTCCGCCAGCGGCCTGCCGTAGAGGTGTTCGGTGAACTCGTTCGACCGGGTGACGGTGAAACGCGGCGTGCGCCAGGGCACATCGTCCTTGCGCAGGATCACTCGGGCATCCGCCACCATGCCCACCCGCGGATCGTCGAAGCGCCGCTTCGTCGCCGTCCAGTCCTCCGGGCGACGGATGAAGCCGAGCAGGTAGTTGCGCCAGCGGGGGCCCAGGTAGTTGCGGTGGTTGAAGATGAGCGCATGGCTGGCCTTGACGTCGCGCTTGGTATGGAGCTTGACGATGATGTCGTAAGAGGACAGATCCACCTCGCCCAGCGCCTTGAGGAAGGGCCACACGTCGAAGCCGCGGTTCTCGCACAGCAGCATCCGCGCGCGCGGGAAGTCGCGAAGGACCATCTCCGGGATGCCCTTCGTGTCGTCGACATAGGTGACCACGAGGTCCAGCGGCCCGTCCACGTTACGGATGCAGGCGGCGAGCTCCGGCCAGAATTCCGGATAGAACACATGGGCTATGCAGAGCGTCTTCATCCGACCTCCTCCGCATGGTTGGCGCGTGCCCTGGCCATGTTGCGGAAGCGCCGCCGCCAGAAGACAGGCAGCAGCGACTTGAGGCCCGCCCTCACGAGGAAGTAGCGCATGGCGTGGCCGAGCGAGACGAACGGCAGCAGCCCTGCGGAGCGCAGGTTCGAGAGAGCGGAGGCAAGCTCGCGGTTCTCGGCGGGGGTGTATGCCTTGAGGCAGGGGAGCATCAGCCCCCACAGCTGCACGTGGCTGGCAAGGGCCCGGGCGAACTCGGCGCGCGGCACCTGCGGGCCGTCGGGGGCATCGCACCATTCCGCCGCCACGGTCACGACGGCGCGGAGCATCGCGGCGATGTAGCGCATCGGCAGGTCGGACGATATGTTGTGCGGGTGCGAGCGGTGCAGGTACACGACATCGTCGAGCGAGGCATGGCAGGCCACCTTCGCCATCACGCGCATCGTGAACACCCAGTCGTCCGCGCCGAAGACGCCGTCCGGGAACCGGATGCCGGCGATGGATTCGCGCCGATAGCCACGTGCCCACACCGAGGCCCGGACGCTCGCGGTGTATGGTGGCGTCGGATGGAGCGTGTCGTGGACGGGGGAACTGGAGACCACGGGTGCACTGTCCGTGGAGGCGGCCGAACAGAAGCGGCGTGCGCCGTCCGTGGTGAGGAAGTCCGTGGCACGGCCGCTCACAACGTCGGCGGAAGTCGATTCGAAGGCGGCCGCCAGGCGGGCGAGTGCGCGCGGGTGGAGGATGTCGTCCTGGTCGAGAAAGGTCACGTAGCGTCCGCGGGAGAGCTCAAGTCCGCGGTTGCGCGTGGTGGCCACACCGCAGTTGGCGTGCGAAGCGGCGCGGATGCGCGCGTCGGCGGCGGCAAGCTCCCGCAGGATGGACGGCGAGTCGTCCGTGCTGCCATCGTCCAGCGCGATCAGCTCCCAGTCGGCGCAGGTCTGCGCGCATACGCTCGCCACGGCGTCGCGCAGGTAGCGCGCACCGTTGTGCACCGGCAGTATGACCGAGAACAGTGGCGATTCCATGCGTACGACCTCAGCTGCGGCTCCATTTCGCGAACGACACCACGAGCCGCCTTCCCTTGCGGAGATAGGGGATGGCGAACGAGAACAGCCTCTTTCCCTCGTGCGGCAGGTACTGGTGGCGGAACTTGGCCGTGTACTTGAATCCGAAGTAGCGGTCGAGCCTGTAGTAGAGGCACTGCAGGCGTTCCTTCTTCCGCTCCTCCGAAAGGCCGCTCCATGTGCCGATGCCGGTGATGGAGTACACGCTCATCGGGCGGTCGAAGTATATGATCTTCCCCTTGGAGAGCGCGTAGTAGAAGAAGCAGACGTCGCGGACGATCCATGCGAGGTCGTCGTCGGATATCTCGTCGAGGAAGTTGCGGAAGAGCACGGCGGAGCGGTGGACGAACTGCGTGGTGAAGAGGTCGTCCACGCGGAACGCCCCCGGCTTCAGGCGGCGGCCCTTTACCTTCTCGAGCGTACCGTCCATCCTGCGGTACTCGGTGGAGTGTCCGCACGCGATGCATTCGGGATGGGCCTGGAGGGCATCGACCTGGCGCTGGAGCTTCGTCTCGTCGCACCAGTAGTCGTCGCTCTCGAGGATGTGGAAGAACGGCGTATGCACATGGCGTAGCGCCTCGGCCGGGTTGCCGTCCAGCCCGAGGTTCCTCTCGCGTGCGAGAAGCTCGATGTCGGCGCCGGGATGTTCGGCCTGGTAGGCGCGCACCACGTCCGCGGTACCATCGGTAGAGGCGTCCTCCGCCACGACTATCCTGACGCCGAAATCGGTCTTCTGGGCGAGGATGCTGTCGAGACAGCGACCCACGAGATCCGCCTGGTTGTAGGCGGTCACCACCACGGTCACGAGCGGACCGTCCTTCTGCGTTTGCGTTGTCATGTCAGGCAAGTCCAAGATGTCTGCGTATGCGTTTGGCCAGGAGGCCCCAGAAGCCCGCCACGCCCTCCTTCGCGTACCGGCGACGGCGGCGCAGTTCGCGGTAGGCGCGCCTTTCCTCGGCGGTGCGGTAGTCGCGCACCGAGAAGCGCTCCTTGAGGAACGCTACGAGAGTGCGCGAATCCACGGCGAAATCCGGTCTGCCGGGCGAACGGTCGGCATAGTCGAAGGCGACGTGCAGCAGGCCATCCTCCGGCTCCTCCTCGATGCGGTCCTTGAACGGCCTTCCCGCATCAAGCGTGATGAGGCAGAACTCGAAACGCTTTCCGGGATACGCCTCGGCGAGACGGCGGCGGAAGGTACGGCAGTCGTCGAGCGGAGTCGGGATGCCGCCCTTGGCGGGCGTCTCGAGGCGGACGGCGAGTATGGGGCGCTCAGCCTCGCGGATAAGCCTGTCCAGATGGGCGATGCGCCTTTCGTACTTCGCCCTGACGGCGGGGAACGCCTCCTCCAGCCGCGAGCCCGCGACGAAGTCGTGGTTGTAGATGATCCCGTTGCGACGGTTTCGATAGACATCCTTGCCGTTGGCGGTACTTCTCTCGATGACCTCCAGATCCTCGCACTCCAGCCAGCCGCGATAGCCGCTGCACATCAGCTCCGCGCGCTCCGGCAGGCTGGGGAAGGCTATCCAGTCCCAGGGGAACGAAGCGAACTGCAGCCCTGCGGAACGCAGGCATTCCGTACAGCTGCAGGCCTCGCCGGTGCTGAATATGAGATCGTACTTACCTGTCATGGCTATGTGTCGAACTTGAACCCCGTTTCCTTGCACTTGAGCTTCTTCCGCGGGCGGAACTCGTCGAATACGACCCGCCATCCGCGCATATCGCCAAGCTTCGGATTTACCGCGTCGTCGTCGGGATTGAACCTGGCGACCGTGCGAAGCTCGTATCCAGGATGCACGGCGGGGAAGTTCCGCCGGCAGGATTCCTCGCACACCGCGAGGAACGTCATGTTGCGCGCGCCCAGGCGCTCAAGCGCGGCGCGGACCTCCATGACGGATCCATCGGCCTTGCCTGGGCCGCAGAACCTGGGATTGGCCTTGTGGACGACCAGCACGGACATGTCGTCGCGCAGGTAGCGCAGCGTCTTCTCGCGCAGGTAGAGCATCCGCGAGCGCACCTCGTCCGTCTCCGCCTTCACGAACTCCGGCGACACATCGCCCTTCCACGCCTGGGCGTGGGCCCTGCCGTGCATCCAGAGCCCGGTCTTCGCGCAACGGAACATGGGGATGCCGTCATGCGGCGGCTGGATGTCGCCCGCCACGAGATCGTCGATATGTTCGCAGAACTCCGCGAAGCCGTGCTCCCCCTGCAATGCGGTCCAGCAGAAGAGCGTGGAATCCAGGAACCCCATGCATTTCAGGAAGCGGAACGCCAGCTCGCAGTTGTAGCCGGCCATCACCACATGGTCGAAACGCCTGCAACGGAGACGCGCGCGGATGCGCCGCCCGACATAGAGGCAATCTGCAAGGAACCTGTTCATTTCCGTGCGGGTATTCTACCATATTCCGACTGCCATTGCCAAGAGGCATGGCGGTTTGCTATAATGCCGTCCGTGAAGAAATACGACCTCATATTCGGCATGGGACGGGCATGCGCATGCTCGCAGGCCCTCCGCAGGGCCGGGCTGCAGCTTCTGTCCTTCCCCTGGGACTGGATCGCGCTGGACAGGCCCAGCGGGCCGGACGTGCTGTTCCGCGCATCCACGATCTGCGAGGGCTTCCACGACTGGTTCTCGCCGGCGGACCTCGTGGCGCAGCCGACGCCCGACGGTTCCAGCAAGACGATCTACGCCAGCCGTTCCACGCACGTGGTGTACATCCACGACTTCCCGAAGGCGGTCGCCATGGAGAAGGCGTTTCCAGAAGTGAAGGCGAAGTACGAGCGGCGGCTGGAACGCCTGCGCCAGATGATCGGGGCGTCGAAGAAGGTGCTGGCCGTGTGCATCGACATGCCGGGGCTGTGCGCGCCGACCTCGCTGGACGACATCCGCGCCGCGCGCGAGAGGCTTTCAAGGCATTTCACGAACGCCAGCTTCGACTTCGCCTTCATATCGTACGAAAAAGGCGTGCCGTTCGCGGAAAGGCGCGTGGAGACCACGACGGACGGCATCCTGCATGTCGCCTTCGACTACAAGGACTACACCCCGGGCCGGGCCGACCACGCCGTGGAGCTGGACCGCCTCGCCGAGATCCTGCGCGAACGCTTCGCCGTACGCGAATACCGCACCAGGGCCGAGATCGCCGCGCAGAAACGGCGCATGCGCCAGGCCAAGATGCGCGAGGCTGGCGTAGAGACGATGTTCCAGTACCGCATGCGCCACCTGCGGCGGCACTGGGCCAAGCTGGCGCTTGCCGCCTCACCGCGGCTGGCGTGGGCGCGCCTCAGGCAGAAGAAGTTCGGCCACGTGGTGGCGCTGGGATCGTCCTGCGAGCCTGCCTACCGCTTCTGGTGGAGATGGGGGTTCGTGGAGTCGTCGCTGTTCTCCTGGACGGGATGCGACGACCTCGCCATGCTCGTGGGCGCGCTCCGCAATCTCGATTCCTTCTGCGCCGGAGAGCTTGAGTTCATGCCTGTGTACCTTTGGAAGTGCGGCAACACCGGCATGCGCATACACGGCCGGATAAAGAAGATTCCGGGCCAGCCTCCGCCGACCGAGGAGATCCTCGCCGCGGACAGGGCGGATCTCGTTGGACGGGTGGGATATCTGCGGCAGAAGTTCATCCGCCAGGCGACGGACGACGAAAGCACGCTGTTCGTATACCGGCTCACCGTCGATGAATGCACGCGACCGGATCTCGCCGCGAACCTGGACGCCCTCGAGGACGCGCTTCGCGCCCTGGGTGCGCGCAACTGGAAGCTTCTCCTGATCGCGGAACGCCGCGTCGCGGCGCTGGTGCCTGGCGGCGAGGGAAGGTTCATACGGTCCGTCCGCGCGTTCAATCCGACAAACGGCGTCACGAGACCGGAGCTGGGCGACCCCGTCGGCTGGAAGGCGGTATTCACGGAGTTCGCTCCGGAGAAGGTGGTCAAGAGCGCGAAGCGGTTCAAGTTCGAGAGCTGACGCCCTCAGCAGAGCGTAAAGCGCTTCTCGGCCTTGAGTTTCTCATAGTGCGCCCTGTCGCGCGAGGCGAACACCTTGGCGGGATTCCCGCCTGCGATGGCCATTGGCGGTATCTCGCCGTGGACCACGGAGCCCGCCTGGATTATGGCCCCCTCGCCGATGTGCGTGCCCGGCAGTATCGTCACGCGGGAGGCGATCCAGACGCAATCGTCTATGCGCACGGGCTTCGGGGTCCAGCCCGTGCCGTACGGTATGGCGTCGCCCGTGTCGTAGTCGTGGTTCTCGGAGTAGATGACCGTCTCGTTGCCAATCAGCACGTGGCTGCCGATGGTGACATCCCCGCCGCCATAGACATGCACGCCGTTGAGCACGCAGCCGTCGCCGAGGGAGGTGGTCTTCGTGACGGTCGACGGCGCGCGGACCACCAGGAACCATCCCACATGCCTGGCCGTGCGGCGGATCTTGCGTCCATACAGCCATGATTCGATCTGCAGGCGCCTGATCTGCCGGAACCTGGAACCGCGCCAGAACCACAGCGCCGCAAGAAACCGTGCCGCCAGCTTCACCATGATCTCCTCCTTGAAAGAAACGTCTTCGCCCGGCCGATGCGCTCGCGCAGCACGGTCCGCCTGCGATCGGACGCGAACGGACGGGCCATCAGCATGCCCGCAAGGCACAGCGCCATGCGCAGATCGTCCACCATTCCATACTCCACCGGGAACACCGTGCGGGCCACCAGGCCGTGCAGCCGTTCCTGCAGAGCCTTTACCATGTCGTTGGGCGGGAAGTAGCGGGCATAGCGCAGCATCATCCCAACGTCGTCCCAGCCGCGACCCGCGACGGTGGGATGGAACGCGAAAAGCAGCATGCGGTACTTCCAGTGGGCGAGCAGCCAGGGGTCTTCGCGGTAGGCGGCGCGGTCTATCGCGAACTGCGCGTCGATGAGCTTCAGGTGGCCGTCGGAATCGCGCAGGAGGTTGTCGGGCATGATGTCGCGCCAGACGATGCCGGTATCGGCGAGGGCGGTGGCGATGCGCACCATGTCCTCCAGGCAGTCCACGGCCTCGTCCTGCGCTATGCCGCGCACGAACATGTCGGTGAGCGACGGTCCTGGCAGGCGGCGGGTCGCCACGAACGCCCGGCGGCCGTCCGGCGAACGCCACAGCGCCAGCGGCTCCGCACAGGCGAGCGGCTCGGCGGCAAAGAGGCGGCGCGACATCTCGTACTCGTTGGCGATGGACTCTGGCGCCCGGGACGAGCATTTCACGATGCAGGGCGTCCCTTTGAAGGTTCCCCTGTAGAAGATGTCGTTCACCGGCTTGTTCTCGAGGAAGGAGACACACTCCGAAAGACCGAGCCCCTTGCCCTCGGTTTCGATAAGCGCGTCCCACTCCGCGCGCAGCCTATGGTCCAGTCTGCCTTTCACTGCCGACTCACACCAGCGGCGAGACGCTCGTGTAGCGCGGATGCGGGCGGCCCTTGGGGAAATGGTCGACGTTCCACCTGTACGCCGAAAGGTGGTTGGCGAGCCACATCCAGCGGCGCCGGGCGTGGCGGTCGCGCACGCCGGGAAGGAAACGGGCGATGTCGCCCACGGCCTCGGGAATGCGCTTCGGCTCGTCCTGCCAGGGTGCGTAGAGGCACCACTTGGCGGCAAGCTCGTCGCCGCCGAGGCGAGGGGACATCACATCGCGCGCGAAATCCGAGAGCGGCGCGTCGGGATGGTCCGAGAAATACTGGAGAGCCAGGTAGTTGAACTCCGAGTTGGCCCGGTACGGAGACATCTCTCCGAACATCGACACTCCGCAGATGCCGGAGCTGTAGCTGAGCTGGCACTGGCGGCGGATGAGGTCGGCCGCCCAGGAGGCGCGTCCTCCCCACCACTGCGAGCCGGAGTGCGCGCGCATCATGTGGCGGAACGGCTTGAGGAGCGGCGGCAGCGCGTCGCCGGGCTTCCAGGTGTCGTTCTTTAGCTCCCGGTCGCACTTCCACTGCCAGAACACGTCCTTGGGCATGGCCGCGACCTTCGCGAAACGCTGCATCGCGTCGGGGGCGTAGAGCTGGGCGCAAGGCTTGTCCAGGAAATGGTGGTACGTCTCGCACATTATCCAGGCATCGGGGCTGACGGACCTTACGGCCGCCACGGCGGCCGGGTAGAACGCCGTCATGTCCTCCACGCTCATGCCCTCAGTCGCCGCCCCGGCGCCCCGGCGTTCGCGGCAGCGGTCGCACCAGCACACCTGCGTGTCGCCCGTCTCCATCTGGATACCGCCCAGCTCGGGGATCGCCGTGAACACCCACGCGAGGGAATCGAGGATGTAGCGGTTGAGCTTGTCGCACGAGGGGCAGCCCACGTACTCCTTCACGTGGCCGTGCCTGCCGGTCTGGAAGAACTGGAGCGGCGAACCGTCCTTGCGCCTGCCGATGGCGTCGCGGTTCGTCTCGAACCAGCGGTCCATGGACCAGTGGCTGTCGCCCTCGTAGTAGACGCCGCCGTAGGTGTAGAGGCCGGATATGAGATACATTCTCACGCCCTTCTCACGGGCGTACGCGCAGACGCGCCTGGCGGCGTCAACGCCGCCGTGGCAGTCGCGGATGAGGCCCACGCAGCCCACCGCGTCGATGCCGTTCGCGGCGCACCAGTCCACGGAGCGCTTGTAGTCGCGCTCGAACCATTCGCCCGCCTTGGTGTACGGGCTGCCTATGCCGGCATCCTGCATGCCGGGGACGGTCTCGCACCAGTTGTGCGAGTTGTCCCACGTCCAGAACACCCGGTAGCCGATCTTGCCGGTGCCCGGCACGTGCGGAGATGCGGCCTTCGGCGCGGCGCCTGCGCCAACTTGCGCCGCGAGCCCGGCCGCAAGCGCGCCCGTGCAGAAGTCACGTCTGGAAATGTCGTAGTTCATGTTCTTTACTCCCTTCGGTCAGCGGAAGCTGATCATGCCTCCGCGCATCTTGTCCTGGTTCTCGTAGCAGCCGATGTCGGGCATGGCCGACGGGTCGTCGGCAAGGGTCCGCGCATTCTTCACGACGCGCGGCTGGCGCGCCAGGTCGAGCGCGGAAGCGTCCATCCAATCGAATTTGGCACCGGCCTCGCGGCACGGAGATGAGCGCTTGATGTAATAGTCGCCTTCCGCCGCATTGCGGAAGACCGGATTGCCCACGATGTTGCCTGTCGTGAAGAACCTGGAGGAGCTTTCCGACGGAATCGCGGCCGAAAGACAGCAGTTGGTCATCGTGACGGTGGTCTTGTCGCCGGGCGTAGTGAAGATTGCCGAGTTGCCATCGGTGCGGCAGAATATGCAGTTCACATAGACGGGACGATAGTAGTAGGACGAATTGAGGTTTATAATGGCCTTGTTGTCATCGCGTACGAAGGTGCAGTTCTCAAAAAAAGGCCTGTAGCCAAGCTTGTTACCGCCGTCGTGGCCGTTGCCGTAGACGCTAGTGAACATGTAGTACGATGAACCCGGAAACGCGAAAAGCGTGTTGCGCACCGTCCCGCAGGAGAAGAAAGCATACCCGGTATGATGGACTATGCGGCAGCGGTCCATTATCGATCCGCCATGTTCGTCAGCATCCGCATTGTCGCCGCTGACCGCACCGTACATCGCCGTGTTCGAACTGAATTCGCAATCGGACATGATCATGTTTCCCGAATTTGCGACAACGCCGTAATTGGCGCCACTGTTGGACCTGAATACGCAATTGGTCATCAAGGAACCGTATGTGTATCCGACCGCCGAACCGTGCGAATCTTCCCCGGCCTGGACATGGTTGTCGAGAAAACTACATCCCGACAGGTAGACCGTACAGGAGGATCCACCCTTGACACTTCCCGCGAAAGCGCCGCCATGGAGATAGGCGTTGTTGTTGGTGAACGTGCATCCTATGAAACCAGGGCTTAGCCAGAGATCGTCTTCGCCATAGAGGTGGGGCATTCGTCCGTTTTCCGCATACACCTTCGCTATCGCCGCGACCGCGCCGCCGCAACCATCCGTCTCCGTTGCGGAATTCCCGGCGAAGATGCAGTTCTCGAACACACCACCTATTATCGCCGCCGCGCCGCCGTTGAAGGCGGTACAGTTCGTGAAGCAGCAGTCCACGAACCGCGAGGGCGTGCCGCCCGCCGCCGGAGCGCGCCCGAAGAGAAGGAGCCCGCCGCCATCGCCGGAGAAGTCCTGTCCGTCACCGACACGCGTATAGCCGTTCCTGAAAGTGAAGCCTTCCATGCGGACGGGACGCGCGTTGGATGGAAGGAACGAAGCGCTCTGCGGCCCGTGGTGGGAAATCATTATGCGCCTGAGCCCCTGACCATCGAGAATCGTTCCATCGCGATCTGTCGCCCCTGTCGCGGGGTTCACGCTGCGGATCTCGAGCGTCTTGTTAGATACGACGATCGTCTCGGCGACATCATACACTCCGCTGCGCGCAAGGATGAGGGAAAATCCAGGCGTTGCATCCACCGCAGCCTGTATCCCCACGTACGCATCCGCCCAGTCGCCTGTGCGGTCGGCGGCGGACGCCACGGCGCGCACGATGGAATGGTAGTCCGAATCGTCCGGCTGGCGCTCGTAGCAGCCGATGTCCACCGAGCTCCCAACGACACGCCCCCTGCCGCCGATATCGGGAAGCGAGGCGTGCCAGTCGAGCGCCGTGCCAGCATCGACGTACTGCGACGTGCTCCTGAGACGGTAGTCATGCACGGCCGGGGCGACGAAATCGCCATCGACGGAGAATCCGCAGTGGTCGTAGGAGACGGTGGCCCGAGTGTTGGCGCCAAAGTTTCCGTCAAGTATGGAATTGACGAAATTCACACTGAACACAGAGTAGTCACTTGTACCATGGTTGAACAGGATGTATCTGGACGGCGCGAGAATCGTGCAGTTCTCCACCCTAAGCGGATTCGCATCACCGGCGTTGTAGAAGTGTAAGAGCGTAGAGAAGTTGTTCACTGTATCCGCCACCAGGCAGTTGGCCATGAGACGTGTCGCTCCACTTCCCCGGTTGTTCACCATCAAGACCGAGCTGCCGATGCTCGTATTATTGATGAACGAACAATTCTGGACGATACTGTCATCTATCATGATAAGCCCATAGTTCCCTTGGGCGGCAAGCCCCGTGAATGTACAGTTCGATATACAGGAACAACCACTAAGCGCGATTGCGTGGCCGTATTCGGCAATCATGGTCCCTGTGAAGCTGCAATCCGATATTGTGGACGAAGCGCTGCCGGATATGAGGCTGATAGCTCCACCCGGCGTTACCACCTTAAAGTCCTTGAAAGAACATTTATGGATGTCGATCCTGGTTGAAGCGCACACGCCGCCACCTTGCTTGGCCGCCACATAGTCCCCACCCTCAAACCGGCAGTCGACCAGCAGAGGAGCCTTCCCTGACGCAGTCGTGCCAAACGCATAGAACGAACCGCCTCCAACCGTATTGCCAACCCTGTTTCCAGAAAACACGCAGTTGGTTATCACCGATCCACCTGCCTGGTACATCTTCGCGGCGCCACCCCATCCGGTACCGGTGTTGTTCTTGAAAATGCAGCCAGACAGCGTAGTGTTGGTCGAGGTGACGTAGATCGCGGTACATGGAAAGTTCTGCAATGTGAACCCTTCAAAGAGCGTGGTCTCTTTCGCGGATGAGTTTATGTGCAGCCATTGGTCGGTTGCCGTGTACTCGTCTCCGTCGAAGATCGTGTTCTCGGCATCGGGGAGGCCTGTCTCTGGATCGCAGCTGCGAATGGTAAGGGATGAGGTGGAATCCGTGACGCCTGAGACCACATGGTAGACGCCCGTGCCTACAAGGATGGTGTCGCCGGAGCTGCACTGCGCCTTCACGGTCGCAAGATCGTTGGCGGCGGTCGCCCAGGATGTGTAGGGCGAGGTCGGGGTATTGCCGGCCGTGCCCGCCGGCACCATGTAGTGCGTCGTGGCGGTGGCCGTGAAGACGGCCATGATGGCAATCGACAGGGTTTGAATTCTAGTTATCATGTCATCTCTCCTTTTGTAAATCTGGGAATGTCGTAGTTCAAGTTAGTGGCTGGTGGTTAGTGGCTAGTGGTTAGTGGTTAGTGGCTGGTGGTTAGTGGCTAGTGGTTAGTGGCTAGTGGTTAGTGGTTGGGGGTTGGGGGTTGGGGGTTAGTGGTTAGTGGTTGGGGGGGTGGGGGTTGGTGAATTGCGAGAGTCGCTTCTCGGCGGTGCGCAGCCTGTACCAGAGCGACAGCACCGCGATGAACGAGACAGCATAGGCGAGCGCCACGGCGAACGGCTGGTAGTCCGATGTGCCGAGCAGCACGGGGACGCCAGGCACGAGGCGCAGCGCTATCGCGTGCACCGCCCCCTGGAAGAAGGTGGAAAGCATCCAGGCGGCAAGCGAACACTGCCCGAAAAGCAGGAAGAGCCCCGTGCCGCGGCGGAGGTGCCAGATGTCGGTGATGGCATACAGGGCGCAGAGAAGCAGCATCGCGTAGCCGAATGTGGTGAAGATGAAGCTTACGGTATAGATGTAGCGGATTGGCGGAATCCACAGCTGGAGCGTCCATCCAAGGGCCAGGGATGCCGCGCCCCATGCGGCGAGCGTTCCAGCCTTGCGCCATGGCGCACCGGGCGCCTTGAGGATCTCCGCTGCCAGCGAACCCAGAACCCCCATCGCCATCCACACGGGGGTGGTGAGGATGTAGGCGAAGTCCTTCGCCCAGAATCCAATGGCGCAGAACACGCGTTCATCGACGATGTGCGATATGTTGCCCGTCCGGGAATAGTCCCCGCATGTAGCCTGCACGATGCCGTATGCGGCGATCACGGCGAGAGCGAGCGCCAGCCTGGCGGCGCGGCGGCGGATCAGCTGGGCGAGCATCGCGCCAGTATACGCAACGGCTATGGTCTGCAGCGTGTTGGAATAAGGACGGAAGACCTTCGTGTCCAGCGACAGCACCTGGTTGATCAGCCAGCCCAGCACCCACAGCATCGCCACCCGGGCGGCGAGATGCCGCCAGAAACCCATCGTCGGACGTCCCTGCGCATCAAGGTACCGGTATACGGCGAACGGTACGGCGGCACCGCACACGAATATGAACAGGGGCTGCGCGAAATCCCAGATGCCGAATCCGGCGGGCACGGCGCCTGGGGTCGCGAACGATGCGAGCGAATGTACCCAGAACGTGCGCGTCGCCTCGCTGAAATCCCAGGCCTTCACCCTGAACAGCCCTGTTCGGACAACATATCCCAGAACCGTCAAGAGGAAGATGTCGAGTCCGCGCAGAAGGTCGAGGCAGAACAGCCTGTTCGCCGGATATGAAGCAGGATCTGGAAACGCTCTGGAAAGGAATTTCTTCATTGCCCCCTTTTGAAATCTCTGTTCATACAAGCGGGGATACGTAGGTGTAGCGCGGATGCGGGCGGCCCTTGGGGAAATGGTCCGCATTCCAGCGGAACGCCGAAAGGTGGTTCGCGAGCCAGGCCCAGCGGCGGCGGGCTTCGCGGTCCCTGACGGACGGCAGGAAGCGCGCTATGTCCCGCACGGCCTCGGGGATGCGCTTCGGCTCGTCCTGCCAGGGCGCGTAGAGGCACCACTTCTCGGCAAGCTCGTCGCCGCCGAGGCGGGGCGACATCACGTCGCGCGCGAAGTCCGAGAGCGGCGCGTCGGGATGGTCCGAGAAATACTGGAGCGCCAGGTAGTTGAACTCAGAGTTCGCCCGGTACGACGAGCATTCGCCGAACATCGACACCCCGCAGATGCCGGAGCTGTAGCTCAGGCGGCACTGGCGGCGGACAAGGTCCGCCGCCCAGGCGGAGCGCCCGCCCCACCACTGCGTGCCGGAGTGCGCGCGCATCATGTGCCGGAACGGCTTGAGGATCGGCGGCAGCTCGGCGCCGGGCTTCCACGTGTCGTCCCTGAGCTCACGGTCGCACTTCCACTGCCAGAACACGTCCTTGGGCATCTTGGCGACCTCGGCGAAGCGCTGCGTCGCGTCGGCGGCGTAGAGCTGGGCGCACGGCTTGTCCAGGAAGTGGTGGTAGGTCTCGCACATTATCCAGGCGTCGGGGCTGACGGACCTGACGGCCGCCACGGCGGCTGGGTAGAACGCCGTCATGTCCTCCACGCTCATGCCTTCAGTCGCCGCCCCGGCGCCGCGGCGTTCGCGGCAGCGGTCGCACCAGCACACCTGCGTGTCGCCCGTCTCCATCTGGATGCCGCCCAGCTCGGGGATCGCCGTGAACACCCACGCGAGGGAGTCCAGCACGTAGCGGTTGAGCTTGTCGCTCGAGGGGCAACCCACGTACTCCTTCACGTGGCCGCCCTTGCCGTTCTGGAAGAACAGGAGCGGCGTACCGTCCTTGTGTTTGCCGATGGCGTCGCGGTTCGTCTCGAACCAGCGGTCCATCGACCAGTGGCTGTCGCCCTCGTAGTAGACCCCGCCGTACGTGTACAGGCCGGATATGAGATACACGCGCACGCCCTTCTCCCTCGCGTACGCGCATACGCGCCGGGCGGCGTCCAGGCCGCCGTGGCAGTCGCGGATGAGGCCCACGCAGCCCACCGCGTCGATGCCGTTCGCGGCGCACCAGTCCACGGAGCGCTTGTAGTCGCGCTCGAACCATTCGCCCGCCTTGGTGTACGGGTTGCCGATGCCGGCATCCTGCATGCCGGGGACGGTCTCGCACCAGTTGTGCGAGTTGTCCCACGTCCAGAACACCCGGTAGCCGATCTTGCCGGTGCCCGGCACGTGCGGAGATGCGGCCTTCGGCGCGGTGCCTGCGCCTACTTGCGCCGCGAGCCCGGCCGCAAGCGCGCCCGTGCAGAAGTCACGTCTGGAAACGTCGTAGTTCATGACCTTTGCTTCTTTCGGTCAGCGGAAGCTGACCATGCTCCCGCGCATCTTCTCCTGGTTCTCGTAGCAGCCGAGGTCGGGCATGGCTGATGGATCGTCGGCAAGGGTCCGCGCATTCGTTACGACGCGCGGCATCCAGGACAGGTCGATGGAGGTGACGCCCATCCAATCGAGCTTCACGCCCGCGTCGAGGCAGGGCGACGACCGTCTGATCGTGTAGTCGCCGGCGGCGGCGTTCCTGAAGCGCGGGTCGGCCACCTGGTGCCCGTACACCGTGAACTGCGAGGCCACGTCCGAGGGAATGTCCGCCGAAAGGCAGCAGTTCGTGATGACCACCGCGTTCACCGGGCTGTAGCCGATATTGCGGAAGAGTGTCGAATTGCCGTCTGTGCGGCAGAGGATGCAGTTCACGAACACGTTGGTGGAAGTATCGTATGGATTCCCATTAGACTTGTGCGTGCCACAGTCGAGGATGGGTCCGTTGCTGTGCACGAAGGTGCAGTTCTCGAAACGTATCAGATGGCTGAGCCCGTAGACGCTGATCATTTCGGTACTGTCGACTGGCGATGCGAAGAGTGTGTTGCGCACCGTGATTCTGCCGAATATCGGACGCCCCTTGTGGCGGATGACCCGGCAACGCTCCACTACCACGCCGGAATTCCCGTTGAAGCTGCCGTAGGGTGCTTCGTTGTCGTGGAAGTCGCAGTCGTATATCCGAACCTGCGCGCCGTTGTGCAGGACGCCGTAGTTCTTGCTTATGTTGCCGACGAACGTGCAGTTCGTGACGAGCGAACCGTAGTGCCCGTATACCGTGGCCCCGCTGCCGCCGTTGTTGACGTTGTTGCTGGCGAAATTATAGTAGAAGCTGCATCCTGCGATGTAGTGGGAGCCGGGTTTTGTCTGGCTCTTGGTTGTGCTCGCGAAGACACCGCCGCAGAAGTCCGCAAGGTTGTTCGTGAACGTGCAGTCGATGAGCCCCGTGCAGCGCCACAGGTCCCCAGGTCCGCTGACTATAGTCTGCGCGGCCGAGTTGGCGCTCCATGCGTTGTGGACGATCGCTCCACCGCAGCCATACGGCTCCGGCGCCGAGTTCCCGGCAAACACACAGCGCTCGAACGTACCGCCAAGCACGGCCGCGGCGCCGCCATTGAAGGCGGTACAGTTAGTGAAGCAGCAGTCGATGAAGGAGGATGGCTCGAGACCGGACGCTCTGGCACGGCCGTAGAGGAGCAGCGCCCCGCCCTGGCCCGCCTCGACCTGCCCATCGTCAACACGCGTATAGCCGTTCCTGAACGTGAAACCCTCCATGCGCACCCTGCGCTGGTTCACCGGGATCCCCGTGGTCGAATCGTGGGGGCCATGGTGGATTATCATTATCCGGCGCGCGCCCTGGCCGTCGAGAATCGTTCCATCGCGATCCGGCTCGCCGGTCGCCGGATTGCAGCTTGTTATGTCCAGCACGCGGTTGGAGATGACGATCGTGGAGCCGACCGAATATTCGCCGCTCCTGACGAGCACCAGCGCCCCGTTCGGCGCGGCATCGACCGCAGCCTGCATGCCCACATGCGCATCCGCCCAGTCGCCCGTGCGGTCGGCGGCGTCGGCCACGGCGCGGACGATGATATAGTCTGGCTCGCCCGCCTGCCGCTCGTAGCAGCCAATGTCCACGGCGCTGCCGACGACGCGGGGCCGCCCCCCCAGGTCGATGGATCCCGCATGCCAGTCGAGCGCCATGCCGGCATCCACGAGCGCCGATGTGCTCTTGGGGCGATAGTCGAATATCAACGGCGCGATGAAATCATCTTCCGTGGCCGTAGTAGAGCAATGATCCATCACGATCGGCGCATTGGGGCAACTGAACGTCCCTGCCACTATCGAATTCCGGAAGGTCACGGCGAAGTCGGTGTCGTTATCGGACGATATCTTGGCCGCGCTCGAATAGATGGTGGAATTCTCGATGACCAGAGGGTTGTCCGTTCCGGGGACATAGTATCTGATGAGGGCGGCTGTGCTGGCTGTTGCGTTTGCGGCATCCGTCAAAAGGCAGTTCCTTATAATGCGCGGGCTGGTGCTGCCCATATTCATGAACAATATGCCGCCACCGAGCGATGGGTTGTTGGTGAAGGCGCAGTTGTGCAGCTCGCCGGCGTTCATGCATATAAGGCCGTAGTTGGCGCCGCCATTGCCGGTAGAGGAGATGCCCGTGAAGGTACAATTGGAAATGCAGCCGTTCGCAGCGGTCATTATGACCTGTCCGTATGAGACATTCTGCATCTTCCCCGTGAACAGACAATCGGATATCTCAGATGTCTGGCTGCCCAGCAGCACCGCCGCGCCTTGCGTGCTTCCAGACTCCGCGCCAAGGATGAAGTCGCTGAACCGGCAGCGGAAGATGTGCGCTCTTGCCGTGGAGTGGATCGCCCCGCCTTGCTTCGCAACGGCGGAGTCGCCACCCGTGAAGGAGCAATCGTACACATAGATATCGGCATTGGCTGTCGCAACCCCATTGTAGCAGCCAAAGTGGTATATGGCGCCGCCATAGTCCTCCAGAGCCCGGTTTCCGGAGAACTGGCAGTTGGTGACCACGGTCAGATTGCCGTCGTGACGAATTGCACCTCCCTTGATGCCCATTCCGCCGTTGTCGGTGAACACGCAGCCGGAGACAGTGATCGAATATCCGATGTTCGTGATGCCCAGTGCGCTGCAGGGGAAGTTGCGGAAGGTGAAACCCTCCAGGGAGAACAGGGACGACGCATTGTTGGTCAGGACGACACCGAGTCCGGCATACGAACCCGTGAAGCCGGTTCCGTCAAAGATCGTCTCGGCGGCGTTCACCGCCTCGGTATCGGGGTCGTAGCTGCGGATGGTTACATGCTTGTCGACCGTCAAGGTGGCGGCGCCGGTAAAGCTGTACGTACCCTTCCGCACGAGGATCGTGTCCTTCGCCTCCGTCACGGCCAGAGCGGAGCCTAGGTCGTTGGCGGCGGTCGCCCAGGACGTGTAGGGCGAAGTCGGCGTGTTGCCGGCAGTGCCTGCGGGCACCATGTAGCGCGTCGTGACGGAGAGGCACGGCGCGGCGAGGAGGGCGGCGGCAAGGGCCGCGATGGCATGCATTTTCATGGGGCTTGCTCCTTTTCGATTCATGGCCTTCAGATTAGATCTTCGATCGCCTTGGCGTCGTTGCTGCCGCCCTGGCGTTCCTTCGCCCTCTGCTCTGCCTCCCAGCGGCGGATGCCGAGATAGTCCGCGAGGAAGAACCAGCGGCTCAGCGCGCGGTAGTCGGAGATGCCGGCGACGATGCGGGCGATTTCGTCCAGCGCGGCCGGGATCTTCCTGGGCTCGTCCTTGAGCACGGCAAGCTCCGCGTAGCGTCCTGCGGCCGTCTCGCCGCCGAGGCGCGGGGCCATCACGTCGCGCACGAAGCCGTCCATCGTGCGCGAAGGGTCGGTGGCGAAGTAGTCGAGCGCGAGATAGTTGAACTCGGCATTCGCGCGGTGCGGCGAGGTTTCGCCGAACATCGACACTGCCGTGAGTCCCGCGTCAGCCGAAAGCTCGCACTGCCTGCGGATGAGCTCCGGCTCGAACGAGTCGCGCCCGCCCCACCACTGCGTGCCGGTATGAGCGCGCATGATGTGGCGGAACCTGGCGAGCGACGCGGGCACGCGCGAGCCTTTCGGCCAGCTCTGCCCCTTGACGCCGCGCAGACGGCGGTCGCACTTCCACTGGAAGAAGGTATCCGCCGGCATTGAAAGGAGGTTGGCGAGGTCCTTGGACGGGTTCTTCGCCGGATCGAACGCCGCGCAGGCGTCGTCCAGGAAATGGTGGTACGTCTCGCAGATGACCCATGCGTCGGACGAACGGGCGCGTACGATCTCGCCGATGGCGGGATAGATGCCGGCCATGTCCTCCAGGCTGATCGAGCCTGCCGGACGGCCGCCGCGACGGGCGCGGCAGCGTTCACACTGGCAGGTGCCCACGTCGCCCGTCTCCATCTGCACGCCGCCCAGCTCCGGGATGGCTTTGAACACCCAGTCCACGCAGTCGAGCACGAACTGCCTGAGCTTCGGGTTCGAAGGGCAGCCCTGCGCGTCACGCTTGTGTCCGCCCGGAATCTTGAACTGGCGGTAAAGCGGCTTGCCAGCCTTGTCGAGCGCCATGCAGTCGGGATTGTCCCTCAGGAACACCTCCAGCGAATGCGGATCGTCCTTGCGGTACGGTTCGTAGAACACGCCGCCATACGCATACACGCCCGCTATCAGGTAGATGCGAAGCCCCTTCTCGCGCGCGTATGCGCAGATGCGCCGGGCGCCGTCCACGCCCCTGTGGCGCTCGCGCAGCAGCCCCACCACGCCGATGGCGTCGATGCCATGCTCGGCAGCCCAGTCGATGGCCGTCTCGTAGTCGGTCATGAACCAGTCGGGATCCTTCCCGTAGAGGTTGGCGACACCCATCTCCTGGCTGCCGGGAACGTTGTCGATCCAGTTGGTGGAGTGGTCCCATGTCCAGAAAAGCCGTTTCATCTTCTTCCCTTTCTCCTCGTTTCCCATCCGTACATTCTACCATAAACCGCCGTTGCCGTGCAATGCCCGGCGCCTTCCCTCAGGGAGCCCGCGTCTGGGGGATAGACGCGCCCCGTTGCGGCCGGCAGCGGGTGAGTTCGGCGTTCGCCCGGATCCATTCGCGCGCCATCCTGACGGCGGCGAAGTCGCGGTTGCAGATCGACGTCGCAAGGAACACGACGCCATCTATCTCGCCCGTCTTCCATTTCTCGAGCGCGAAGTCGAGCTGGAACTTCATGTCCTCGTCCAAGAGCTCCTTCTTCGTACCGCCGAAATCCCAGAGGTAGAGTCCAAGAAGTATGGGTTTCCCGCACGAGACCTTGCGAAGCTCGTCGAACCATGTTGGGAGCTTCTTTATGTTCCGCCCCATCCATACCCAGAACATGATCTTGTCGAACTGCTCGAAGTACGGGCTCAGCTCCGCCGCCGGATTCTCTCGCGCGTGGCTGTGCCCGGTCCCTCTGAGGAAAAGGAGCTCGTACGCGATGACGCGCAGCTCGAACGGACGCCCAAGCGCGGCGGCACGGCGGCGGATGTCCTTCAGCTCGTCCACCGTGTAGGCGGTGGGCTGCGGCGCCTTGGCCGCGCGGAAGAAGTCGTCGAAATCGATGCCGACCATGTTCGGCATCTCCTTGGCGGTCTCGAAGGTCCAGTCCAGAAGCTTCGCGTACGACTTTGCGTCGCCCTTGGTGGAGCTCACCGGGAACGTGACGCGCTTCAGGTCCGCGAGCGAGTCGCGGAAATCCTTCTTCGGCCTGTCCCAGCGGATGCAGCAGAGATTGGGCACGCCGAAATCCCTGCACGCCTGCGCCTGGTGGTAGTATACCTTGAATGGCGGAAGCCCCCAGGCTTTCTTGGGACCATCGATCTGCCCGGACTCGTGGCCCCACAGCCAGACGCAGTCGCGGAGCGTCTCGGTTCCAGCCGGGGGCGTGGCGGCGCCGGAAAGGCCCGGCACGGACAGGGCGAGGGCGATGACGATCGTGGTTGGTAGCTTCATCTTCAGTCCTTTCCGCATGGTATCTCGAATATGGCGAGCTCGCCGGCGGGAAGGGTGAACGAGAATGAGCCGTCCACCACTTTGATACCGTTCTCGCCCAGAAGCTCGTGCGCCGAGACGATGCGCGCCTTGGCGGAGGACACCTCGATCTTCGCATCGAACGCATGGTCCACGACGTGCGGATCCCTTGCGAACTTCGTAACGCCCTTGTTGTTGAAGATCCAGAGCCACCAGCCCTTTTCGTTGCGGTTCGCGCCGTAGAGGCAGTAGCCCGTTACCTTGAACGGGAAGTAGTCCGCCTGCAGGCCGTCGAACACCTTCGCCACCTTCGGGAAGGAGAACCGTCCGGCCCTGAGGCTGTTGATGTTGTCCTTGCCGATCGGCGGCACGTCTGCCTCGCCGATACGGATGACGCGTCCGCCGCCCTTCTCGTATTCGGCGAGAACCTTCTCGAACGACCTGTCGGGATAGTCGCCAGCGACCACTATCGCCTTGTACGACCTGAACACCTCGAGCTTCTCGGCGTCGCTCTGGCTTGAGGCGTCGGGCGCTATGACGTCGTACATCTGCGCGTAGGGCGAGTTGTGCAGGTTCATCTCGCCGCCCGCCATCATGGCCTTGGCGCGCTCAAAGCCGGGCACGAGCGTGTAGAATATCGCGTCAAGGGCCTCGTCGCCGCGCGTGTAGCCGTACGACCCTACGGCCCACGGGGAGCCGCCATACGTGGTGTAGCCCTGCGCCACGGGGACGCATATCGCCACCGGCGTCCACACCGCGCCGCGTTCGGGATGGGCGCGGGTGAAGTCGGCGAACTTCACGTATTCGCGTCCGCGCGCGGTGAGCACGGTCTTCTTCGCCGTGCGGTCCCAGCGGGTGAGGCGCGAGGACCATTCCTCGAGGTTCTGGAAGTTGGGTCCGTTCAGGTACGCGAAATAGTGGGCCCGGCGCATGACCGACAGGGACTGTCCGTATTCCGGGCCGCTCCAGCCGGTCTTCGTCTCGCGGCGCTCGGGGGCGTCGTCGCTGTAGGGATACACCGTCACGATGTTCCCCTGCCATTCGCCCTCCTTCGACGCTCCGTTCATGTAGCCCGCGATGTACCATTCCCAGTTCAGGCGGAACTGGCGAGCCGCGCCGCGCGCGAACATCGCGGCCGTGTTCCAGCGGTACTCGGCGTTGGAGGTCGGGCTGCCGGACGAATTTGTCGTCTCGAGCGACAGCATCTTCGCGCCGAAGTCGGCGCCCAGGTGCAGCGAATACACGTGCGCCACGAACACCATGATATCGCCGCCGTAGTAGGTCTCGCGGCGCTTGTCGAAGTAGCGCTTCATCACCCTGCAGCGCTCGTAGCGGTCCTTGGGCGGAGTCTTGCCGATCACCTCCTCGATGGCGGCGCGCGTCTTCGCGTCGAGCTTCTCCTTGCGGCTGTACGCGAGGACGAGGTCATTGTCCCACTCCGCGTACTGCCCATCGAACATGAGGTTCGGATGGGCGGCGCGCCATTTGGCGTAGCCTTCGCGGTCGAGCTGCGGCGTGCCGCCCCAGGCGGTGAGATTGCGCTTGCAGTTCACCGAGACGGAGAGGGGCCTGTCGGGCTGCGGGTTGGACGTGAGGATGATCGCATCGGGGTCGCGTGGGTCGAAGTTCTCCGCCAACGTCCGCCACACGGGGCTGCCGTACTCCGGCGGCGGCGCATCGCGGCGCGCGAAGTAGTTCGGCACAGTGTCGGTGAAGGCGGGGACGTCGTAGATCTCCGGATTGTCGTACCTTACTCCGCGCGACGGATTGGAACGCCAGAGGATGAAATCCCCGTAGCGGTACAGCTCGCGCCAGTAGTCGCGCCCCATCACCACGTTCGGCCGGTGACGCTCCGGAACCTGGAATCCGTCCGCCACCGCGGACGAAGCCGCGACGGACGCCGCCATCATCATCGCTGCAAGGACCATGCCTCGCCCTCCTCACTCGGGTTTCACGTAGTAGTATTCGCCCTCGAGGTTCCTGAAGGGAAGCGTCGAGAAGTCGTTTGTCGCCGTGCCGGGCGTCATGCAGAACACCTGGCTCGCGGCGAGCTCCGCCGCGCCCGGCCAGAGGTAGCCCTGCTTGACGATCACCGCCTCGTAGTCGGCCGCCCTGACGCCCATCGCCTCGAAATGCTCCTTCATCGTGAAGGAGGTCCTTACGGACGCGAAGACGATGTCCACCTCGCCCGCGCGGAAAAGGACGCCTTCGCCAGACTCCTCGCCGACGAAGCCGAGGATCCTGCCCTTCTTCACGTATTCGCCCTCGATGGAGATGTCGCCCGTGTACTCGTCCGACCTCGGTATCTCGAGGGTCGCCCGGTCGCCGGGCTTCATCGACGAGAGCCTCTCCCATGCCGCCGGACAGTAGAGCGACGCGTAGAGCGTCCTCACGCCGCTTCCGAGGAAGCGCTTCAGGAGGAACGCGCTTTCGCCACCCGCGCCCGCTGTGGTGTTGTCGCCCGAGTCGCTCACGAAGACGGGCTTGGCGAGCGGCTTCACGCCCTCCACGGTCTTCTCCGGGGAGAGCGCCGGCACGCCGAACTTGAGATCGGTCTTGTGGGCCTCGTAGTAGTCCGCTATCGCCTTCGCCTTCGCATGCACCGCGTCGTGGTTAGCCTTGGAGTAGACTATGACCGATGCCGACATGAAGGGCGCGTCCACCCAGGGCTGGCCGTTGAACACGGATGCGGAGATGACATCGGGATCCTTGTCGAGCTCGCGCACCATCTTCATGATCGAGACGTACGGCTCCACCGAAGTCTGCGCGGCGTCGGCGAACTGCACCCTGATGCGGAAGAAGTGCGGCACCGTGGCGGCCTTCTCATTCAGTATGCGCATGAGCGCCACGGCGGCGCGCGTCTCGGCCTCGTCGTAGTCCGTGTGCGGGGCCGTGCGGTAGCCGCTTATCGCCTGCACCGCCGGTATGAGGCCGTCCGCAAGGTTGCCGTGGAAGTCCTGGTCGAGCGAGATGGGGATCGCGTCACCCACCGTCTTGCGGAGCTCCTTGACGGTCCACTCCTCGCCGCTGCCGAGCCCCTCCACGTACATCGCGCCATGGAGATAGAGGTATATGCCGTCCGCGTCGGGATGCTCCGCCGCCCGGGCGCGGAAGTCGGCCAGGATCTCGTCGAAGCATTCGCGCGTCACCATGCCCGAAGGCAGGCTGACCGCATAGACTAGCGGCACCACCTCGAAGCCCGCTTCCTCGAAGAGGTGCGAGGCGAAGAGCTTGTTCTTCGCCTCGTCGCCGTGGAGGATGTAGAAGCTGTCCTTCCCGGCCTTTGCGGACGAGAAGGTGTTGGACTCGCACTGGAACGCGCCTACGAGGATCTTCATTTCGCGTCACCTGCATTCTGGATCGTGGCCGAGGCGAACGCCGCCTTGACCGCGTCGGCCGGGAGGGTCGTCTCGAACACCTTCATGTCGCCGGCATCGAGGCCGGGGGTGCCGTCCAGCGGGCTCGCGAACACGAGGCGGGCCTTGTCCTGGATGTGCCAGTACTCGACCACGCGCTTGCCGCCGCGCTCGTACATGAACGCGCGCACGTCCGTCCACTTGCCGCCGGCGACATCGAGCTGCGTCCATTCAAGAAGCTCGTAGCCGCCCTTCCCGTCGTCGACAAGATGGAACTCGCGCTTGGGATCCTTGAGAAGCTCCTTCTGCGCCGGGGTCAGCCACTTGCGCGCGCGGACGTCCTCCCAGCGGCGGACCGTGGCGAGGATGTCGGCGGTGCGCTTGTGGCTGCGGAGAGCCCTGAGCGACATCTGCATCGTCGAGGGACAGTCGAACGCGGCCGCCTTGCTCGTGCCGTACTCCCAGATGTCCGCCTGCACGCCGACGGTGCGGCCGGCGCCCCAGAGGCCCTCGCCCTTCTGGGGCGGTCCCTTGAGATTGGGCGCGCCGAAGCGCCACCAGCCGAAATCCACGCGGGTGAAGTCCTTCGCGAGCCGCTTTGCCGCGGCGTACGGGTACTCGATGATCTTCGGCTTGAAATACTCGGGGGAGAACACGTCGAAGGCGTTGGCCCCGGACTGCAGATGCCAGCCGAAATGGCTCTTGGCGCAGCCTTCGGTGAAGAGCGGCGGACGCCCCGTGCGGGCTATGCAGCGATCCACGCAGCGGATCTGCGAAAGGGAGATGTTCACCGTGCACGGCGGATTGGCGTCCTCGGAGCCGTCGAAGTAGAGGAACTCCAGTCCGCAGTCGTAGATGGAGGCGATCTTGTCGCCGATCTCGTCCTGCAGCGAGGTATCCTGGTCCACGTACGTGCTGATGGCGGCGCACTCGCTCACGCCCAGCACGCCCCCGATCTCGCCTACGGGATGGTCCTTCGCGTAGGTGCCGAGATGGCGGCGCCTTACGCCCGTGAAGCGGTATGGGCGCTCGGTGGTGTAGCCTTCGTACGTCATCAGCTCCGTGCCGAACCTGAGGATGCGGCACTTGGGATGCATCGGCGCCGCTATCGGGTTCTGCTCCACGTAGACGTCGCAGACATTCTCGGAGGCGGGCAGCGCGCGGGAGAGGGTATAGTGCTTCAGCAGGGCGAGGCGGTGGTCGGCCTCGGGCGTCACGTAGCTGCTGTCGAAGCCGATGAATGTCTGGAGCGTGTGCATGCCCACGCTGATGCCGGCCGCGTTGAACTTGCGCACGGTTTCCGTGAACGACTTGCGCGTCCAGCCTTTGGCCCAGGTGTAGTCCGGCAGCGTACGGTAGCCTTTTCTACCGCCGTTGACGAGGGACGTGTAGTAGACGAGCATCATGCGGAAGCCGCCCGCCTTGGCGTAGGAGAGCAGTTCGTCCGCGGTCCCGGGGGAGATCTCCGCCGTCCAGAAGAGCGAGGCGTTGAGCCTGCTGTCGCGGCGGCTCTTGACGCCGCGCGGCATGCCGCAGGCGGCCTCTGCGGCGTCGACCTGCTCCAGGAACCCGGCAGGGGTGGCGGCGGCGGCGAGCACGGCCACGCCGTTGGTGATGCCGTAGTTCTTCATCGCCTCCACGGTGAGGCGGTGGAAGCCCCAGCGGCGCTCGTTGTCGACATCCATGTAGGGGGTGCCGCCCATCACGCCCACGCAGCCGCGGCCGTCCCACATCACGTTGAGCCAGTCGCCGAAGTTCTCGCGGTCCTTCACCGGCAGCTGCAGCACCCGGAACGAATCCATGGGCGGCACGTCCAGGTTCCAGTGCCAGTACTGGTGCTCCTGCTCGGTGTTGGATATGAGCCGTTCCGGACGGAACGTCACGTATCCGGCCGCAGTCTCCTCGACGCGCACTTCCACCTCGTAGGGGGCGGTCTCGAAACCGACGCGTATGAGGTCTCCCTCGCGCCGGACGCGGTTGGCGGGATACGTGGTGCGCTTGGCCTGCTGCACGAGGCGTATCTCGTTGTTGAACGGACGTATCTGCGTGGTCGCGAAGACCGGGATGCCCTCGCGCGGCTCGAGCATCTCCTCGCCGTTGGCCTTCACCACGAGCGACTTCGCCGTGGCGTCCGGGTTTATGACCAGCTTGAACGCCTTGGTCTCCACCACCACGGGCGTCTTTCCGTCGAAATGCGACGGAAGCCTCTCGAATGTCGGGGCCGCACCCGCCGACGTGGCGAGGATTGCGGCTAGACCTGCTGCTATCATCATTGACATGTCATCTGCTCCTTCGACGGGTGCGACTCCAGACGTTCCTCAGAGGGACTGCGCGAAGTAGGCGTCCATCTTCGGCGACATCGGCCTGCAGCCGCTGTCGGTGATGATGTAGCCTGTCTCGATGCGCGCGCCGTTGAACTTGGGATGGCCGAAGAAGCTCACGTCCACCATCACCGTCATGCCGGGCGCGAGAACGTCATCGGAGTTCGGCCCGTAGAACGGCAGCTCGGCCTCCATGAGTCCGATTGTATGCGCGAACGGGCAGACGAGATACTTGAACAGATCGTGCTTCTTGTAGTATTCGCGGCCGGGCACGTCGATCTCCTTGCCGCTCACGCCGGGCTTCAGCATGGCCTTGGTGAGCTGCATCACCTCCCTGAGGTGCTTCATGCACTCCTTCTGGTCGGCGGTGTACTCGCCGCTGACGGGGAGCGTGTCGCCAAAGGTGCCGGCATAGCCGTTGAAGCGCGGGGCGATGCCGATCATCACCAGCTCGCCGGGCTGCATCTGCCTGTTGGTGGCCGTGGGCACTACCGCGTTGGCGCGCTCGCCGGAGCCGACGATCGTGGAATATGCGAAATTGGTCGCGCCGTTCGCGCGGCACACGGCTTCGCCGGCCGCCGCCACCTCGTACTCGAACGCGCCAGGGGCGATCTTAGCCTTCATCGCGTCGTACGCGAGATCGCAGAGGCCCACGGCCTTGAGCATGTTCTCGCGTTCCCAGTCGCTCTTGTACGCGCGCATCGCCTCGTAGTCGCCGGTGATGTCCACCAGCTCCACACCCGCGAAGCCGGCCTGGAAGTCGAGATACACCTGGTGCGGGATCGTGTTCGTGCCCACGAGCCCGATGCGCTTCAGGGGCATTCCGGCGGCGGACATCTCCTTGTACAGATCCTCGAAGCCGATGATGTGCGCGTTGGGATACTCCTCCTCGGGCACCATGAACACCGGGAAGCAGCGTATCTTGGTGATCGCCGAGGACTGCAGCGCGAACGGCTCGGACTCGGGACCTCCGAGAAGCCACGGCTCGCCCTTGCGCGGCACGAACACGGACCCCTTCTCGAACTGGCCGCACCAGCCGGTGAGGTACCAGCCGTTGGCGATGTTGAGCTCGTCGAAGTAGACGAGGGCGGCATCGAGTCCGCGCTTCTCGAGGATGGCCTGCACGGCGGCTATGCGCTTCGCGCTCTCTTCCTTGTTATAGTACGACATTTCGTTTTCTCCTTTTGTGGTTTCTTGTCTGGTTTTTCCTGTTTGAAGATTCTAGTCTGAAGTCGACGCTAACAGTATATAAAATAATGGCGCATTCCGCAACCAGGACAATTGTAAAATTCCCAAAAAAATCGCCCATGTAACCCTATCTGAATTTGATGGATATCCCCGTTAGACACTCAGTTCCAAACAGCTTGAGTTCCGGGAAATTCCTTCCCCCTACCCATGTCGTATGGTTGTGCTCGTTGGCGTACAAGTCAAGAGCTCTACGGGCTTCATAGCCGGTAAGCGCCTTTGCGCCAAACGTGATCGGCGAATCCCACGCAACAGCAGCGTTCAACCTGTCATAGTAGAGCGCAATGGCGCTGTTGGATTCAAGCACCTTGCCATCCCCCATGTCAATTGTCAATTCGTTCTCGGCCATTATGTCGCGTCCGCCGAAGAGGATGCCGGTCTGTCCGCCGGCGGGATACGTCGGCACCGTCGATTGCACGACGCCGAAGTTCGCGCAGTCGCGGATAGTGGTCGAACCGCTCGACGTCGCGATGCCGATGAAGCCGCCCGCGCCGCCTTCTTCGCCAGCGTTCTTCGCGACCTTCACGCGGGCGTTGTTGCTGCACTGCTCGATGGTCACGTCAGAACCGCATTTGCCGATGAAGGCTCCTGCGACATGGATTCCGTCGCCGATGGCCACGGTGTTCGTGTCGTCAACGATGAAGTGGCAATCGACCATACGCAGGTCGCTCGCAATGGCGACGAATCCGCCGATATACTGGCCGCCGCCGCCTGCACTCGCGCCGAGGACGGCGCAGTTCCGCATCACGCAGTTCGTCATCAGTGTGCTCTCGCTGACATTGTAGATCATGGCCGACGTCCCGTAGCTGCCGGACGGAACCGTCCACCGGCAGTCCTCCATTGTCACCCCGGAAAGGGTCGATCCAACGTAGGAGGCGGAGGCGATGATGGCCGTGCGGTTGGCGTTTCCAGGCGAGCGGAATCCCTTGAAGCAAATGTCGCGCACCATGCCGCCGCAGATCTCGGAGAACATCTTGAATGAGCTCGGGATGTTTGAGACCGTATGCCCGCGCCCATCGATTGCGGCGAACAGCTGCCCGCCCGAATGGGAAATGCCGGAGAGGCTGATGTCATTCGTGAGCGCGATGGTGATGGCGGACATGCCCATGAGATCCGACTCGAGATACTCGACGAACTCCGCGCCCGTGCCGACCTCGATCACCTTGGGAATGAAGATGGCAAGGACATCGACGTCGTCCGTGACGGAGGTGTACCTGCCCTGCCACTTGTAGAAGACGCTGGTGTCGTCGGGCGGCGCGGGGTTGGCGGGCGGCGTGGCGTTGGAACCATGGTTGACGGTTTCGGTCTTGAGGACGGTTCCGTACCAGTCCTGGAATGTTACGGTGTAGGTGTTGATCTCGTACTGCGCCGCAAGCGTCAGGTCCGTCTGGACGTTCTGATAGGAGCCGCTCCATCCGGTGAAGTGGTATCCCGTGCGCGTCGGGTCGGCAGGGGGGGACGCGTCATTGCCCTCCAGCACCGTCGCCGTGTCGATGGTTGAACCATCGTAGTCGTTGAAGGTGACGGTCAGCGACCGCTGGTAGGTGACCGTCGCCAATGCGGCGGGTTCGTCTCCGAAACCGAGGGTCTCTTGCGGAACGGACGCGCCCGATGTCGAAAGCGTGGCGTGGTTTTTGGAGAAGACGGCCCCTGTTCCATCGACATTCGGAACCCGTGTGTAATCACCGGAAAGATTCGACGCGACGATGCTGGAGTCGATGCTGCTTGTGCACAGAGCCCCGTTGCAGGGCAGCGCGACCAGGACCCAGGCGCCGGGATACAGCGCCGGCGTATTAGATAGATAGTCCTCATAAGCGAGAGAGGAACCTGTGTCGAAACGCGTACCCGTGAACAAGACCACCGCAAACTGCTCGCCGTTGGACAGACGCTCCAGGACATACCTCTCGCACCATACGGGATCCGTGTCCGTACCCGTATTTTGGGGAGAGTCGTGACTCGCGACGCGCCATGCAGCAGTCTTGTACACCAAGACGCGCCCACCCTTCGCCATGTTCGAGACATACTCGGTTGTAGCCGTGTACCCCTCGGCAGTCAGACCGAAGTTTTCGGCGCCTGTCGGGCCGTAGAAGAAGCCGAAGTCAACGTTGTTGGTGCTGAGGAACGCGGCATAGCTGGTCAACTGCTCCGCAGAAGGCGTCGTGAGGTTTCCACCGAGGTATTGGCAGAACATATTAGCCGTCCCAGCATTTGCAATTGTAATGAAAACCAAGATAGCCGACAACAAACAAACTCGAAAATGTTGATTTTTCATGGCTGGATTTTACCATCTCGCAGATGGCCCGTCAATAATCAAACTGGTCCTTTTCTTCGCTACCACCGCCATAACCGCCGCCAAACCGGGAGGGACGCGCCCCGTCGCGTCCGCATGGGCGTTCATGAAATCTGCGACTTCAGCATCCGTGGCGGGTCTCCGCCGCCCGTCGCTTGATCGCCTCTATCGTATCGCCTCTCTGCGGCATCGCCATAGTCTCTACTCCACCATTTCTACTCCACCAATGGGGTCTGGTCCTCTAGCCTCTTGTGAAGAAATGAACTTTTCTTGCCGACATTCCGGCAATGCTCTCGCGTTTCATCTATCGTCTGCATGATTGCTCCTTCTAGGTTCGTTGTACTACTCCACCACCGTTCTCCAAAGTGTCAGCACCTCCTCTCCCTAACACACAGTGACATATTCTATTCCTCATGTAGAAAACGATCGATGTAATCAGATAGATTGTCTAAATCAAGGCTGTAACCTTGTGCGCGCAATAAGTTTCCACCAGCATCCTTGAATAATAAATCGCCTTTGCCCTGAAGCCGTTCTGCCCCAGAATCAGGCGTATCAAGAATCATCTTTGCAGAATTTGCATCTGCTACCATCAAGGCCACTCGTCCAGGAAGTTGCGCTTTGATGTTTGTGTCAAGTAATTTTGAACTAGGTCGCTGTGTGCAAAGAATTAAATGAATACCACGGCTACGCCCAGCTTGCGCAATTTGACGAAGAGTCCTAAAGAAGGTGTCTCGTTCATCACGCCCTGCGATATTGTCTGCAAGGTCAGCAAATTCGTCAACCAAGACAACCACCGGAGGCAATTGAGGCTGTCCTTTATCTCGCATGTGCTGATTATAAAGCGATATTTTAGAGACGCGTTCCTGTATAAACAACTGTTGTCTAAATTCTGATTCCTGAAAAACCTGGTTTTGAATGTATTGTACGGCATCAGTTGCACTTGACAAGATCCCCTTGGGCATAAGATGCGGCATGGATTCAAAAGCAATAAAGTCTTCTGGTTTACTTGATGTAATCAGCAACTTAAGCTGTTCTTCGCGTGGATGGCGAACAAGGAGTGATAACAATAATGTTGACAGGAATACACTTTTTCCGCTCCCCGTAGTGCCTCCGACAAGCAAATGAGGCATTTCATCCAGACTTCTCAAGATGTCATCACCTTCAGGTGTCCGCCCAATAAGGATAGGCATCTTCTCAAATTCAACAGATTCAGGCAACAAAGAGATTACATTTTCAAATGGGACAAATTCACGTTTGTCGCGAACAACGTCTACAGCAATTTTGTCTGTGTTTTCGACTTGCTGAATACGCAGTTGCGTATGCGAAATCTGGCGTCCTATGTCCGGCAACGATTTTCGGAGATTGTCTATTTTCTGACCCGTTTGAAGCGTCAAATAGAAGCGAATGACGCTAGGACCAACCTTGGCCGAAGATGGCTCACACTCTGCAATACGAATCTGAAAAGAGTTACAGGCTCTTCGGAATGACTTTACCAAATCCTCGATGTTTTCAGATTGCGCTTTTTCAGTGCACGAAATTTGTTTGTTTTCTTTAGGTTCCGACGATGGTTCTTCCCTTTCCAAAAACTCATCAGAATCTGTATGGTTAACATTCGCGGTAGCGACACTGGGAACATTCTCGTCATTCTCATCGTCATCCACCGATTGCAAAGGTGGCAGAGTCGTCAAGATGGGAACATCGCCAGATTCACATGCATCCTTAAATATTTCTTTCTGTATGCGTCCTGCAGTTAGGGAAACAACTGCTATCTCATAAACATCTTCTCCCTCATATGTGCCAACTTCATCGGGGACATCTGTTGAGTTGTTCTCAAGATCAACATGAAGGATTGTTCCGCAAATCTTAACCTTACATCCACCAGCAAAGACTTGCTTTAGTTTCTTGCTCCAATCCTGAACCTGGGCGGACGATAAATATTTTGATCTAAAGCACTCGTTAACAACTTGATATTTCAGTGTCTCGCGTCTTGCCGAAACGAACATGTTATTATCGAGTAAATCATTATTGAATACTTGGTATAACCGATTCAGAACATAGCCAACTTGTTCTGGTGCATGACCATGCAATACACGCTTCCCATTTGTAGTAGAGAATGTAAAGTCTTTGCCTTCTGCGCTTCGTGTTTTAACTTCAAGAACATCAATAATTACGCCTCCAGTCTGATTATCAATCCTGAAGCCGACAAGATCAGCGCGATCATTTGCCAACGTTTCATTATCGGTCTTACTCAGCCATGTCCTTCCCTCATCTGAATCTAACGATGCTATCAAACAGCCAGGATGCTGGTCGGCATACCATTTAGCCGCAAACACCGTTCCAAGCATTCCCTTGCGGCGAGCATTCGCCACATCGGCAGCTCCTTGTAACCTCGCAGGAATTCCAACAAGACCTTCTCCCGAAATATGACCAAATCGATTCAGAATGCCAACCAGACCTTCGCTAGTCGGATGTAAATTGTACTTCTTGAGTAGAAGGATGAATTGTTGAATCACTCGAGAATTCTTATTTGCCCAAATACAAACATTCCTCCTACCGAAATTCTTTACGCCGATAGGCAACCCATTATCTGGAACATAGTTGTATACCACGCGATCTGCTGCAATCATCCATTGCGCATACTGTTTATCCACAACTTCTAAAATTTTATTTAAGTCATCCGTCTTCAAATATGATGTACGTGGAACCCTTGACTGACTACACGCGGATCCCGTCTTATCTAAAACGCCGTAATAACTACCAAGGAAACCGTTACTTGTGTCTGTGTTTGGGAATATCTCCCCATCGTGTGATATGGCATCATATTTGAAGTCATAAGTTACTACTAATGGTGTAATATACAATTCTCTTGTATTCGCACCATATGAAACCTGGTAAGTGGACTGGTCAAAATAAAAAGCCAAATGCACAGGATCGTTTCTGAGGTACTCGTTCACAACAGAAGCATTCTTGCAGTGAACGACTTTGATTCGCAGACTATCTGTCTGAATAAGATCGGACACATCGGCATCTTGTCTAACGAAATCAAGATTGTCAATTTCACGGCCACCAGAATGGCTCTCTGTGAGGTAAATATCCAGCGTCGCTGCCGCACTGCTTATTGTTGACTTTTTGCGTTCTGAAACACAACTAGACACAATCCTCACACATTCCATAACATCTGGCACGTCAACAACGCAGATTCGCAAGTCATTTGCTGCATACGGGGCGAAAGCAAGATATCTACTAATGGTATCTTCAATGCATTCCATGCCATCACTTCCAAGATATCTATTTGTCTTGTTTTCAAACGTAGGCAAGATGCCTTGCGAACCTGAACATGGCAAAATATAGTCATCATTCGCACCCGAATCAGAGATGGCATAGATTTCTCTTGGGACGAGCTGGAAATTGATGAGATTTGGTAGGTCGCTTAGCGCCTTCAAGAATGGAATTCTAAACTCCTCTTCGGCAAAATTGTACTCTTGCTTATCAAGTTGCCCATACACCTCAGAATAAATCCAAAGGAACAACGGGTTGGTGGGGAGCATAATTGCTTTCCACTCATCTTGAACCCTAAAGAATAGCACATCTAGGGATAGTAAACAACGAGCAGCATGCTGATACTCTTTATCGCTAATCTCATGCATATCCTCCTCTACTCGCGCAAACTCGTCATATAGGTCCTTCCAAGCGCCGACATACTTTTTTACGGCACTAATAGCTTCAGGATTACAACCAAAAACAGCAAGATGCCCGTAGCGGAGCAACGCATCAAGAAACGGCATCACTTCATTCCTTGATTCAACAACCTTATGAAAGAGATTAGTAAGCGCGGAATTTTTCGCTCTCTCGTTGAGTACTTCATCAAAGCGCTTGAATTCAGTCGCGAGTCCAACGTTCTTAGCAAAGAATGGATTTTCCTCGTCAATATGTGGTCTAAAGGGGTTGAACACATCCGTTTCGCTACATATTGAATCTGCATCTGCAATAGCATCGTGAAGATTGGGCTGGTTACTCAACACGACTCCACCCCAATTATCGTTTGTTGTCGTATGCATAACCAACTTGTAGAGATTGCGGTCTATCTTTGCAAGTGGGAATGGTATTATCGTTCCAGTTTTGGGGTCTTCTATTGTCGGCTTCTCATCAGATGTGTTATCGTCAAAAGGATCATGATTGTGCGTATAATCAATGATTGAATCACCAAAATCCCTAATCTTACCTTGCGCGTCAGAATCTCCAGACAATCCTTTTACGAAATCGTCAAGTAGTGTCTTGCTGGGATTTTGCGGTTTTACAGGTTCTGGGGTGGTTGAAGGAACTGGGGTGTCACTTTGAGAGGACGGCAATGAATCCTGTTTATCTGCACGAGTCTTGACTTTTGTAATAAGATGTGAAACAGCTTCAAGATCAAGGTCCCTTAACGCATCAAAATCACCAACACGGTGATACTCAAGTAGTTGTCTATAAATCTTCTTCTCAGTTCTATTAAAGTTCGCAAGTGATGCCGCCATGCGCTTGCGGATCGAATCGTCAAGAGAGTTTAACTGTTCTATGACACTTTGATTGCGACGGATTCTTTCTGCAACATCAATATTAGGGGTGAGTATGAGTTTGTCAGGAATGAGTTTCAGGCGCCACAATTCTTTCTCGAAGCCAATCTTTTTGTCTTTAATTGCTTCAATGAATTCTAGAACTGATTTCAACGAGAAAGTAACCCCATCTTTCGCCAATGTGGTTATTGCCCCCCAGAAATTAGCCAATGGTTGATTCTGAGCCTTTGACGCCTGATCGCTCGATATCGCTTGTACAATTCCGCTGGACGTCAACAGAGCAAACTCTTTGAGCGAGCCAAATCGCTTGCCTGATGCACGGGCTGAGTTATACACGATACGCCCCTGTGCGTTTTCCATATTCCGCCAGTTAACGGCCTTTTCAACCTTTGCGGACACTTCAAGATTTGATGGTAACTTCAGTTTGTCTATCTGTGCACCATCAACAACCAAATATCCTTTTTCAGAGCCAAACATTCGCGAGATTGCGTTCACAAAATCTTGGACGTTTGGCATCTTCACTATAACTGCGACACCGACAGATTCTCCCCCGTCGAGAATCTTCTTGATGGTTGATGTGACAACAGTAAGAAGATAATTCATTTTCATTCTCCTATAAAAAGTCTAAAGATGCCGTCTGCAAGGATTTTCCCATATCCCATATCGCAAACTTGTTCAATAAATGCCTCGCCGTTCTTGGAAAGTTCGTCTTCATCTACATTCATTGTGCGCAAATGAGTGGAACAGAAGTCAAAATCATCTTCAAGAGCACCGGTTACGACATCAAAATTATTGCGAAGATTGGCAAGAAATTCATCCCCTGGCACGCTATCGCCCTTTGGCGTGGACGACAAGACAAGCATAGCTGTAATGTCTTGTGTAAACCTGAAATATGGAATGGTACGTGATGTCGATGGATAGAGCAAACCGGTTTTCAATCCAATACCTCTAATATACTTTAGGGGACTGACATCACTTGCAGTAGCAACCATGTCGTGAATGGATTGACCAAGGCGTAGCAAGGCAAGTTTAGGGTCCCCTTCTTCCTGCGACATGGATTTTGCGGTCTTCCAGACTTCATTGTTTTGATCTGCTTTTTTCCTGTCCGTTCTTGTTAATGCCTTCTTCTTGTCATAGCAAGGTGCCTTGTTAATGCTGAGCAATGTCTTGTAATCATATCCTAGCTCGCCTAATTTTACTGCATACATTGACGCATAGAAGCGTGCCATTGACTGACCTATTTGTAAGAAGGAACTACGAGACGATGAGACAAGCGAGATTTGCCTTTTCTTAGAATACACGGCTATCAGAGGAGTTTCTGGTTGTAACGACTTACTGTGAAAAGCTTCTTGCTTCGCCAAATAACGCAAAAGGTGGAATATTGCAAAATGTACGATAGTCCTAATGGCGAGAAGCTTTGGAATCCCCTGAATGTTGTCTCGCAAAATCAATCCACTTCTTCTTACACTTTCAGTAAAAGACCTCCATGCTGGTTGCTTTTTTGCCCTTGATACCCATTTCGGAAGTTCGCCAGATTCCGAATTTGACGAGACCATCTCACAAGGCACAGGATCAAAGAGTATTGATATTTCATCACTCTTATCTTTGAGTAATCCTTCGATTACATCTATCAATTCTGGACATGCTTCCTTAAGAATGCCCGCACCAATTTCACCGACCTCTTCATACGTCGCTTTTGCAGTAACAAATGGTGAGGAAGCGGCAGAATATGACGCCAATCCGCCTTTCTCACCAAATACCGCAGAATCTGAACTCAACAACGACTGCATCATACCTCTAAGCGATTGAAGATCGTCGCGGTTAACATCATGTTCAACAACTCCTTCGTTCTTGAGTTCTGTCATCAGCACGTCAATCTCACATCCCTTTTTGACTTGTCCTCGTGCGTTTACAACGTAAACCAATCTGCTCAACAGGTCTGCAGTAGAGTATTCGCCTAATATACATCGAAAGAATCCTGCTGCAAAATGAACAGGTTTTGCCTTGTCTCCATACAATTTAAATCCTATTTGTTCGGCATCAACTTCCGATCTGATTTCTTTAAGTGAGAATGAAAAACATTCGCTCATTGGACACCTACTTTCTCGCTAATGTTTACATAGCGGTGATCAGTCGTATCGACATCAACGATTATTTTTTCCTTACGTTTAAGATCATACAGAACAACTCTGTGTTCATCGTCATCACTGTCGGTTTGAGGCACAAGGTCGTCCATAAACCTCCAGATTTTCTTGGCGTTATTGTTCTCTTCTATCGCCCAGACCGGGACTCGCTGGTCTGCGTATTCAAGCAACTTAAACATTGCGAAATCAATCTTTAGATACTTACCAGATTGGTTTTCTTTTAAGAGGACATAATTAATCGGCGCAGAGAACGCTCGCTCCATACTTGACAACAAACGAGGTTTCACAATAGTAAACCGTGATCGAGGTACACTCCCAATTGATATGATTATTCGACGAGGACTGTTGTCAAAGCGAAAACCTCGCCAGACCGGAAATGCGTCAGAAACATCCGCAGATCCCTTATCACCTATGAATGAGCGAAGACGCATCAGGATGTCCTTCAGTTGTTTCTTCTCTGGCGATTCAAGGAATGATTCAAAACCTGCAACCGAATTTCGTGTTCGATTCTCTAACAGTTTATCGCCGTCCTTATGGAAGAAATAAAATGCACGTTTTCTACGATTGAACTCGTTAGGCGATGTCATATCTATGGCAGAATTTGGTTCTGCGACATCAGGCAACCAATCGTTAAGCAAGAAGTTTCCAACGACAAGTCGTTCGTCAAGTTCTGGCATGGCGATTTGTGACGGGTCAAAGACTTCTCGGACTGCATCAAACAAATTGCCATGACCTCCATTGTAAATCAAGTTTTCAATACGAAAGTCATCACGTTCTGATTCGTTGACAACATTCGCGCATTTTTGATTCCCAAAAACCAAGTAAGAAAAGAATGCTTGAACATCACGAACCGTGACGTGCCAACCTACTAAATCAACCCTATGAAAAACATTCTGAATTCTCTCCCTGAAACGCTTTGAACTAATAATTGCTGCGTGTCGCCGAAATCCGCATTGCTTTCTAAATGGACATTTCTTGCAATCACGAAAATTCTCCTTGTTTGTCATCTGATCAATAACACCAGATACAACCGTTGGATCTAGCGCAGAACGCAATCCAAGATTGAACACTACAACCCCATGCTTGGAAAAGTCATGCGGACAAGAACCAGAAATAACACCAGATTCAAATTGCTGATATGCTTCATGAACCACTTTAGGTAAATTCCTATCTTGAGACTGATTAAGCTCGTAAAGGACAGATGCATTGATGGCAATAACAAAAGGTACCTTCTTCTTTTTAGCTTCAAACCATTTTTCTGCGATCTCATCTGTTGTCAAAGTACTCGCATCATAGATTGGTTCAATTTTTCTATTTATTGCCCTAATCTTGTCTTCAAGTATTCTAATAACGTGTGTCTTACCGTCTCCTGGATTGCCAGTAAGAACACAATCCTTCCCGCATTTTATAGTCTTAATGATTTCATCATCAAGATATGTTTTCACATGAATTGATCTTAGATCATCAATGTTTGTTGAATCTGCAAACGCGCTTCCATTCCGATAAAACTTTCGGAGAAATTGAACTCGACGGGGGCTTGTCGCCGATTCATTAACGAAATTTTCTTCTCTTGAAGTTTTCACGGTGACCTCTTCGTGTTCCGATTCGTTTTGAAGATATTGACCAACAAGTTGCTTATTTACGCCGTCGCTCAAATCGAACTGTTCCATTCGCTCTAGTGCCGGCGCGAATTCAAGTCGTTTCCTTAACCATCGTTCGCTCCAAAAATCAATGACTCGCTGCGTCCCGACATCGCCGTCGCTTCTTGACTCATAGTATCGCGGACGTTTCTCAATTCCCAACAGATACTCCGTACAATTTCTGATCAACGGCGCAGCAAAAATGATTCGAGGCATCGCATGAGTCGTAAAGACAGAGATTGCCACATTCCCATCTGATTTTAATAGTGTTCTAATCCCCTCTCCCAACAACCGTAACTTTGGACTTGCCCCCTCACCAAACTGGTGATTAACAGTGTGTGAACCATCTTTCTCGAGAACCTGCTCTAGGGCATCAATGGTCTTACGACTAATGTGAAACGTTCCAAACCCTTGCGTTCTCTTCTTCAGTTCTTGGAATTTCAAGTCGAACGAAGCTCCAATCTTGTCCCCTGGCAAAACCAATCGATTGTACTGACTTGATCCGACACTATAAAGCGATGTCGTTCCTACATAAACAAGATCGGGCGTGCGGCAAACTGATTTCCCAAGCATTTGGGACGCAATCTCACTTGGACGATTCTTGTAACGTTCACGATACGTGTCAATAACATATGGTGTTAAAGCACACAAGGCCACAAGTTTACCTACAAGTAATTCATTATATGGTCTTATCGCTCCGCAAACATTCAACTCCAACAGACTTGACCCTATATGCTTTTCCTTTTGTGCTTGTAACGCAATTGTCATTGCGGGGTGTATGATCGTTAAATCCGCGACAGAGATATTTTTGGGGCCGCCACGACTTTCAATAAACTCATTAATCTGCCGGCGGGCATCAAGATAGCTCGCTAATTTATCTTTTCTCTTTTTTGCAAAGAGGAGGGCTTTGGACTCGTCTGAATTTGCCTTAATAGTGTCCCCTGCCAATGAACAACGTCTTTTGTCTTTTTCGAGGCGAGCGGAATTACGAAGTTCCAATATGAAATCTTCAGTCGGATGCTCCAATTGACCCTTGGTCAAATTCAAACCCTTCGTGCATATACCTGCGATGCCATCAGTCAAATATGAATCCAAGAGTTTAAGGATTTTAGCTGTGGAATAACCGAAATCTTTAGATAATTTTTCCTCAAAAGCCCCCACTGACCATCCAAGAAATTCATCACGAGGACCCATTGCTAGGGCACAATTATCAAGAGATGAAATCCCCATAATAGGGCATCCTGGCAAGGCTTTATTTCGAATCAAATATTGCATTGATCGCCCAGGAGTATTTTCAGCGGGACTCGACCACGTATATCTAAAATAACGCCAAATATCTAAGAGCCGTAATCCTGTAGTAGCGTCGGTAGTGTCATCAACTAATTGAATTACTGGATCGATCACATCTTTCAGTTTAATTTTCCCAGCGAGGACAGCGCGAAGTTTTTGTGCCAATTCTTTTCCATCTGAAATCAAGTCGGAAATTGGGCTATGCTGCTTTGCCCAAGTCCCCTGTTCCACCTTGAGAATAAACTCTCGATTGTCTTCAATGATTCTCAAGCGACTTGATTCCATGCACCGTTGGAGTTTTGCCTTCGCAGATTGAAGTAACTCAATTGATGAATCCTGTACATCTGAAGCATTAAATGTGTTAAGCACTAATTGACCATACTCAAAGTTTGCCGCCCATGTCGTTGTAAGTAGGTCGCGTAGCAGTAAAAGAATTGCACGATAGCGAATATATTGTTCTGTCTTTTGTGAAGCACTCTTTTCCAAATCGGACACTTCTTTTTCAAGGGCAGCGACATGAATATCTTGATTCTCTCCATGTCGCCATGAAGAGACAAGTGAATAAAAGCGTTGATTGTAGACGCCTTCAAGGTTAGGAATAAACGGAACTATTCGTGGATTAAACTGGTCTGCCATACAACTAATTACCTTATTGTGAGTGGAGTGTTGTGGCTCCTATCTTTAAAATTGAATCTGCCAAGAAATGAGGCAAGATCATGGCATGTAGTGCCACAGCATCCATCTTGTCAATGGTTGCCAACTTGTGATGCAACCTTGTACGGATGATGTCCGCAACTATTGACAACTGTTGAGGGTCGGCACACATACCTTGCCAGAACCGTGCGGCTTTTGCCCAGGGGTATCTGGTCTCGTACTTTTCATTGTTCAGATATTCGCTAATGCGGGAGTCTGTGACGCCAACTGCGTCTGCCGCCGTCTGCTGGGTGATTTTCTTTGCGGCGGACTCCGCCTTGTGCCAACTCTTTTTCATCACCCGGGCAAGGGCGAGGGCGTTGTCCTTGTAGTATTGGGCGAGCGCCTTTAGTTTGTCTTCAAGGTCGGTATCTGGTTTGCGAAGGTTCATCTTTTCCTGACGTCGCCTGTCGGTGTCGGCCATGAACCGAATCCGTACAGGATCGAGAGAGACGACAGGCTCCCCATCCGGCATCAGTTCGCTGGCGGCAAAGACAAACGGGAATGCGGATTCGTCATAGTCCTTCCCCACCTTCGCCGCCACGATGATTGCGCCTTGCGAGCCGCTGGGAAGCGACTTGAACGATTGCGCGGCGGTGCTGTCAAACCTGCGAAAGAACCACGCTCTGCGCTTGCGGTTGGAAAACGCCTCGCCGGTCTCGCCAAGATCCCATACGCCATGCAATTCATAAGACGGTCTCGTCTTTTGACACTGGAGCGCGGATGCAAAGAGAGCCGCGAACGATTCGACTTTGATGGCGTACTTCGCTATTGATTCGCTCGGCACATCCATCAGTTCGCCAGTCTCCGCGCAGCGGACATAAAACGCCGGTTCGCCGCCTGTCGCCCGCTTTTGCTTCGGACAAGGGAATGCATCGCACGCTGTGCAACCGGTGCAGATGTAGTCTTCTGGGGCAAATCCTGCTTGACGCAAGACCCCTGTAACTATCCATGAAGCGAGGTCTTCGCCTTTCCAATCCCTTGGCGTGAGGATGTCGCGCTTTCCGGCGATCTTGTTCGCTATACGTTCAAGTATCGCCATCGGCAGGCTCCTTTTGGGTTATCTCGTTCTCCTCAAGAAAGCGACGCATGGCATCACATATGTACCGCGGAACATCCTGGAACCCATGTTCCGAATCCTCGCTGATCTCAAATATTTTTGACCTGTTTCGCCTTGTTGCGAGATCGAACCACGCCCGGAGCCGGACACGCCTTGCAATCGTCCCTCTCGGGAATAGCGTTGCCAACTTGCCGATCCCAACCACCGACAGTTCATCATCGTCCGGATGCTGGTCGTTGTATATTGCCTCGTAGAGACCGATTGCACCCTGTGCAGTGCTTGTCTCCCTGTAGGAACGCTGGCTCGTCGAGAACCCGCGAAGCAGCACGTCCAGCCCCACAACCGTGACATTACGGACAATGTTCCTCGAGTCGCTGCCAAGATTGGACCTGGGTCTTGTGATGAACTGCGAGAGATCGTAGTGGACTTCGCCTGCAATCTTGTAGCCGTCCACGCCGAACAGCACATTACAGAACCGCTCGGCGATGGTTTTGGCGTGTGTTCCGTTGCGGTAGTGCACGCAGATGCGGTTCGATTCGTCATCAAGCGTGACAACAAGCTTCACAGAGGGGTTGAACTGCACCCACTCGAAGTAACTGTCCTTCTTGGCCTCTTCAAGTTCGACCGTCTGATCGTTCATCTTCAAGAGGAATGCCTGTCTGCTGCCGACACGGTATGCGAGAGGATGGCTGAAGTCCGCGCACTTCTCTTTCTGGTTTACGAACGACCGAAGATTGTCCGCAAGCTCCTGTTGGTGCTCCTTCACAATCTCACGACCGGGCGGAGTCGTAAACTCCATTTCAAAGGTCTTCCACTTGTTGCCGCTTTTGGCATCAATGATGACCATGTCGGTCAGTTCGCGGATATCTTCATGCTCGAGATTCAGAACACACCACACGGCGAGCGCACTGGTCTTGTTCATGATTTTCTCAAAAGCCTTCTTCTTGTCTTCTTCCGTGGGTAGAAGATCGTTGTGTTCAAGATAAGACAGTATCGTCAGCTTGTTCTTCGCCTCCGCGTAGAGTCGTTTTGCTGGGGTGAAGACTGCATCGAGGGCGTCTAGCTTGTCCTCCGGCAAGGTACCGAGCGCCGCTTGAAAGGTATCGGTATTCTTGCTGCTGAACGTGTCCCAGTCATAGTCAATAGCAACCCGGCAGGTCTTGAAGACCTGCTCCATCAATCTGCCGCCAATTCGTCCGGCAAGATCGGCTATGTCATGTACTTCCATGTGACAGCGTTCTATCTTCCTTTTCCTAAGGGAATAACGTGGTAGTGTAGCATAAATCAGAGCGGATTTCAAGGGGGGGAAAAGAAGTCGAAAGTTGATAAGATTGGACAAAAACACATTATTTTATTTCACATTGAAAGTTTCACTCAATCTTGCTCACCCATTTCCGCCAAAACTGTGCGAAACAGGATTCCCTGCCACGCCCATCAATTCTTTTTTTCCAATAAACCTACGCCTTGGGGATTGTCTCGCTTCCCGCCAAAACTGAAAACGGCGGGAACAAGTCCTTCTGCGCAAACCCCGGGAGTTCAAGTCTGCCATGGTGGCGGACACGAGCCGGGACGCACTTGAAAGGACAAAAGATGAAAAAAAAGGAAAAGCTCGTACCGTGTCTTATCAGGCACGGATCGACGGGGATGCTGGAGCAGACCTACCATAATTACGAAGGAACGATCACGCCGAAGGTCTGGCGCATGCTGTGCAAGCATGTTCGCAAGCTCGACGAACAGGGGTACTTCTATCCGCTGGACACCATGGACGCCTATCAGTATGCCGCCCTATGCATCGAGGTCAAGGCGGCGCAAATGCCGCCGCTGGACAGGGCGACAACCGAGACCTATCTGATCTCTACGATGCGGAAATGCCTGTGGCGCTTCCATGTCAACAAGGTACTGCCCGTGCGCGAAACGTATCGAGAAATCGAAGACCGCCTGTTTGCGAAGGACGCGCTAGAAACATGCGACTGCGATGATGGCGAAATCCTTTCCGTACAGCAGTTGGCCGAAGCCCTGCCCGGTCTGCCGGATGCAGAGGAACGACGTCGTTTCGCGGCGGCCACGCTCATGGAGATTCTTGACGCGATTGACAACCCGGAAGTGTCGCGTGCGTTCACCGCGTATGTGGTTGCAGACGGGCGGTTTGCCGAAGCCGCTCGCCTCGCGCAGATCAGCATGTCGCGTTTCTACGCCAGATGGAAGTCATGGCTGACCGTCGCACGCAAGGCGGCGGAGAAGGTCGTCGTAAGGATCTAGAATCGAGGAGGAAGAAATGAACCAGCTTCTGATAATAGCATCGTCATACGTCCACTCCGGCCTCAGCGCCATCCCCACGATGCGGGACAAACGCCCGGCGTGTTCCTGGAAGGTCTTCACGGAGAGGCTCATGACCGACCAGGAGGTCGTGGTGAACTTCACCCATGCCGATGGAATCGGGATCGTCACGGGGAAGGTCTCCGGGAACCTAGAGCTGCTTGACTTCGACGACAAGGGAAGCAGATTCGAGCCGTGGATATCCAAGGTGCCGCCGGAAATACAGAGTCGTCTCGTCGTCGAGAACTCCCCTTCAGGCGGGAAGCACGTCTTCTACCGTGTCAAGGACCTGGAGATACCGGGCAACCGGAAACTTGCAATGAAGTCCGACGGGCACGTGCTGATCGAGACGCGCGGGGAAGGCGGCTACGTGAAATGTGCCCCCAGTGACGGGTACAGTATCGTCAGCGGGGACCTTCGACACATCGGAACGTTGACGCCACTTGAGGAGAACCAGCTGATCGAGCTTGCAAGGAGCTTCGACGAATCTTCCGCCACCAAGTCTCGAGATCGGCAAGCCTTGGATACGGAACGCGGGACACTCCTGCCCTCGCGCCGTACGACGTGTACCCCTGGGACTCTCAGGTTCGATTACGCGGACTCCATCGACATCAGACCGGTGTTGGCGGCAAACGGCTGGAAGATGACGCGCGGTGGAAACAACGAGCACTGGGAAAGACCTGGCAAGAACGGTCGTTCCACCAGCGCGACGTTCAACGGCGACGTGTTCTACGTGTTTTCGAGCAATGCCGCGCCATTCGAACCCAACACAGGATATTCGAAGCGCCGCGTCCTTGAGATGCTGGGCGCCTGGCCTGCAAGAATGCCGTCCGTAGGGTGCGATGTGACGCCGCTGCCATACCAAGCGAATGGAGCGACGGCATACGCGGAAGACGTGCACGAAGTGCCTGTCGACATGGTCAAGGACCCCGGAACGCTCCCTGACGAGATGCTTTCGGTGCCTGGTTTCGTGGACATGCTGACGGCACATACCCTGGCCTGCGCTCCATATCCCAACAGGACGCTCGCGTTTGCCGCCGCGCTTGCCATGCTCGCACACTTGACGGGACGAAACTTCAGGGATTCAAGGAACCTGAGGACGAACATCTACCTGATCGCCCTTGCCGATTCCGGCGTGGGGAAGGACTTTCCGAGGAAGGTCAACATGAACCTTGCGACTGAGCTTGGCATCATGGGCGGCATGGCGGACCGCTTTGCAAGTGCGGAAGGTCTGGAGGACGCTTTGCTTGTCAGGCCATGCTCGTTCTTCCAGGTGGATGAGATCGACACGCTCTTCGCCTCTCTCGCGGAGAACGGGGACAGCACGATAGAGAGAATATACGGCGCTCTGCTGCAGTTCGCCACAAGCGCGGACACGACCTACGCAATGCGCAAGAAGGCAATCCAGCAGACTGGCGGCAAGGCGGGCAAGTTCGACAAGATACGGGCGCGGGGAATACGCGAACCACATCTGACTCTCCTTGGGACAGCCATTCCAAAATACCTGTTCTCCGCCGTGAGCGAACGTGCGATGGAGAATGGACTGCTTTCAAGATGCCTCGTACTTGAGGCGGGGGAACGCGGCTCAGCCGGCAATCCGCACTTCAAGCCCTTTCCGCAAGAGCTGATAGATTGTGCGCGATATCTTGTATCGCTGGGGGGATTCGACGGTCTGGACCTCGAGAACCTCGACGACACGCCGCCGTCATACATCGAACCTTACACGATAGACGAGACGGAGGACGCCACTGCAAAGCGCAAGGAAGTGACGGAAAGATGCGAGGTTCTCTACAGGGCGTCCAAGACCACCTCGGGGAAAGCGCTATGGTCGCGCGCCGCCGAGAAAAGCTCAAAGCTCGCGCTGCTGTACGCCATCAGCGAGAATCCACGCGATCCACTGATATCGGAACACGCAGTCGAATGGGGCTGGCATCTCACCGAGCATCTTACTCGAAGGATGCTATTCCAGGCGAGCGTGTACGTTCACGACAACGAGTTCGACGCATTGAGGCAGAAGGCGCTCAGGTATCTGCGCGACTATGGACATGGAGAGATGAAGCACGGGGCCCTGCTGCGGTACATGCACATCGACACCGATGCCTTTCGTCGCGTAATCGAAACGCTGATCCAATCGGAACTGATCACCGCAACCCCTCTCAGTCGTGGGGGATTTCTCTACAGACTGATTTGCCATGGTTAGAACAATGTCAATGCTGCCTTAGTCCAATGTTCACAAGGGATTGTGAACATTGGAACTTGGCATAGGAAGGAAATAAGACATGTTCTTCTTTCGTTTTCGTCAACACAACACACGCATTTCCAATGTTCACAATCTTCACTCACGACCACCTCCATTCTCGCCAGACTGAATGTGTGCCCCTTTGTGAATTGTGAACATTGTGAACATTGAACTTTGTAAAGGAAAGTCTGGAAAAATCATCCGCCTCGCGGGACTAACAATGACGGGAGGACATGATGTTCTTCCACCTGGATGGGGACGTGTGGCGGAGATGTTCCGCCCGGTCCCCGCCATTTTTCAACAGGTGACGGTGAACGGCGAACGGGTTTTTCGCTGCGAACCGTCAACCGCCAACCCGAAAGGAACGAAACGATGAAACTGACAAAAACCGACATCAAGCAGAAGCGCGCCGAACTGGTCGAGGTACTGCTGAAGATCGAGAAGCTCAAAGCCGACAAGACGTCCCTGGAGAAGACGCTCAGCGCCGACTTCGAGCAGAACGAGGCGGCATACCGCAACGGCATCGCCACGGAGAACGGCATTCTCATCCGCAGGCCGACGTGGAAATGTGTCGCCAAACCGGTCGTTGAGGCGGCGTAGGCGCGAAGCGCAACGAACAGGTGATAGTGAACAGTGAATAGTTTTGAAAGGGAAAACCATGAAACTCAAGATCAACTGGAAGTCTTTGGGCAAGGCGTTGTGGGCGGCGGTGAAGCCCGTCCTGCTCGGCGCGCTCGGCGGCGGGCTGGTGGCGGTCACGGACGGCTGCTCGGCGCTCACGCCCAGCGCGAAGTCGCAGAGCATGAGCCTCTACGCGGTCGGCATCCCCGGCATCGCGGTCGTCACCAAGTCCGAGCAGATCGCCGACAACAAGGGCGACGACGAGAACAAGCCCGTCCAGGCCAATCCCGTCAGCGTCGAGACGAAGGTGAAGTGAATGTTGCCAATGTGCAAATGTTGCCAGTTCCAATGTTGCCAATATGGAA
>JAFXTB010000071.1 GCA_017525225.1 Kiritimatiellia bacterium
GGAGCGAATTATGGCATAATGGATGCGCTTGGCCGGTTTGAGGTGCGATAGCGTTCTGCGGCGGGTGTTCGGACCGCGTGGTCTGGGTCGTGGATGCCACGAAAAACGGGTTGAGCAGATTCTTCAACAGAGGAATTTAGGATAATTCCTCCGTCTTTGAGGAAAACAGAGAGGAGGATGCGATGAAACTTGCAAAAATGATGTATTCCAGGGGGGGGGGTAAATTATCGACACTTCTCCTCTGTGCTGTCGCCAGTCTGTCTGCGATGACGGCTGCAACACGTGCCGATACGGTATCCAACATCTACACGGTCGTCGTGTCTGGCGGCACATTCGCCTCGCCTGTCAGCATCGAGAGCCAGCAGGTCGAGATATATGATGCGGATGCGGACACGACTACCACCGAGGATTTCAACAACGTGACGTTCAAGGCCAACTCGATATTCCGCAAGCGTGGAAACGGCTACATGCTCTCATCGCTGAAGATGAAGAACTTCACCGGCGAGATACGCATCGAGGAAGGAGCGTTCGTCATAAACACCAACAACCAGATGGGCGTGACGACATCGGCCTCTCTGGCTCCGCTGATCGTGGTTTCCAACGGCGCCTCATTCGTGATGGCGACGCGCGAAAACACCTGCGCCGTAAAGGGGCTCAAGATCTACAACCGCTTCCAGATCGCGGGCGATGGCTGTGACGGCTACGGCGCCATCTGCAACGACAACGATACATCTCAGAACGACTACTGTTTCTATCGCCCTTTAACACTTGCGGACGACGCTACCATCGCATCCACGAAGACAACTCGCTTCGACTATGGTGGTTCCAACTGCTTCATCGATCTCGCCGGGCACCAGCTTACAGTCCGCAAGCGTGGTAATTCCGGAGTGTTCTGCGTGAGCGGTTGCGCCATCACCAATTCCGCCAGTGAGATTTCCCGCATCGTCATAGATAATCACTCGATACAATTGCAAGGCGACGTCAAGTTCTACGGCGATGCCCGTAGTGAGATCGTTTTCACAAATTCCGCAGCACTCTGGACATATAATACAACGACGAACAACATCACCCCTTGGACTCTGCGACTCACCGGACGCCATACCATAGCTCCTAACGGCAGCCAGCAGACGTTTGGGACCTATTTAGGCAATTGCTGGCAAGGTCCTATCGTTCTCGACAGCCCTAGCTCGTTGGCAAACTTCAGCACGAGCAGAACCAGCGATGGCATGGTCCTGTCCAATACGGTCTCTGGCGCAGGCAGCATAATGTCAAAGAACACCATGTTGCAGCTGGCGGCTCCGTCCAATTCCTTTACCGGAAGTCTGGGTGTCTTTACAGGGTTGGACAAAACGGGTGCGCTTGCGTTGTGGTATCCGGGTTCCCTCCCGCCGACATGTGCTGGGTTTTCCGTCACGAACACGCCTGTGACACTGCTTTCCAAGCACGAGCGCTACGATTTGCCATCGACGACGGTGAATGTGAGTGCCGGAACAAACTTCGTTTTTTCGGGTGGAAGAGGTGGTTACGCCCCATCCTTCCGCAAGGCTGGCCTTGGACGGCTTGATATGGAAAATCCGCTTACGGTGACAGGACGCGCCGAGATAGCAGAAGGCACATTGAAGTTTACGCGCTATGCGCAGGCTGGTCTTGTCGCCGGACGGTTCCTGATGCCGGATCGCAAGAACTTCGATCTGCCGGACGGTACGCACTGGGACGATATATGGAGAGCAACCGCCAATTCTTCGATATGTTTCACCAACTGGGTGGAGCTTACGCCGGAGTGTTTGACGAAGCTTTCAATGCCATTGGGACACATACCCCCTGATGCAGAGAGCGAGGGTGGTGGCGTAGGCATCATCATTACATTCAGCGGCTACATCTGGAACAGGACCGGCGAGACGCAGCAGTGGACGTTCTGCGGCGGTGCGGGGACGCACCTTAACGTCTGGCTTGATTCATCGAGATTTTTCCAGTATAACCAGTGGCAGACAGGCATAAAGAAAACCCTGGACGTTGCGCCTGGAACCCACCGTTTCCGCATCGCATCATATGCTGCCGGGGCAAATGCCTACCTCAATCCGGCCGGTACTGGTTTCACCAACATGTCATGGAAGATTTCCAGCAATCTGGGCGCCGGTTTCCGTTACGATCCCCAGGGCAGGGGTTCCAACAGCTATACGGACTACGTCCTGATCGAGGATCCTGGCGACGGCTCGCTGCTGACAGTCTCGACGAACGACACGAAGACTGCGGTCCAGGACGAGCCGTCGTTCTGGACACTGGCCATGGGGAGGGACACGACGCTCGACACGTTCGGCAACGGCATCGTGGTGGGCGACCTGGAGGGGCTTGGCACGATCACGAACTCCAACGCATACTACGTGCATCCCATGACGGTGACGAACTCCTGGACCGTGTCCGCTGCCGACGTGAACGGGGGCGGCGTCCTGCGGGCGCACGTGCCGCTCGAGTTCGCCGCCGGAACGACGTTCACCGCCGAGGATCTGGCGAGCTTCCCGCGTTCGAACGAACCGCTGGCGCTCTGCACGGCGGATGCTCCCATCACGGGGCTTCCGGCGTTCGACCGCCTTGCCAGCCCGATCACGCGCAGATGGAAACTCGGCAAGTCCGCAGACGGCAGATCGATCCTGTTTCTCTACAGCAACAGCATAGTGATATCCTTCAGGTAGGTCTATGGACAACATCCCGGCATGTCTGACGCTAGCAGGTCTTCTTCTTGGCAGTGTCGGCGTGCGTGCGGATGCGGCGGTGCTTACGCTCGCAGAACGTGGGTGCGAGCCGGGTTATGCGATCATCCTTCCGGAGTCGCCGTCTCCATCGCAGACATTTGCAGCCAGGGAGCTTCAGAGATACATGCGGGAGATCACGGGTGTCACGCTGCCTATCGCGACCAATGCGACGCCTGCGCGGGGAATCTTCCTCGGCAACGGGGCGTCCGAACTCGGCAACGACGGGTTTCGCCTGGTGTCGCAGCCGCCGCATTTCCACATCGAGGGCGGCAGAGTGCATGGAACGCTCTTCGGCGTCTACGACTTCCTTGAACGCTACTGCGGATGTGAATGGCTTGCACCGAATCAGGAGGTGGTCCCTGCGCGCGACAGGATCGAGGTGTCGGCTACGCTTGACGATGTGCAGAAGCCGGCGTTCGTGCTGCGAGACCTGAACTGGACCGACCACTTGCGCAATGTCGGATTCTCCGCGAAGCTTAAGCTGAACGGCTTTCGCATCGAGTATCCAGAGGAGCTGGGCGGACGCGACCATGTGAAGGACACGACGACAGGCGGCGCGACCTTCGACAGCCTATGCCCCCCGAACAGATACTTCAAGGAGCATCCGGAATGGTTCGCCCTGCTCAACGTCGGCGGCATGCGGCGCGACAGGCGCGCGCAGCGCTGTCTCACGAATAGGGGCTTTCTCGATTTCCTTGTCGCCCAGATGAAGGAGCGCATTCGCAGGAACTATCCACGCTGCAAATACTATTCGATCTACCCCAACGACTTCAGGCGCAATTGCCGGTGCGCGGACTGCAAGACTCTGGATGAAAGAGAAGGATCGCCTTCGGCCTCGCTCGTCCACATGGCAAACTACGTGGCGGAGCGCGTGTGCATGGAGCATCCCGACATCACCATACTGACGTTCGCATACGCCTACACGCTGAAGCCGCCGAAGACGATGAAGGTGCATCCGAACGTCATGATCTGCTACTGCACGGATGCCTGCGACTTCTCCAAGCCCATTCGCGAATCACGGTGGAAAGGGTGCAGGGAGTTCGTGGAGAACTTCAGGAAATGGAGGAAGATCGCCGACAGGATCTACATCTGGGACTACTCGGCGAACTTCAAGTATCTCTTCCAGCCGTTCGAGTGCTGCCACGTGATGCCGGGGAACTTCCGCTACTTCAGGGAGATGGGAGCGCTGGGCGTGTTCGAGGAGGGCAACCACTACGGAGTCAAGTGCGTGGACGAGGCGCTGAAGACGTGGATCATCGGACATCTCCTGTGGAACCCGGACCAGCCGCTGGAGCCGCTGCTGGACCGTTTCTTCAGGGGCTACTACGGCGCGGCGGCGGATGTCGCGCGCGGATACTACGACGGCCTTGTGGAACTGGAGCGGAAGCGCGACGAGACGAGAGAGCCGCTGGTGATGATGGGCACGAAGCTGGACGACCCGTACCAGCCGATCGGCTTCTTTGACGAGTGGTCGGCGAAGTGGACTGCGGCGCTTGATCTCGTGAAGGACGATCCGGGCCGCCGCGAGAATGTCTATTGGGCACGGCACAATGTAGATATCGTGCGGCTTGCGAGGTCGCCGCTTGGCGTGAAATATTCGCTCGCCGGCGGTGGCGACGCGGTCCGCGAGGCGGCTGCCCTCAGGCCCGTCGCAAAACGGACGCTGGACGATTTCGCGCGCGTCAAGGGCCTTCTGGGCGGTCTGCATGGCAGCGTGGATATGGTCCGCAGGAGGGTCGGGCGGATCGCGGCGCTCGATCCGGCGGCGCTGGACAAGACCGGGGACCGCATCGTCATACCGGTCACCGACATGGAAGTCGGCTACAACGCCACGGCGACGGCGCGGGTGGACGACCCGCTCGCGGCGGGCGGCAAGGCAGTGCGCATGGACGCCGCCGCCATCGGCGAAATGCACCACTGCCTTGCGTTGCGCGAAGAGTCGTTCGCGAAGGATCCCGGCGCGAAGATCGGTGTGCGGGTACACGCGCGGGTGGAAAGGACTGGTGTAGCAACGGGTTCCGTATTCTCCGTAGGCACGTGCGATACCGTGGCATGGAGGAAGCGCGACATCAGGGACTTCCATGTCGGCCCCGACAAGGTCAAAGGCGACGGCTACGCCTGGTACGACGTGGATGGAGTCTGGAGGCCCGCAGGGAACGAGGTCCTGTGGATCGGCAACGGCAGGCGGGTCAAAGGCGTCAATCCCTGCATCAGGGCCGTGTATTTCGATCAGTTGGAACTTCGCAGGAAGGAGTAGTCAGATGGACGTTGAACGCAAGTCATTCATGAAGCTGGCCGTGGGTGCGGCTGGGATGTCGGCACTGGGCAGTTGGCGCACGGCCTTTGCCGCAGGTGCCAGGGACAATGCCGTCGGCAAGGCGTGGAAGGGATGGAAGCCCGGCGAGTTCCAGGTACATTTCATCTACACGGGAGTGGCGGAGTCGATGTTCCTGATCTTTCCCGACTCCACGACGATGCTCTTGGACTGCGGCGACCATGCCGCCGTGACGAGGCTCGAGCTCGCCGTGCCGGTGCTGCCGAGCCCAGCCAGGCTCGCCGGCGACTGGATAGGTCGCTATGTCCGCAGGGTGAATCCGAACGGTGACAAGGTGGACTACATGGTGGTGTCACACTTCCACCAGGATCACGTCGGTACGCCGTGCTGGCAGTCGCGCAGGGTGCTGAAGGGCGGGGACGAGCATACGGGATGCTACCGCAGCGGCTTCGGGCTGGCGATAGAGCATCTGCACTTCCGCAAGGCGGTCGATCGCGGCTGGCCTGACTATGACGATCCGATCAAGTTCGTCGACAGCGAATGGAAAACGCTTGAGCACATGAAGCGGATATATGCCTATCTCGCCAAGCGCGATGGACTCAAGGTCGAGAAGTTCCGCCTCGGTGCCACGGACCAGTTCGTGCCGCTGCGCGATCCCTCGGCGGCGGCGGGGTTCTCGGTGTGCAACATCTGTGCGAACGGCCGTATCTCCTATCCCGACGGGCGCATCCGCGACATCTGCGCCGAGAACGGAGTCTACGAGAACTTCCCCAGCCACAGCTACATCGAGAACATGATGAGCCTCGGCATGGTGTTCTCGTACGGGAAGTTCCGTTTCTACACGGCTGGCGACTTCTCGGGAGGGCGCAAGTACTCCGGTGTGGAGAAGGCGATAGGCGCGGCGGCGGGGAGGGTCGATGTCGCCAAGATCAACCACCACGGACACCACTCCATGCCTTTCGAGTGCGTCCGCGACCTTGCCGCGCGTGTCTACGTGGCCTGCATCTGGGACCAGCTGCATGTCACCGACGACACGATGACGCGGCTTTGCGATCGCTGCGCATATCCTGGGGACAGGCTTGTCTGCCCAGGGGTGATGCCGGTGGAGCGGCGGCGCGTAGAAGGCACGCGGGCATGGATGAAGGATGTCCCCGAAGCTGTCTATGAAGGGGCGCATGTTGTCCTTTCCGTGCCGCCCGGAGGCGAGCGCTATTCGCTCGCGTTCCTTGACGCCCGCGACGAGAACATGACGGTCAAAAGCGTGGTCCCGCTGACGACTTAAAATTTTTTCATTTTCCCCCTTGCGCGGGTCAACGGGCTTTGATATACTATGCGCTCGTCCGCCATCCGGGGGGCTTCCTTCGGGAGCGGCTTGATCTTTGAAAACTGGAAGATTGGAAATGAAGGGAATTGCAACGTAACGAGAGGCGAGGTGAATCTTGCCAAGCGTATACGGGCGCACGATGGATGCCTTGGCATCACGAGGCGAAGAAGGACGTGGCAGACTGCGAAA
>JAFXTB010000072.1 GCA_017525225.1 Kiritimatiellia bacterium
AAGCCCGTGTGTTCCGGGCATATCCACTCCGAGTATCTTTCATTGAGTCCGCACCAGTACGTGACCCTGACGGTTCTCGGCGCACCGGGCGGAGCGTTGCGTTTTGTCCAGGGCTCGTACTCCACGTCTGTGACCTCAAGGGTCTCGGTAGTGACCTCGCCGGAGATCGGGCCAAGCGTCGACGCCTCGCTCTCGATGCGTATGCGCTTCTCCGGCTGAGGGAACTGGTGCCCGCAGTTCGGGCAGGTCATCACGTTGATCGGCATCATCGTCTGGCACTCCGGGCATGACTTCGCCAGGGGGCCGCGCTTCTCGCCCGTGCGCTCGCCAGGCGGGCGCAGCTGGTCGAGGCACCCGTGCCTCTCGATGTTGTGCGCGAAGTCGAGTATGAGGCAGTCCTGCTTTCCAGTATCAGGGGAAAGACGCGTCCCGCGTCCGCACATCTGCAGGAGGAGTCCCGGTGACATCGTGGGCCTGAGCAGCGCCACGCAGTCGATGTTCGGCGCGTCGAACCCCGTCGTCAGGCACTCGACGTTGCACACGTACTTGAGCGGACCCTTTGTCCCTCCGAAGAGATCCGTCTGGATCGAGCCGCCCTTGAAGCGGTGGAGGATGTCCGCCCGCTCCTGCGACGAGGACTCGCTCGTCACGACCGCGCATTCCTCGCCCGAGAAGCGGGATATGAGCTCCGCCGCCTTCCGGCAGTGCGCTATCGACGAGCAGAACACGATGACGCTCTTGCGCTCCTGCGTCCGCTCGACGATCTCGCGGCAGGCGCTCGCCACGACCCTGTCCTCCATCATCGCCGCCTCGACCTCCTCGGCGACGAACTCCCCGGCGCGGACGTGGAGGTTGTCGAGGTTCGCCACGACCCGTCCGGACTTAGCCACGAGCTTCGAGAGGAAGCCCTTGTCGATCAGCTCCTTGAGGCCGATGGAGTACGATATCTCGTTGAAGAGGTTTTGCGGCTGGCAGATGAGCCCGCCCTTGAGGCGGTACGGCGTCGCGGTCATTCCGATGAACCGTATCTTCGGGTTGACCTTCCGCAGCCCCTCGACGAACGTTCCGTACATCCCCTCGTCGTTCGGCTGGATCATATGCGCCTCGTCGACGATGCAGATGTCGCGATGGCCGAATATCTCGGCCTTGGAGTACACGGACTGGATGCCAGCCACTATCGCGGGCGCGGCGGTGTCGTACTTCCCGAAGCCTGCGGAGTACATCCCCGTCTTGACGTCGGGAGAGAGAATATTCAGCTTCTCCAGGTCCTGCTCGAGAAGCTCCTTCACGTGGCAGAGGAGGATCACGCGCCCACCCCACGCCTTCACGGTGTCGGACATGATCTGCGCGGCGACCCACGACTTCCCTCCGCCAACCGTGATCTCGATGCAGGGATTGGTCTTCTTCTCACGCAAATGCCTGTAGGTCGCAAGCACGGCGTCCCTCTGGTAGTACCGAAGCTCCGCCATTGCTCACGCCTCACTGAAAGTCCTTGTGGTGCCTGTTTCCATTGCTGTTCCTTATCGTGCCGTTCAAGGTGCGGCCTCGCACACGCGCATGCGCCCATAGTCCTCTTTCCTCTCGATGACGACGTATACCTTGCCTCCGGGAATCGGGTCGAGCATCTCGACGTGGAGTATTTTCACCTGGGAGTCGTCCCGCATCGCGCCTGCGTGTACAAGCGAGTCCTGAAGGCACTTCAGGCAATTGTCCGCGTCGCGCCGCCGCCGGTCGGGAGGGTAGAGGTGGACCGTGAGCGCGAGTTCGCCCTCGATTGGCTTGATCCCGCCCAGGCGTGAAACCGCCATCATCCTGTATCGTCGGCCCTCGCGGCTTATCAGCACACGCGGGCCTACGTGCCGGTAGTAGCGGTTCACGCTGGGCGGATAGCCAAGCGTGAACTCGTGGCGTGTCACCACGGCTTCGCGCCTGCGCCGGTCGGCGCGTTGGACTGAGCGGGCTGCGCCTGCGTTGGCGCGGCAGCGTTGTCCTTCGCCTTCCACCCCTTGATCTCGTTCTTCATCTCGCCCCTGTTGTCGGCGACCTGCACGACGTGTGCGATGATCGGAATGTTGTGCAGGTCCTCCTTGCACTTGGGGCGGAGGACGCCGGTGGCGTGGCAGATCGACGAGAGCTCGCGCTTCGCCATCTCGACCGCCGCCGTGCTGGGGTTCTTGAGGTTGAGCCTCGTCCAGAGCACGCGCTTGGCGTATTCGCCGCTAACGACCTGGCACTGCAGCTCGAGGTACGAGCCCGTCCCGGACTTCGTCGGCTTGTTCTGGGACTTCACGATTGCGACCTCGTAGTCGCCCTCCGGGATCGGCGCGAATCCGCTGTCGAGCGGATCGACCGTAGTTGCATCGAAGAAACACTCTTCCATGTGTTTATTCCTTTTCTTGTTGGTTTGTTGTTTGGGGCTGTTGTACGCCCGTCGGGGTCGACCGCCCGCGCTTCCACGACCTTCCCGGGCAGACGATGTGCGTGACAAACGTCTGTCTCGGATAGGTCCGCTGCACGGCGGTCTCCCCCGGCCGCATGATCCGCCCGCAGCGATCACACGGCATCGGGAAAGCGACTGTGAACTTACGACCCACCATTTGCGCCGTTCCCGGACTTGATGGCGGTGGAAAGCGCGTCCCACGTGAACGGCATGGGGCCGGACGGGATGCCGTACCGGTTCTTTGCGAGCAGCCGCGTGTCGCCCACGCAGTAGAGCTCGCGCTCGCCGCCGTTCTTGCCGATGACGATCTTGCCGCCGGACGCGTCTTCCATCGTGCGGATCTTCGCGTAGGCGACGATGTCGTTCCACTCGACCACCCAATCGCGTATCGCAGCGATAAGGCGCGGCGCTGTACGGCGGTCGGTCGTACCGTCCGTGTACTTCACCGTCTCGTCGTGCGAGTGCGCGATCTGTATGACGCACATGTTCCGCTTGCGGCGGATCTCGTCGAGCAGCGAGTACACGTCCTTGCGGAACTGGACGAGGGCTGCGTCATTTCCACGGTTGTAGCCGCCGTATGCCGCTGTGAGGAACTTCGCGCCAGCCGCAGCGCATACGCCATCGGCGACGATGTTCTGGAGCGCGGAGAGGCTGTCGATCACCACCGTCTGGAAGTCGTGGGCTTCGTCGCGGATCTCCTTGAGGTAGGCGATGAACGTTGCGAAGTCCTTGATGTGCGGGGTCTTCGCGCAGTCGACGTTGTCGAGGCCGTCCTCCAAGGCCAGCACGACTGGCTTAGGCGCGGTTGCAGCGAACGAGCTCTTCCCGACGCCCGCGTCCCCGTACACGAGGATTCGCGGCGGCGATGGCGTTTTGCCGGTGGTGAGTTTCTGGAGCAGAGACATGGTAGTCCTTTCTTTGTTTCGGGTTGATGTTTCAGATGTGGTCGATAAGCCGGGTCTCGCGGAAGCGCGTGTGCCACTCGTTGCGCTCGCGGCACTGGATAAGCTCGGCGATTGCCTTTTCGTTCTCCGCTTCGGCCTGGTCGAGGACTTCGTCAGCGTACTTGAAGGTCGCCGCCCTGTATGGAGCGGTCTTCTCAGAGGCGATCAAGTACACGGGAAACTTCCGTCCGCTGACCTTTTCGAGAACGGCGCGATACAGTGCGAGCTGGAATCCGTAGCCGAACTTTCGGGCTTCGGACTCAAAGCCGAGAAGATCACTGGTCGTCTTCAAATCTACAATTCCGAAATCGCCGTTGAACCAGTCGAGACGAACCTGTACAGGAAGCCCGCAGAAGTCCTCAACGCGGATTGTGCATTCTGCCTCGCCGTTTTCAAGCAGCTGCTTCGCATCGGGATGGTTCCACACCGATTCGGCCATCTGCTCTATCATCTCGAACTCCTTGCAGCTCACGACCTCCTTGCTCTGCTTCGCCATGAAGTCCTGCCACTTCTGCGAGGTTCGCTGGTAGGCCTGGCCCGTGCGCTCGTTAATCGGGCCGTCGCTGACGAGGAAGTCCCTCTGCCATGCGTCATGGCCCTCGAGCGTGTAGACATGGCAGGCGCGGCCGAACGCCAGCGCGGGCGACTCGGGCCGCTTCAGCTTGCCGGTCATAATGAGTGAGTACGTTAGTGGACACGCCCTGAACTGGGCGAGGTTGTGGGACGAGAGGTATCGTCCCGATGCTGCGTCGGCGTGATAGTCCTTCGCCGGAATGTCTATGAAGTATGGTTCTTTCATGTTCAGTTTCCTTTTGGTTTCCGCAGGCGGGGAGAACCGTTCTCGCCCGCCCACGGTGGATGGTTATTGCCGCAGCTGCGGAATGTTCCGTAAACTTTCAGCAACCGTGGTCGTATATCCGGCGCACCGCATCCTTCACGGCGGGCCAGAGGATGTCATACAGCTCCCAGTCCGGGACGCCGATGATCCCGTGGATCTCCGAGAGCTTGTACCCCTCGCGGCGGAGCGAGAAGATTCGAGCGTAGAGCGGGTTCTGCTTCTCCAGCAGTTCCGTCACGACGTCGAAGTCGAACCTGAGGAGGCCCTCCGCAAAGCGGTCGCGGGGATCGGCGAATCCATCGACGAAGGTTGGGGCATCTTCGTCGCTCCCGTCGACCTTACGGTCGCACGATACTGTCGCGTTCTCCTGCTCGACCACGCAGGCGAGGTGCCGCAGACAGTGGCACAGCTCGCGGGAGATGAACACGCCTGCGAAGCTCGGGAAGGAGCAGCGGCTGTTCGGCTTGAACTTGTTGTGCGCCTTCATGACCGCCGCCTTTAGACGGCTTGTGACCTCATGGCGGCGCGATTGCTTCTTCTCCTCGTTGGCGAGGACCTTGAACTTGGCCATCGCGACGTTGACCTTGGCCTCGATGTCGTCCATTACCTTTGCCGTGAACGGATTGTCGGGGCGACTGAACCGATGTTTTTTCTTCATGCTTGCGTTTTCCTTGTTTCGCCCCGAAGCACCACGCTGGGGGGCAAAAAGGGCGCAAGCTCACCGGACACTCTGGACATTTTCGATGTCCAAAACGGGAATAGAAATGGAAGAATAAAGTATTCCCCCTATATAGTAAAACTATATAGGGGGAATACTTTATCCTTTTTTTACAAATTTTTACAGCAGTTTGACACGTCGGACATTGACATTTTACGAGCAAGTATGTCAAACTTGTCAAAAGTAAAAACCATTAGCAGTTCAAACTTTTCCGTAATCATTGCAAGGGGGTAAATGAAGCGAATTTTACACGCCAAAACGGATATAAAATTTTTTTATTATTTTTTTGTTCTACCCTCTTGCGCTCCTAAATGTTGATATGATATAATATACGCCGCTTAGGGGAACTCTCCCCTCAGAGAAAAGGAAACAGATACTATGAGCACAAAAGGATTCCTATCGACCTTGAAGCCGCTGGATGCCCAGCGACTTCAGAAGTCCGTAAAAGCAACCGTGCAAAACAGCGGCCGCCTCACGTTCGCTATGGACGCGGTCAAGGACATGGAACTCTCCGAGGACAAGAGCATCATCATTCTTGCAGCCGAGGACGGCAATCTCGGAGCAGTTATCAGCCACAAGGGCGACCCTGAAGCGTTCGCCCTGAAAAAGTGCGGAGCGTATTTCTACGTGTCCTTCAAAAACTACCTCCAACAGGCCGGTGTGGACTACAAGAACCAGCGCGTGGTGTACGACATAACCGAACTCGATGAGACATACAAAGGCAGGACGCTCTACAAATTCGAGCGAAGGCTTCTGCCCAAAAACGCAAAGGACGATAGCGATGACGAGACGGCGGATCGGCAGGAAGCCGAGGAAACGCCTTCAGCCGCGCCAGAAGGCACCTCCACGCCTTCGGAGGAGGCGGATGCAACCACTATCGCCAAAAAGGAGCCGAGCGCGACAGAGGGCGTTCCTGCGGCAAATTGCGGCAATCCGCGTCCAGCAACCGAATCCGATGCGACGCCTCGCCCGGAAAACGGAATGACGGAGGACGCCGCGCGATAGGAGGAGAAACGGAATGGTCGAGAAACAGTCCGAACGCAACATCATGCCGGATGCACACGGTACCGGCGATCCTGACGGTGATCGACCCGCCGCCGGAAAGCTATTTTGCGGGGTGACCCGTAAAAACAAGAAGGAGAACAAGAACACATGAAGTTCAAGATCGAGAAAGCCAAGTTCCTTGAGGGCCTGGCTTCAATCAGCAGGATACTGGCAGAATCAGACAAGAGGGAGTTGACCCTCATCGCCGAGGCGATGAAGGATTCATCCGTTGAGTCGAGCGCGTCATTCAGAAACGGGCTAATAGTGCGAAACCATGTGGGCGACAATGGGGACTGCCCCTATTGCGGAGGTGAAGTGGAAACCATCTACGACGGACCAGACCTCGAGGAGGAGGTATATTTCTGCCGCAGGTGCAAAAGACAGATCGAGAACGAGATACTCGACTGCAAGCTCTACGAAATCAGCGAACGCGCAGTCGCGGACTTCGTCGGCAATGCGGTCGGGGAACACTATGCGCAGCACAGCGAGGACAGGACGTACCGCATCGGAAAAATATTCGGCAAGGACGCATTCTTCTCCGTCCGACCGAAGGAGGGGTTCTTCAACTCGCACACCGAGGACACGATTGTGATCCTCTGCGACAACTCGACCGTGCCTCGCGGCTGGGTGAACGACACCTGCAAGGCCGTCATGTTCGCTGAGCTGTTTTATGTCAAGCCTGGCTGCAAGGACATCCGCATCGCGGAAGACGTAATGGCGAAGCTCAAGCCCAAGGAGGTTCGCCTCCGCTTCGGGAAGAACCGCATCATCCACGAACGACGCGATCTGTGGCTTTCCGTCATCATGAACATCCTCGCGCACCCCTACAGCGGGAAGGACTTCCGCAACGGTAGGCTAACGGGGGCGGCTGCGCTTTACTGGTTCAGGAAAGTATGCCCAGGCTTCAAGATGAGCGCACGCACCCTTTCCCGCGACATGGAAGAACTCCGTTCCTACAAGAAAGACAGGGACACGTACGACAAGCACGAGCCAGTCCTCAGGGAGCTGCTTAAGTTCGTGGCCGATCCGTCCGCCACGCCGAAGCGCAGGGAGGAGATCTCCGCGAACATAAGCGAGCAGCTTCTAAAGGCGAAAGCCGAAACGGAACGTAACGGCGGCGAGATGGTTGAACTGCCGCAGACAGGGTGGGCGGTCGGTGCCGACGGCCACAGCGAGCGTGTGTTGGCGACTTCCGGCGAGTCAATATATAAGCAAGTCGGGCTCGCAATCGACAAGATGCGTTCGGTTGGAGAACACGCCGCATAGCACACGTCTCCTGCACAAGAAAGCAAAAGAGGCCGCCGGGATCGCCCCCGACGGCCTCTTTAGTTCTGCGCTTTGCCGATCCTCACTCGATGCCGAGTTTCTTGTGCTGCTCCGTCCAAAGCGGGCTTGTCAGCGTCATGAGCTTCGTAACCGAAGCGTCGGGTAGTTCGCCGTTGCGGATCTTCTCGACGATGACGGGCGAGAGGAACGGGAAGCGTAGCATCTTCCCGAAGTAGGAGCCATTGAAGCCGAGCGCGTCAGCGAGCTGCTTCTTGTCACGATACGTGCCGGACGTGAGAAGCTCCAGCCATCTGCGGGCCTGCCGCATGGCCTTTGGAACAGCCAGAGCTGGAGTGTCCGGCGTCGGCTCCGGCTCGTCGACCACAAAGTGCTGGCGGCCGAGGTTCGTCTGGAGTCGGCATGGAATCTCTATGCGACCGTCATCTCCTTCAAGAGCGAGGACAATCACCACCTTGTCCGGCCAGATGCGCACGTCACGGACAAGAAGCCGCAGGAGGCGTTCGCGCTCGCCTGGATTCATCCGCGCCCAAAAGTCATCCATGTCCTTGGTCGCCTCCATGAAGTCCGCCCGCTTCACGGCGTCTCCGCCGGTCACAAAGCCAACCACGTCGTCGCGGCGCAGGACCCTGCCAAGCTGCTCGTAGACGAACCTCTCCACCGTATCGGCAGATATGTTCTTGATAGGGCAGTCGCCGGACGCCTTCTTCGCGTCCCTCGTGCACCTGTAGTACACATATCGCCGCCTGCCGCCCCCCTTCGAGTAGTTCGAGAAAACGGGCGTCATAGCGCCACCGCAGGTGCCGCAGCGCAGTATGCCCTTGAGCGGAGCGAGCATGGCGTGACGCTTCGACTTGCCGTCCGTCCTGACATTCGCCGCGAGGGCCTTCTGCACGGTCTGGAAGAGGGCGTCGTCGATGATGGCCTCGTGGATGCCGTCGAACACCTCTCCCGTGCGCTTGACCGCGAGCTTGCCCGTGTAGACGCGGCACTTGAGCACGGCGAGAACCATGCGAGGATGCCACAGCTGGCCGTCAGCGCGTTTGTAGGACGATTCGTTCAGCTCCCTCGCCACCTGGAGCGACGACCCCGTGGCCACGTAGCGGCGGAACATCATCCGCACCGCCTCCGCCGCATCGGGATCGACCTTGAGCTGCTTGTCGACGAGCGTGTAGCCGTATGGCGTGGGGCCGCCCGTCCACATCCCGCGCTTCCTCGAAGCATATATCTTGTCGCGGATGCGGTCGGCGGTCATCTCTCTCTCGAACTGCGCGAATGACATGAGGATGTTGAGCATCATGCGCCCGGCGGCATTGGAGGTGTCTATCTGCTGGGTGACCGACACGAACGAGACGCCGTGTCGTTCAAAGAGCTTAGAGAGGTCGGTGAAGTCGCAGAGCGAGCGGGAGAGGCGGTCGATCTTGTACACGACCACAACGTTGATCTGCCCGGCCTCGATGTCCTTGAGGAGCTCGGTGAGGGCGGGGCGGTTCATCGTGCCGCCCGAGTAGCCGCCGTCGTCGTACTTCTTCTCGACGAGCCGCCAGCCCATGCCGACCTGGCTCTTGACGTATGCGGAGCAGGCGTCGTACTGCGCGTCGAGCGAGTTGAACGCCGAGTCCAGGCCCTCGTCTGTCGATTTGCGCGTGTAGACCGCGCACCATTTCGTTTCCGTGTTCTGCATCTACTTCACTCCGAAGAATAGCCGTCCGTTCCAGTGCGTCCCTGTGATGGCCTTGGCCACGGCCGAGAGGGACGAGTATATTTCGCCGTTGTATTCGTACCGCCCGTCCTCCCGGACCGTCGTTTCGTACCGTTCTCCTTTCCAAATCCGGACGAACCTCGCGCCCGATCCAACCTTGCGCCCGTCCGGAAACATCCGCTTGTCGTCAGCGGCCTCGTCAAGCCACACTGTGGCCTCCTTCGAGAGGGACAGGCCGTAGTGCCGCTCCTGCAGCCGGTAGGCTACGGTGGCCCGCAGGACGCTGCTCAGGGCGCAGTTGGGCATGTCCGCGAGAATGGCCGCGTAGCGCCGCCTCAAGGCACGGGCGTCGAGGGAATCGAGCGCTTCGATTTCCTCTTTCAGGGTCTCTGGCAGTTCTTCCATCGTTTGATAGTTCCTATTTGATGCATGCGGGGCATATATAGCCATAGTAACGCGAATATATCAACCCCAAAGATGAGGATTTATCCGTTCCATCACGCCCTTGAGGAGCAGGGCGAGCAATGCTATGGTCTGTGTTGTCGTTTCGTTCATCAGCAGTCTCCTTTGGATTCTGCGTATGTTTATTGCCGCGCATTTTGTTTTCTCGGTGACTTTTACGCTTTTCGTGTGTGTTGCCCTGCACACGACTCTCTATGATAAAACCCTACAACATGCGTTTTTTCAGGGCGCGGATTTCACGAAACCCTTGTAAAACAAGGGCGAAGCGTATCTTGTAGGGGCTACAACATACGCAGAGAAGATTTCGCAGGAGGCGGAGAATCGAGGAGAGATTTTGTATCTCTCCTCTTGAATACCACGGTGGCGGCAGACCTCAGAAAAGCGAAAAACCCCAAATTACTTGGGGTTTTCTGGGGTTCGTATTACACGGTAATAAGGAGAGATTCTCTTAGTACCGTTTGAAATTGGTCGGGGCGAGAGGATTTGAACCTCCGACATTCTGCTCCCAAAGCAGACGCACTACCAGGCTGTGCAACGCCCCGAAGATAGGTAATAGGTTACAGTGAATAGTGAATAAGTAAATGGGGTATAAGAAACTCTGTTTGAGGGGTTAAAGGGTTTTGCGGGTGGATTCGTATTCCGCGATATCCTTGGCGATGAGGCCCGTGACATCGTTGCGGGCGGCGTTCGCACCCGCTTTGACCGCATAGTAGATCGCCTTGTGCGACGAACTGCCATGCGTGATGATCACCGCGCCGGGAACACCCAAAAGCGGCGCGCCGCCATAAATTTCCGGATCCAGCTGCTGCTTGAGTGACTTGAACACCCCCTTCAGCAGAATCGCCCCCAGCACGCGCGCAATGCCCCTAAAGCATTCGCGCTTCAGGAAGTAGCCCACGGCATGGGCAAGGGATTCGGAAGTCTTGAGCACCACGTTACCCACAAAGCCGTCGCAGACCACCACGTCCGTCTGGCCCTGGAAAATGTCATGCCCCTCCACGTTGCCGCGGAAATCAATCGCCTTGACCTCCTTCAGCAGCGGGAAAGTCTCTTTGGACAGCTCGTTGCCCTTGCAGTCTTCCGTGCCGATGGACAGCAGTCCGACAAGGGGCTTGGTCCGCTTCAAGACGGCTTTGGAATAGGCGCTGCCCATGATGGCGAACTGCACCAGCCAGTCCGCATGGCAGTCCATGTTGGCGCCGGCATCCAAAAGCAGCAGCGGACGAATAGGCCGCCGCGTCGGCAGCACCGTTGCGATCGCAGGGCGCAACACGCCGGGGATACGCCCCAGGTTGAGGATGGCGCTTGTAGCGACCGCCCCGGAATTGCCGGCAGACACGAACGCATCGGCCTTGCCTTCCTTCACCAGGCGCATCGCCACGTTGATGGAGCAGTCCTTCTTCCGACGCACGGCCGTGACCGGGCTTTCGTCCATCTCAGCAACGTCAGGCGCATGGACGACCTCCAACCGGCCAGCCTTCTTCGCGACCTCTACAGCCTTGGGATACTTAGCCAGCTCCGCCTCGATCAACGACTCGACGCCCACCAGAAGGACCTTGACGTCCGCCAGGCTTTCAGCGGCATCAACGCCGCCCCGGACTATCTCGCCCGGAGCATTGTCGCCGCCCATGGCATCGAGCGCAATGCGCGTCATAACGCCTTACTTGGCCGTGACGGAAAGGACTTTGCGCCCCTTGTAGGTACCACAGTTGGGGCATACGCGATGGGGTTGCTTGGGGCCACCGCACACAGGGCAGGCCTGCACCTCCGCAACCTTGGCCTTTTCAAGCTGGCCCACACGCTGACGCTTGCGCATCTTCGACTTCTTGTTCTTAGGAGACGCCATTGTTTCCTTCTTCCTTTCTTAAGCCATCCAGCACATTCCAACGCTCGTCACCGCTCTCCGCCACGCAGGTACAGGGACCCTCGTTGAGGTTCTTCCTGCAGTGCGGACAGATGCCGCGACAATCAACCCGGCAGACCGGGTAGGTCGGAATGCCTAATATTATACTCTCTCTTAGCTCATCAGTCAAATCGACAAATTCGGTTTTTTCATCGACCTCCAGACTGGACACGAAGTCTGGAATCTTGACGGTAAAGTCGAAATCCTCGCCGCACCGGCTGCAGACCGCGCTGAAATCCTGTTCCAGCGAACCGCGCACCAGCAGCTCCCGGCCGATCTTCCGAACATCGAGCGCATAGCGGACCCCGGCGAACGGCGAGATGAACCGATCGTTCAGATCAAGGACGGCGTCGTCGAGCGTGCCCGCGTACGTCTCGCCGTCAGGATCAAGACGGGCAACGTCTATAACAACCCTAGCTTCCATCTACCATGCCTTGAATGTGTTCGAGGACCGCCGGCGTCACCATTCCGCTCAGATCCCCGCCATAACGCGCAATCTCACGTACCGTGGACGATGACACGTACGCCAGGTTCTCGCTAGGCATCATGAACAGCGTCTCGATCTCCGGCGCCATCTTGCGGTTGGTGAGCGCCATCTGGAACTCGTACTCGAAATCCGAATACACGCGCACGCCGCGGATGACGACCCGTGCCTTGCGCGCCCGGCAGAAGTCCACCAGAAGCGTATCAAGCTTCGCTACAACGACGTTCCTGAGCCCGGCATCGCGGACATCCCTCCGAATCATCGCCATCCTGGCATCCGCATCGAACATTGCCCCGGACTTCGTGCTTGTGGCGGCAACGGCCACCACGAGCCTGGAATAAAGCGCGGCCGCCCGACGGATAAGGTCGAAATGACCCATCGTCATCGGATCGAAGGTGCCAGGATATACCGCTATCTTCTCTGCCATACGAACCCCTCCTCTGGAGAGACGGCGTACATCATACCATAAGCGACAATGATGCAGTCATTGAATCCCACGATCATTTCATTTCGTACGCAGCCAGGCGTCGAAATCGATGTGGCCGGGCTTGCCGGCATCCTTGCGATGCCATTCGTACCAGCTATGCCCGGAGCCGATCGCGTTGACGATGACCTTGTCGGACGAAGGGCATACGTTGTATGCCGCATACACATCCGCCGGAGGGCATGTACAATCGGCGAAACCGACTATGAAGCGTATCGGATGGCGAATTCTCGCCGCGAAGTTGACACCGTCGAAATAGGCGGCGTAGCGCTCCGCCACGGCCTTTTTCGCTTCCGGCTGGCTCGGGATCAGGTTCGGCCAGCCATTCTGGCGGGACTGCTTGTAGCCATAGTGCCCTGTGATCGCGCATACCGCCACGAACGCCTTGGTGAAATGCGAGTTGAGGTAGTTCAGGAAGAGGCCGAACCCGCCGCCCTGGCTTGACCCGGTGTATGTGACTTGGGTAAGATCGACATCCTTGCGCGTGCAGACCCAGTCTATCGCACGGTTGATGCCCAGCATCACGTCATGGTACCAGTAGTCCTCGCGCGACTCCGCGATCCCGGCCTTGGAGCAGTAGGCCCATGTCTGAGGCAGCCCAAAGCGCTCCGCCAGCTCACGGTTCTGGCGCACCATGTGCTCCTTCTGAGCCTCGTTGGTCTCCTCCGGCTCGAACATGTGCACGTTCATCACCAGATATATCTCATCGGGACGAGTGCTTGCGCCAATCACACCAGGACCCGCACCCGGCACGCAGACCCGCAGCCTGAACGGAGCCTTGGATGCATCCTTAGGCACCGCAAGGAATCCATACACGCGCCTACCACCGAACGTAGCGAAATTGACGCGATAGCAGTTGAAGGTCTTTGAAGAGCGCTTTTCGTCAAGTGTCATCTTGGGATCTAGCGGTACCTCGCGCTCGAGACGGGCCTTTTCGCCGTTCCAGTACGCATCGAAGTCCGCCGGACACGGCTCGCTCTGGCGAATATCCTCCACGTTGTAGCCGACACCCCAGACGGCACGCGCCTTGTGCGAATTGACGGTGAGACGCAGAAAGCCTTCTTCTGCCATCGTGCCTTTCACGGTGAAGGGATTGGCTGCGGAAAGATCCGCAGTCCCCTTCCCCAGCCCCTTCGTGCCGAAATTGTCAAGCGTCCAGGATGCAGCGCCTTCCTTCAGCGGCACACCGGCATCGTCCTTGACGGTAACGGTGAACACGGCCTCCTCTCCCTTGCGATAGAGAGCATCGGCATGGTCCTGCGAAATCTCGATCTTCGCGGCGCATACGGCAAAGGCCAGCGACAGCGTTGATAGAAGAATTTTTCCTTTCATCTTGGCAATCTCCTCTTTCATTCCTTGTGTTTGGTCTGATTATACCAAAGATCGCATTTCCCTGCAATCCCGCCAACGGTCCTACCTTCACCTCACTCCGGGCGGCAGGGCGGCGAGCGCGAGCGATGCCGCATACTGGCACAGCGGCGTGACCACTATCGCCACGCCTTCCCTTGTCGCCGCCGCGCGCATGTCGTCTGGCACCGGCCTCGCATGGCAGATCACGATGACTTCAATCCCCACCAGCGTGCAGACCGCTATTGTGTTGAGGTGGTTCTGGATCGTGACGAGCGCGGCGCCTTCGCCCGCATGGCCCATCACGTCGCTCAGCAGGTCGCTTGCGTAGGCGCATTGGGCCTCGGCGCCTTCCACGGCCACCTCCACGGTGCCGCCCAGCTTCTCCGCGATTTCTTCAGCCGTCATCTTACGCGCTCCTCATCTGCGTCCGTCTCACCGGACTATCTTCGTCAGCACCATGTTGCGGTAGCTCGCATTGGAATGGTCGCCCTGGATGTAGATTGGCCCCGGGCTGAACTCGTCCGACGAAAGCGCTCCGCCAGTTATACCTTCCACTGGAAACGCCGTTATGATCTCCACGTCGTTGAGCCACACCCACAGGTGGCGGCCCGCCAGGACTACGTCGACATGCTGCCATTCGTCGGCTGGCTTCTCCGCCGCCACGCGCGGCGTGGCCCGCCCGTAATACGCGCCCATGTTGTGGCAGTCGGGCGCCATGCCGTACGATTCGCGGCTCTGGATCTCGTAGATGCCACGCAGGTACACGCCCGAGTTGCCGTCCTTGGGCATCTTTACGTCGTAGGACAGCTTGAAGTCGAAGAAGTCGGCCCGCTTGGACACGATGTTGGAATAGCCGCCCTTCCTTTTCCCGTTGCTGTCGTATTCGACCGTGTTGGAAAGGACCCCGTCGGCGAACGTCCACCCGTTCCTGAGGCCGGCGTTCATCTGCTCCCAGCCCGCGAGACCGTCCTTGAGCAGATCGACCTTCTCGCCATAGACGAGCGCCGAGAGCTTCGGCGCCGCGCCGATCGGCGGAAGTCTGCGGGCGCAGAATGCGGTGGGCCTGCCCTGGCCGGCGGAGCCGTCCTTCCTGCGCGGGATGGCGGCGGCGAAAAGCTCGTCGCCCACGACGCGCCCTCTCACGAGATCGTAGTCGCATTCACCCATGGCCTTGCGTCCGTCATGGAGGCGCACTATCCTCACAGCGCCGCCGCACACCTCGGTCCTGGGCGTCCGCCAGGGGCTGGAAGTCCGCCAGAGGCAGCGCGACGAGAAGCCGGCCGCCGTCTTTTCAATCCCTAGCCATCCGGCCAGCTCGTTCCTGGCGCGTCCCTTCCTGTCCACAGGCAGATCGAACGTCCAGTTGCCCAGGGCATCTCCTTCAGGGGCGCCGGCGAAGAACCAGTCCATGAGCCGCGCGTGCTCCGCGTCGCTCCAGCCTGAGGATTCGATGGTTACCCAGCCGTCGTATCCGGCGTTCCTCAGGCACGCGCGGGCCTTGGCGAAGTCGATGTCGCCGGTGGCAATCGGCACGAACTCGCCGCCGCGCGGGGTGGATGGATCGATCATGAAGTCCTTCACGTGCACGCGGCGGATCTCGCCTGCGGTGGCGGAGATCCACTTCTCCAGCGGGGCGAACTTGAGCACGTTGCCGAGATCGAGGTATATCTTCACCCACGGGCTGCGGAAGGATCGCACGAACGCGACGTATTCATCCGGATCGGACCAGGCGTTGTTCCACACGAACTCCAACGCGAGGCACACGCCGGCCTTCTCCGCAAGCGGCACGAGTTCGGCGAACGCGCGCCGTGTCGCGGCGTCCAGCTTCGCCTGTTCGTCGGCGGTAAGGCGGTCGTAGCGCCTCTCCGGCCTACGGTGCGCGCCTGCCACCACGAGCATGGTGTCCACGCCATACACCTTGGCGAGCGCGATGTCGGTCTTGGCCTGTGCGAGCGCCGCATCGTATTTTGCGTCGTCGTCGAAGGCGTACCAGCCGTTGGCCATCGCGGAATGTATCTTCACACCGAGGCGATCCGCGAGCGCCTTGGCTTCGGCGGCCTCCGCGGGCGTCTCGCCGTGCAGATGCACCTCGGCGCCGTCGAAGCCGTTATCCTTCACACGACGCAGTCCCTGCTCATCGATCTTCTGTAGTATCAGCGCCTTCTGGAAGCCGAAGCCTCCAAGCGCCAGTGACACGGCCGCAATGGCCAGAATGGTGCAATATGCAGTTCTCATGCGATGTTCCCTTTCGTAGTCATTCATCTAGACGTCATCATGCAGACACGAATCCCGGCCGCCCGGAAAAGACAATTGTCCACAAACGGCAATCTGCTATTCATGGACAATTGCGGCATCAACCGTCTGTGGAGGAGATGTCAGAGCATTGGCCGCAGGGCGACCTTGCGGATCTCCTGCTCGTCCGTCCAGACGATCTCGCCCGTACGCAGATCCTTCAAGATCATCGTGAACTTGTAGTAGTGGTCCGTTACGCGGCCGGCATGCGTCACCATGTCGGTGAGCGAGCCGGTGAGGTACATCTCGGCGGCGGACTGCCGGCCGGGCTTGACGGCCTTGCGCGGATCCGTGAGACCAAGCTGCGCCTGCTCATCCATGATGGCGATGTCGGCACCGGCCGTGGAACGGTCCACGAAACGGAAGAGACGCGAGCGGATGAGACGCGTACGCACGGAATCAGTGATGCTCTTCATGTCCACGATGAGCTGCGACCGGTTCTGCATCGGCTCGATGTCCAGGATCGGGCGCTTGCCGCCCGTGGCCTCAAGGACGCCCGCGTCCGAGATCAGCGACTCCGCCATCTTCTCCACGGTGCGACGGATGTCCTGGGGCTCTATGCGGGAGGTCATCGGCGCGCGGTCGAGCTCCGACTCGTAGACGTGCGGTGCGGTTGCGCAGCCGGTCACGACCATCAGGACCATGCTTCCGGCGACAGGTAGAAACATTGCTTTCATCTTGAATTGCTCCTTTGCTTTTTAAGTGGATCTGGGCGGACTCGATCAGTGGACGTGGTCCGCAGCGCGCATCTCGCGCACGCGCAGGCGCGACGTCACCGCTGAAGGATGGTTCGCGACGCCCGTCACGGTAACGGAATCGAGCCCCTGAAGGGTCAGCGGACGGTACGTGCGCGCATCGCCGTCGATCTCCATGCCCTCCGCGTTGAACCACGCGATGCGGTACTGCAGATGCAGCTCGCGCTGCACCAGCGATGTGAGCTGGATGTTCACGCGGTTCAGTCCGGCAGGCACCTTGTCGTAGGTGACGGCCGTGACCGACATCTCGTTGTGGAGGCGCGTATTGCCCTCGTACACCACCGAGCCGCCGTTGTCATGGTTCAGCACCACGGATGTCCCGGCCGTCGTATGGCAGCCTGCAAGCAACGCCGCCGAGAGCGCCAGCGACATGAACGATATCGTCTTCATCTTCTAGTTCCTTTCTTCTATGAAATGCTACTGTACAACCTGTACCGCCGGAGTCTGCGCCGCAGGGGTCTGGACAGCCGGAGTCTGGACCGCTGGTGCCTGCTGCACCTCGGGCGACTGCACGGCGGGCGTCTGTATGACAGGCTGGGGGACCGTCGGCTGCACGACCATCGACGACGAGACCGCCGACGAATCGGCACCCGGCGCCCATGTCACGTTCTGCCAGGCGGACGAATCGAAGTTTATCCTGCAGCCGCGCCTGAACGCAGCCTCGGCATAGGCAAGGGCCACCTCGGCGCGAAGCTCCTCCTTGTTCTTGTAGTGGCGGAAGCCTTCGTCGGAAAGCTCCAGGGCCACGTTGAACACGGCACCGTCGGATATGTTGACGGTCTGGGTCCAGGTCTTCATCCACTGGCGGCTCACCGACAGCTGGTGGAGACCCGGGCGTACCTTGAACGTGCCGCCGGAGGACCCCACCGCCGCACCGTCCACGGCCACGGTGATGCCGCCTGCGACGATGCGGAGCTCCTCAAGCACGGGCTTCGAGGCGTCGACCGTCGCCGCGAGCGGGGCGATCGTGGCATCGATGGTGGTGGTGACGGTGAACGACGCCAGCACGCCGGAATCGGCCGTAGGAGCGCGCCAGCCCTGCTTGGACTGCGCCAGGTCCGCACCCGTATCCTGCACCCACATGTCGATGAGGTCGTCATAGTGGCCCATCGGGTCATCGCCGTTGCCCTGCGGGGCGGGACGCTTGTTCACCCAGTTCCTACCGAAGATGCTACCGCCGGTGGTGGCGTCAAGCACCTTGGTGGACATGCGCAGCGTGTAGATCGTAACCGCCCTGTCGCCGGCTATGCGGTTCATCTGGGAGGCGCCTATGATCGAGGCCGTGAGGATGTAGTCAGCGCCCAGCATCTGCGCCACGCGCGTCACGCTGCCGCCAGTGAAGAGCCCATCTATGAGACCTGCCCTTTCCTCCGCCGTGGTGATCTTGTAGCGGTTGAAGGCGGCGCCGATCTCGGCGGAGTCGAGGATTATGAAGTCCATTCCGGACACCTCGGCGGCAAGCCGGTCGCGGATGCCGTCCACCTGGTCGTCCATGCCGGCGGTCTTCGTATGGTTCTTCACGAAGATCGCCATCACCGGCGCCTTCCTGGGCGGCGGCGGGGGCGGCGGCGCCAGCACGGCGCGCCGCACCACATCCTCCTCCACCTTCACGACGTCAAGCCCAGGGTTGGCGGCCGCCACACGGGCCTTGAACGCCTGCAGCCCCTCCGATGTCTTGCGCGACTCCACTTCCGACACGGTCTGCACGCCGGTCGCCTGGGCGAAGGCCGCCGAGCCCAGGAGGGCGGCGGCCAGAAGCACGCTGTATCTCTTCTTCATCGCATTCATCTCCTTTGTCCGGACATGTCTCAGAACATGCAGTTTACGACCGGGAAGAACGACACGTCGGAATTCGCGATGATGTTGACGAACCCGATCTGCACGCCTTGCATCTTGTTGGCGGTGTTGATCACGCCGATCTGCAGGCCCTGGACGTCGTTTCCGCCGTTGTAGGCGCCGATCTGGAACATGTCACCGGAATCGATCCAGTTGGCCGCGCCGATCTGCAGGCCCTTGAAATCGCCGCCGAAGAAGTTGACCGCGCCCGTGTTGAGGCCGAGGCCGTCGCCGCTTGCCACGCTCACCACGTTCACGAGCCAGCCGTTGGCGTGGTTGCGCGCGACGCCTACCACGCCGAAGTCGAGGCCGTCGAAGTTGCAACATGTGCCGTAGAGGAGGTTTATCCTGAGCCCGCCTAAGTCATATTCCGGCCAAGGCACCTGCAACGGCGTGACGAGGGCCAGCATCGCCGGCGAGAGCCCCATGCCTACGATGCTGTCTTTGGCCAGCTGCCTGCTGGCCCTGGGCATCGCCTCCTGCGCACCGGCGGGCATCACTCCCGTCCCGGAGTTGTACACGGGCCTAACGCCCGGCTCGATCTGCCGCACCCTGGCGACGGCCGCGAACGCGGACGCCGATGCCAGAAGCAGCATGCCAATCATGAGTTTTTTCATTTTCTATCCTTGTTTCGTTGTTATGTGACAAGTCTTTCCGCTAGTTGATGAGCGAGACCGTGCGCGCCCAGACGGGCTGCGCCCTTCCGCCGATCGTCGCCACGCTCACCGTCGCGAAGCCACGCAGATCGGTGAACCATACGAGGCGCGTACCTGTACCCGCGCCATCCTGCGGCAGCGCGATCTCGCACGCCTTGCCCGTGAGGGCGTTGCGCAGAACGATGCTGCCCGTTCCAGCCGGCAGCCGCAGCCGCGCCAGGTGCACATGCTCCGGCAGCGTCTGCCATGCTCTCGTATCTGCCTCACTGAGGGCGGTGCTCGTGGCGTTGACCGCCATCACACCCAGCCGTAGCGCGAGATCCCCGGCGCCGCTCCCTGTCCGCGCATGGTTCGCGACCTGCTGGGCGGCGATCTTCACGGCCGCGCGCGTCACGTTCCTCGTGGCGACGCCCGGGATGCGGTCGCGCAGGTTGCGATACGCGAGCGCCTGCACGTTCACGACCGGCGCGCACACGGCAAGCGCCGCCCCGCCGACCTCAACGGCGACCTGGGCGGGCACATGCGCCGGCTCGTTGTAGACGGGGAAGTCGACGGACCACACCGTGCCGCCGAACGGAAGCGGTATCTTCACGGGCTCCATCTGGTCGACGAGATCCTCCTCGTACACCACCACCACGTCCTGCCCGGCGCCGGCCGGCGGCTGCGTGAACGGAAGGATCGCCGGATTGATGCGTCCGGCCTCGCGGTAGGCGATGGCGGCATTCCCCGCATCGTTCTCCTTCTCGAAGAAAAGCCCCATCAGGTACCAGGCGAGGGAGTTCTCGTACGAGGCGCGAACGGTATCCGCGACAGGAGAAAGCTTTTCGTTTATCTGGGTCACGGCGGTCTCGGCGTTCTTGGTGTTCTCCTCACTCTCCTTCTCGCCTTCCGCCGCGGTTTCGGCCGGCTTCCCATGTTCCTCCTTCAGTTGCTCCTGCACCGCCGTGGCGCGCCGCAGATAGACGCGCGCGTTGTCCTGCTGTCCGAGGAACAGCGAATTGAGCGCCTGGTACTGAAGGCCGAAGAGCAGCTCGAAGTCAGGGAACTCGTAGGGGATGGCACGATCGTCGGCCAGCGTGCCGGCCAGGATGTTCCCGCCGATCTGCCCCTTCTTCAGCACGGGCCCCTCGTTCGTCTCGTCGAAAAGCTCGTCCAGCTGCGGAGCGAAGATTGCCGAACTTCCCGCAAAGTCGCCCTGGAGCATCTTCAGGCGTGCAAGTTCGAAATTACCCAGCTTCCTGTTGACGGTACTCTCGGCCATATCGGCCGCCCGCTGGCGCGCGATGTCGCCCGTGCCGAACATGACATCCTGCCGGGCCGCAACCGCCGCCTCGTACGATGTCTTGCAGCCCGCCGCAACCGCGCATGCGATGGCCACGAGCAAAGTACCTGTTTTTGATTTTTTCATGTTGCTTCCCCGAAGGCTGCGCCATTATAGCATAACGCCCGCTGCCTATGCAACCGTCAACCCGACCCCTCCGCCACCATGTCGAAGGTATCGACCACGATCGCGGGGGGCGTTCCGGCGTATCTGCGCAAGTCCTCCGGCGTGGTCTCGCCGGAGAGTACGCACACGAAATCCACGCCCGCATTGTCGGCTATCGCCTTGTCGGTATAGAGCCTGTCGCCCACGACGGCCACCTCCTCCGGCCTGAAAAGCTCCAGCACCGGCTCGAGCAGCGTGGGCGAGGGTTTGCCGAACACATGGCTCGGCTTCATGCCGTTGGTGGTCTCCAGAAACCTCATCATGCCGCCGATGTCGGGGATGGGACCGCGTTCAGAAGGACAGCAGTTGTCGGGGTGGGTGGCCACGAAGTCGACGGGCGACTGGTTCCTCGTGCGTATCGGGCACATGGGGCTGGGCGGGCAGTTGCGCATGTTCCACAGGCTAGTGGCGTCCGCCAGCTTCGCGTAGGTGAGCTCCTTGTCGTAGGTGAGCGCTATGAGCTCGTTGCGCTCGGGGTCGTAGTCGAGCGACACGCCGACGTCCGCCAGCCGACCGGCCATGTGGGCCTTCACCTTTTCGCTGGAGATGAGATACACGCTCGTGTACCCCTTCCGGCGGATGTACGACTCGAGCGTTATGAGGGGGGTGAGTATCTGCTCCGGCGCGACGGGTATCCCCGCGCCGGCGATCTTGCGCATGTACTCCTCGGGGCACTTCGACGTGTTGTTCGTCAGGTAGAAGAAACGGAAGCGGCCGCTTTTCGTGCTGTCGATCACGAACCTCACCGCAGGCACGATGGGGTTCGGCCCCATGAACAGGGTTCCATCGAGGTCGCAGACGAACGCCTTCTTCCGCTTGATGTCGAACGCCATGCTACAGCATCCTGAGCCTTGTCGGATCGGCAGCCAGCACGCCGGACGCCTTGATCTCGGCAAGCGCGGCATCCAGGTTGGACGCCTTGGCCTTGTGCGTGAGCGCCACCACCGGCACATGTTCGGCGGCGCCTTCCGCGCCCGCCTTCTGCGACGCGGCGGAGATGGATACGTCGTGCCGGCCGAGTATCGTCGCCACCGTGCCGAACGCGCCGGGCCTGTCGGCCAGCATGAAGCGCAGATAGAACGCGGAGGCGATGTCGCCCGCCGCCCTGAGCCGCACCTTGCCCTCCGCGTAGGACGGCACGGCGCGCGTGTAGCGCGTCTCGCCGTGGGCCAGGTTGCGCGCGATGTCGCCGATGTCGCCGACGACGGTGGACGCCGTCGGCGCACGGCCCGCACCGCGCCCGTAGTACATCGTGTAGTCGCTCATGTCGCCCTTGACCATGGCGGCGTTGAACACGCCGTTGACGCTGGCGAGCATGTGGGTGAACGGCACGAGCGTCGGATGCACGCCCACCTCCACCTCGTCGCCGTCCCTGGCGACGACCGCCAGCAGCTTGATGCGGTAGCCGAAGTCCGCCGCGTACCTTACGTCCATGCCGTCGAGGTTGCGTATGCCCTCCACCTGCACCTGGTCGAGCGTCGGCTGGAAGCCGTACGCGAGCGCGGCGAGGATGCAGGCCTTGTGCGCGGTGTCGAAGCCGTCGATGTCGAGCGATGGATCAGCCTCGGCGTAGCCGAGCCGCTGCGCGTCCTTCAGCACGGCGTCGAAGCCGGCCCCTTCGTTCTCCATGCGGGTGAGGATGTAGTTGCAGGTGCCGTTGAGGATGCCGTGCACTGACTCGATCTGGTTGCCGGCAAGCCCTTCGCGCAGGACGCGGATGATGGGGATGCCGCCGCCGACGGAGGCGCCGAAGTAGATGTCGACTCCGTTCTTCGCGGCAGTGTCGAATATCTCGCGCCCATGCTCGGCGAGGAGCTTCTTGTTGGCGGTCACCACGCACTTGCCGGCGTTGAGCGCGTCCATCACGAACTTCCTCGCCACGCCAGTGCCGCCGATCGTCTCCACCACGATACGGATGTCGGGATCGGCAATCACGGCCGGCGCATCCGTGGTGAGCACGCCATCCGGCGCCGCAACCCCGCGGTCCGTCGTGATGTCGAGATCCGCGATGCCCTTCAGGGCTATGTCCACGCCCAACCGTTCGGCCATCAGCTTCCGGTTGCGCAGAAGACCCTCTGCCACGCCGGCGCCGACGGTGCCGAAACCAAGTATGCCCACTCCGATTTCCTTCATTTCCACTCCTTCCATTCCGACAAGCAGAATACCCTCTGCCGTCAAGATTTCCGATATGATACCGAATCTTGCGCTCCGCGTCAACACTTCGCGCGGAACGCGGGCTCGGGCGTCAGAAGAAGAGGTCGCGCGCACCGGCGCAGGTGGCGTCGTACTGCTTCTTCACCGCGGGGTAGAATTTCGGGACCCACTCCTCGATGCCCTTGAGCTCCTTCCGCAGGAGCGCCTCGCCGGCGGCGATCGTGTCGGGATCCTTCGCGAAGTCGTCCAGCCATTCTCGGAACGTCAGCACCGCGTTGATCTTGCAGAACTTGCCCTCGCGGCCTGTCTTGAGCGCATCCATGATGCAGCCGCCCGTGCGTCCGCACCTGTAGCCCGCGGTGCAGAACGAGGTTATCGTGCCCCGGCCGGCGAGATACCTGACCATCTCCTCGATGGAGCGGTTGTCCGAAAGCATGAACTGCTGGCGCTCCTTGTCCTGCTGCGATTCGTCGGCGAAGTCGCTGTAGCCCTTGATGGCGATGTTCGACGAGCAGTCGAGCTGCGTCATGCCGCAGTCGAGCGCGCGATTGCGGGAATCGGGGCTTTCGCGCGCGGTCACGATCATGCCCGTGTACGGAACCGAAAGACGCATCACCACCAGAATGCGGCGGAAGGTTTCGTCGTCGATGAGCCATGGACTCTCCTCCGGCACCTTCGTGCCCGAAGCCGGTTCCAGTCGCGGGAAGGAAATGGTGTGCGGGCCGATGTTGAACCACCGTTCGAGGTCGCGCGCGTGCAAGATGGTCGCGAGCACCTCGAAGCGCCAGTCGCACAGGCCGTACAGGACGCCCAGCCCCACGTCGTCGACGCCCGCCTCCATGCAGCGGTGGAAGCATGTGGTGCGCCAGTCGTAGTTGCCCTTGACGCTCCACGAGGGGTGCATCTGCTCGTAGAGCTTGCGGTTGTACGTCTCCTGGAACACCTGGAAGGTGCCGATGCCCACCTGGTGCAGCACGCGGAGATCGTCCACCGGCAGCGGCGCCGCGTTCACGTTCACGCGGCGGATGCCCACCTCCGCCCCGGTCTTCGGCGCCTTGCAGTGGCGGCCGTACACGGTCTCTATCGTCTCTGCGATGTATTCGGTGGATGTGAGCGGGTGCTCGCCGTACACGGCGATGATGCGCTTGTGGCCGATGCGCCCGGCCAGCACGTCGATTTCCTCGCGCACCTCGTCCATCGTGAGCATGCGGCGCTTCTGGTGGACGTTGCCCGAACGGAAGCCGCAGTACTTGCAGCCGTTGACACACGGATTGGCCACATACAGCGGCGCGAACATGACGATGCGGTTGTCGTAGACCTTCTTCTTGATGCGATCCGCCGCCGCGCGCATCTCCTCGAAGAGCGCCGGATCCTCCACGCGCATCAGCGCCGCCGTCTCGGCGATCTCCAGCGTCTCGCACGTGGATTCCGCCTTTGCGATGATCTCGCGTATGCGCACCGGATCCACCGGCGCCTCGTCCGCCGCCGCCAACGTGCGGTTGATCAGATCCTCGTCTATGAAATGCCTGCCGCCGGGCAGATACCTGTCGATCTCGGACTGCACCACGAAATGCTCGCGGTAGTCCTGCTCGTCCTTGAAATGCCTTATTCCGTCTATTGTAGCCATTGCTCCACGCACTTTCCTGCGAATGCGCCTATGGCAAGAGCGGCCGAAGCCGCTCCAACCGAAACCGTAGTCCTGTCATTTTGCCGTCCACGCCGCTATTATACCACATCTGCGGACCGATGACCATCTTGCATCGATGGATTCTACTGCGGGCACCTATGTACGATTGCGCGGCGGAGTGTGAGCGGGTCGGAATATGCCACGCCCGAATCCGCTGGCAGACCGAAGGCGAGGCGCGTCACCTTCACGGGTTGATCAGCGGACGGATGCCCGGCGAGGAACTCGACCACGTATCCAGCCGTGGCATCGCCCTCCATGTCGGTGGATACCGCGAGAAGCACTTCGGTGAAACCCTCCGCGGCTATCCGCTCCTTCAGCGCGCCGAGGCGCAGCCGCTCCGGCCCCATGTGGTGCGCGGGCGAAAGCTTCCCGCCCAGCACGTGGTAGCGGCCCTTGAACGCGCCGGAAGCCTCGATCGCGACGATGTCGGCAGGATCCTCCACCACGCACACGAGCGAACCGTCGCGCAGCGGATCGGTACAGAGGCTGCAGGGCGACTGGCCCGCCACCGTGAACGCCCCGCAGCGCGGACAGCACACCACGCTGTCGCGCGCCGTGCGAAGCGCCAGTACGAGCGGTTCGAGAAGGCGGTCCGGCTCGCGCAGGAGAGCCAGCGCCGCCCGGCCCGCGCTCCGCCGCCCGAACCCGGGCAGCCGCGCGAGGTTCCTCACAAGATCTTCTATCGGAGCCAGCACTCCTCAACGCCCCCGTGCGGACGCCGTCACTTGCCCATGAGGGCGCCGAGGGCGCCCGAGCCGCCGCCGCCGGCCTGCATCATCTGCGCCATGTGCTCCTGGGTCGTCTTCTTGACGGTCTTTATCGCGCCGTTGACGACGTTAAGCAGCATGGTCTCGAAACGCTCGGTCTTGCCCTTCTGCACCTCAGCCCAGGTCTCCGGCGCGATCTTGATAGACTGCACAGTGAGATCGCCCCGGACCGTCACCGAGATCCCGCCGTTGGCGTAGTTGGCCGTGATCTTCTCCACTTCGGCCTGTATGCGCTTCATCTCGGAGCGCATCTGCATGGCCTGCTTCATCTGGTCGAATATGCCCATCTTCTTTCTTTCCTTCTGTCTATTGCCTTGGGTTGTTTACTTCAATCTTCTTGCGGACGGATGTCTGCGTTGCCTTCTGCATGGCGGATATTATAGCATAAACCTCTCGTCTTCAGCAAACCGTACTTCCTCGCCTTGTAGGCGACTATGCGCGGCGTGGTCTTCAGGGCGCGCGCCGTGGCGGCCGCATTGCCGCCATTCGCCGCCAGAGCCTGCGAGAGGATGTCCTTCTCGAAGCTTTCCGTAAGCGCCTTCCAGCTTTCGCCACGCCATACGTAGCCGCGCCTGTCGCTCCTGTTCCGCCTGAGCCACTGCCGGACGGCAAGCGGCAGGTCGTCAACCTCCACCTGGTCGCCGAACGCGACGAGCATCGCCTCGCGTTCCGCCTTCAACCTGTCGGACGGATGGCGCCACGGATAGGAGTCCAGCGCCGCGCGTGCCTCGCTAGACAAGCTTCTTTCCACTCAGCTCCTCGTACGCCTTCACATAGATCTCGCGCGTGCGCGCGACCACGTCGTCCGGCAGTTCTGGACCCGGCGGCTGATGGTTGAAGTGGATGGAATCCAGCCAATCGCGCACGTACTGCTTGTCGAGCGAGGGTGGATTCTTCCCCACGGCGTAGCTTTCCTGCGGCCAGAAGCGCGAGCTGTCCGGCGTAAGCACCTCGTCGGCGAGCACCAGCTCCCCGTCCGCATCCCTGCCGAACTCGAACTTGGTGTCGGCTATGATGATGCCGTGCCCCAGGGCGTACTCCGCTGCCCGCGAGTAGAGGCCGATCGTCGCGTCGCGCAGCGCGCGCGCCGTATCCGCGCCCACGAGCGCCTCCGTCTGCGCGTAGTCTATCGCCTCGTCATGGTCGCCGATCGCCGCCTTCGTGGTCGGCGTGAAGAGCACCTCGTCCAGCCTGGATGCATTCTGGTAGCCTTCGCGGAGCTTCTGCCCGTTGACGGTGCCGGACTTCTGGTACTCCTTCCAGCCGCTGCCGGTGAGATAGCCGCGCGCGATGCACTCCACCGCCACCATCGGCAGCTTCCTCACGAGCATCGAGCGGCCGCGCAGATCGTCGCGGACGCATTGCAGTTCGGCCGGATACTCATCCACGTCGGCCGTCACCAGATGGTTTCTCATCCCCAGGAAGTCCAGCCAGAAGAGCGAGAGCTGGTTGAGGACCTTGCCCTTGTCAGGTACGCCGGTGGGTAGGATCACGTCGAATGCGCTGATACGGTCGGAAACCACCATGAGCAGCCTGTCGCCCAGGTCGAACACGTCACGTACCTTGCCGCTGCTGGGCGGCGGCAGGCCGGGTATGCGCGTCTCTATCAGCGCGCCGTTCTTGTCGTATGTCATCTTGCAGCCTCTTTCGATTTTCCATCGCGCGGACATGCGTCCGGCAACGCCGTGAATATTAGCATAATCGCCGCCAAAGGGCAATCCGCTTGTTTCAGTTGCCTGCTTCCTTGAACAGGAGGCAGCCTGGCGGATCCGCAGGCGCCGTGCCGTCGGCGAACGGCGCCGGTGCCTCCCAGTGGCGCATCTGCCCGATCGGCGCAAGATACGCCTTGAGGTTGAAGCCGATCTGCGTACCCGCGCTGGGCGAGACGCCTAGCGCCGCACAGGGCACCGAAAGCTCCGCCACCAGCGGATAGCGTCCACCTGACCGCCCTGCGCGCGGATCCATGCCGCAGAACCACCTCGCGCCTTCGAGAAGCTCCTTGTGGCTCGCAGTCGCGCGACCGCACGCGAAAAGCCTTATCCATCTTCCGCCGTCGAAGTCGAACTCGAACGCATCGTCCACGCCCCACACCGTCCCCGTCGTGCAAACCCCGCCGCCGGGAATGTTCGCGTTGACCACGAAGTTGATGCCGCGCGGGTTCCACGACGCCCGCAGGGATGTAGCGGCGCCGCCCAGCCTGCGCCCGCCAGCGTCGTAGTTGAATACGGCACGGCGATCGGCCCATTCACCAGGCGACAGCAGCCCGTCCACCGCCACATCCCCCTCGTGCATGAACGCGAAGACTGGCGGCCGCTTCGGCTGGCGCCCCACGACCGGCCTGTCGTTGCCATGGAACTGGACGCCCCTCGCCTGCCCAGCCGGACGGTACACCCGGTTTCCGGTCCAGTTCGTCACGGCCTCCGGGAACACGACATCAAGCGAACGGCCTGCCCACACGACGTTCTCCGTGAACGTGCAGCATGCCGCGTTCGCGAATACGAGCGACACATCGCCAGGATCCATCACCACGTTCCTGTTCATGAAGATGTCGCGCGCCAGGTGGCACTGTATCGCCTCGGGTACGTTCCACAGGACATTGCCCGCCACCACCACGCTGTCGGAACATTCATCGAGGTATATCCCCTTCGCGCCGCGCTTCTTCGCGAAGATGTCATGTACGGTGTTGCGTATTACCAACGAGTCGCGCATGTTGCCGAATATCCCGCCGCCATCCTCCAGTCCCATCATCGAACGGCTGATCTCGTTGTTCTCGATCATAAGGCACGTGCCGGAGGCAGAGATGCCGCAGTACGGCGTTTCGTCAACGAGGTTGCTCCTTACCTCGATATCGCTGCCGAAGATCCGCATCCCGGCCGACGAGGCATAGAGCCTGCCCGTGCGGCAGATCTCGTTCGAGATGGCGACGCTCCCCTTCTCGTCGTGGAGATATACGCCGCACGCCCCTACGTCGTGTATGCGGCATTGCACCAGCCTGTTGCCTACGCCGCGGTTGAAGCATACGGCGACGCCGCCTATCCGGGAGATGTCCAATCCCCTGCATACGCAGCGCGTTGCCCTCCGGAACAGGATGGCGGGCGTGGCGTTCCCGCCCGCATCGCCGCAGGTGACCGCGTTCTCTGGCGCGGCCGAGACGCACGCAAGCGTGAAATCGCAGAGGGACACATCCTCCACCATTCCGCGGCCATCCGCGCCCGAGACGCTGATCGCCGTCTCGCACGTAGGCGCCACTACCTCGACCTTCGCCATGTCCTCGCCCGGCCTCGGCCAGTACACGACCCTGCCGCGCGTACGGTCAAGATACCACTGCCCCGGCTCCTTCATCCCCTCGCGCACATTGTATATCTCATACTTGCGGTACTTCGCGGCGCCGATGGGCATGCTGCCGGGATGCGCCATCCAGAGTATGGCCCGCTCGGCGTCGTTGGATGCAACCCTCGCGTACGAGTCGCGCCAGATGTGGTAGTGCATCACCTCGGCGTTGGCTATGTCGAGGGAAGGCGGCAGGTCCTCCTTCCTGCAGCGGAGCGTCACATAGTCCGCAAACGTCGGCTCGCGGGCCCACACCCCCATCACGCCGCTGCCGGGCGACATGTCCCAGCCCGCCGCAAGCTCGAAACGATTGGTTCCACCGGGGATCTTCGCCCTAGGCATTGCCTCGCCATCCACCAGCAGCACGCGGAAGTCGCGCGTCCCCTCCCTGCTGCCTGGAACATCCGCGCTCCAGAACGGCGTGCCGGACTCCTGCGTCCAGCCGGTCACAGGCATGCCGCCGAACACAACAGTGTTCGTACCCGCGCCGCAGATGGATAGGCCGCGATCGCGCGCGTCCAGCACGATCGGACCGGGCATGAAGTACCGGCCCTGCGACAGCACGATGCGGTGTGGCGCGCCGGCGGTGCGCCGCGCCTCCTCCACCGCCGCATGGATGGACCCGCCCGGCGCGACCTTGAAATCCCTCGCATGGCAGACGGCGCACGCGGCGACAAGCGCCGCCCCCACCTGGCGCATCCTGGCAGATAGTGTTTCCCTATGCATTGCAACCTCCTTCATGGAACGAATGGATTATACCACATCCGCGGCGGCGCACGCAATGTGCACGAGGTTCGGTGAAAAGAAGAAGTTATTTTCATCAGTTGTATTGGTAGTGGTTGATAAAATAGGTCAGACCTTTTTTATCACTGTTAGGTTGATTCAACCACGAAACACTCGGAAACGCAGGCATGTGCAACAGGGCGCGAAGAAGCGACGCGTTTCAAGGTGAAAGCACTCTTCCGCCGCGAGAGCGATGAACGCATCCTCCGTGAGCATGTTCGCCATCGATTCGCGAAGATAGCGGTAGGCCGCGCTCTGTCGCCGTACCAGCAGGCCCGCGACGAGCCGCAGCCACCACGCCGTGAACCAGCCTAGCGCCGCGTTTGCCGGACGGAAGAACTCCAGCACCACCAGCTCGCCGCCCGGCGCGAGCACGCGCCCGACCTCCCGCAGCGCCTTGCGCCGGTCCGGGAAGTTGCGGAAGCCGAAGGCGCACATACACGCGTCGAAAGGCCCAGCCGCCGCCGCAGGAAGCCCCTGCGCATCCCCTTCCATGAAACGCATGTTCGGCGCGGCGCACTTCCTCCGCGCCATGTCGAGCATGGCGGGCGTGATGTCCACACCCACTATCTCCGCCGAAGGGAACCGACGGGCAAGGGCGAGGGTGGAATCCCCCGTGCCGCACGCAAGGTCGAGCACGCGAAGCGGCCCCCCCCCTATGCCCTCCACAGCCAACCGGCGCCAGCGCAGATCGAGACCGAGCGAGAGCAGATGGTTCATCCGGTCGTAGATGGCCGCGATGTCGGTGAAGAGGCGGCGCGTCATTCCACAACCGCCGCATGCGCCATGAGGATGAACAGGCATAAGCCTGCGGAATAGAGCAGGCCGAAGAGAAAGTGTATCCCGCCCGACGCCCGCTCAAGGCCGCGCCACCGAGGCGATGATGGATCCGCCCGGTAGACGCGAAGCGACGCGCCAAGCGTCCTTGCCGTGAGCGGCAGGCACAGGAGCGGCAGCAGCAAGGCGGCCCCAGAGCTCCAGCGGACGGCGAGCCCGAAGAGCGCGGACATCGCCGCACATGCCGCGTATGGGAGCAGGTGGGCAATCCAGTAGTATGCCAGCGCACCCCTGGGCCCGAGCCACGATGCGAGCGTCACGATTCCGGCGAGACGGTCCGTGGGGATGTCGCGCATGTCGTTGCCGTGCATGATCACCCCCACAAGCGAAGCCACGGGCAGCGACAGCGCCAGAAGGCAAGCCAGCGAGAGAAGCACGCCGCGGCAGAGGTCGGGCGATCCGAGCGACATGAAGACTCCGGGCTTCAGCAGCATCAGCGCCACGGCGATCTCCAGCGGCCCCATGAGAAACGACACGAACGGAACGCCGAGGCCGCGGTACTTGAACTTCACTCCGGTGGAATAGTTGGTCGAGCCGAGAAAGCCGATGAATCCGGCCACGAGCAGCTCCCAGTTGAAGGCGAGCGAATCCCCGCCCGGGACGCGGTATAGGCAGAGCATGAGCCCACCCGTCCCGGCAAGGACCGCGCAGCACGCCGCCACGGCGAAGAGCGCGCGCATGGAGACGAGGCCGTCGTGTATCTGCGGCGTGGTGCGGATGGCACCCGGCACGTCGTCCACGCCGCTTCGCTCGTCGCCCCAGGTGTTGAGCAGGTTGACGGTGGCCTGGAACATGAGACCCACCGCCAGCCCACCGGCCCAGTGCCACCAGCACGCGTCCTTCCAGACGCTGCCAATCGCCGCCGCAACGAGGAACGGCACGACCGTGGCCGTGTAGCTCCACGGACGGAACAGGAAGAACCAGGCCCGGAACATGTCCGGACCTACTTGGCGTCGTTGTAGAGCTCGAACGCGTCCTTCGCCGACAGCCCCTTGTGCACGACAGCGCTGATGGCCTGCATCATGGCAAGCGGCTTCTCGCTCTGGAACACGTTCCTGCCCATGTCCACGCCTGCGGCGCCGGCCTGGATGGCACGATAGGCGAGTTCAAGCGCCTTGTCCTCGGGAAGCTTCTTGCCGCCCGCGATCACGATCGGCACCGGACACTGCGCCACCACCGTCTCGAAGCCCTCCTCGGTGTAGTAGGTCTTCACGAAGGAAGCGCCATTCTCGGCGCAGATGCGGGTGGCGAGCCTGAAGTAGCGGGCGTCGCGCACCATGTCCTTGCCGACCGCCGTGACGCCCAGCACGGGGATGCCGTACTTCTCGCCCATGTCCACCGTATGCACGAGGTTGTGCGTCGTCATCTGCTCGGACGCCTTGTCGCCCACGGCCACCATCACCGCCATCGCGCTCGCGTTGACGCGTATCACGTCCTCGATGTCATACACCCGGTTGAGGTTGAGGTCCGTGAGGATCGACGTACCGCCATCCGCGCGCAGGCAGACCGGCTTGGACATGGTAGGAGGGATGACGCTGCGCAGCGCGCCGCGCGTGCACATGAGGCAGTCGGCATATTCGATCAGCGGGTTGATCGTGAGGTCGATGCGCTCGAGTCCGCTCGTGGGACCCATGATGAAGCCGTGGTCGCAGGCCAGCATCACAGTACGGCCCGTCTCGGGGTTGAATATGCGCGAGAGGCGGTTCTTTACGCCCCATCCCCTGTTTTCATTGCCCTTGAGGAAGAAGGCCGTATTCTCCTGCGGCTTGCCGAAGCCGTATGCCTCCGCTTCCTTGAACCCATCCATGTCCGCCATCTGCTGTCTCCTTTTCTAGTTGAACCGCTGGACTCCATTGTCCCGATTGCGTCTATATTATCCCACACATCAGGCGCGAAAGCAAGAGCGGAATGGCTGTATTCGGGTGCCCTGTTATTGGCTTGATTACTTTCCGAGCTCATCCAGCCGGATGTCGTCAACCCATGCCGTACCGGAAGCGTATATGAGCCGTGGGCCGATATACGACGGTTTCGTCACGTCGAGGTCGGCCGACGTGGTGAATTCGTACGCGAAGCGATGCCAGTCGCGAGTCCCGTACGGATCCCTGCCGCTCGGATAAGCACTCGCCCCGACGAGGAAATCCGCGCCGCCGTCAAGCTCGGCCGTCTTCACGTTCTCCAGCTTCAGGAAACCGGAGAGCCTGTACTTCGTCCCCGCCTTCAGCTTCACGCCCTGCACCGCCGCGACGCGGCAGAACGAATCCACGCCTGGCTTTCGCGGCGAACCATCCATGGACGAAATGCGCAGCGCCGACGGCGCGGAGAAGAACACGTTCGTATCTACGGCGATCGTCCCCTTCTGCGAATAGTTGCTCCAGCCCTTGAGCGTCTCGAACGATCCGTTCCTCAAGAGCGATTCGCCGGGATGTTCCGCCCGCCACTTGAGCTCCGCCTTGGGATCGACCTTCGCGGGATACTCCCCGACGCGCCTTGCAAGCGGCTCGAGCATCCTTTCTGCGACATACCTGATCCGCTTCTCCTCCATCGTCCCCCTCGGCACTGCGGCGAGCGCCTTGGCGACGAAGGATCTCAGCCGTGCGACCTCCGCTGGCGTGTATATCTCCGTAAAGAGACGGTACTCGTCCGGCGTGTCCGCCGTGAACCCGAGCGGCGACGGCGTGAACCGCCCGACTATCCTGCCTATCCAGTTATCCTCGAGGGCGTCGAAGAATCCGCCCATGGCCGGCGCACCGTCGCCGAACATGAGCCTGTGGTGTTCGGAAATGATTGCATCCGCATCGCAATCGTTGTCCCAAGCGATGCGGGAATAGACGTAGAGGTCGAGATAATAGTAGATGAAGCGGTCGGAGCATATCTGCGGAAACACGCCAAGAACATGCGGCGCGACCTTCCGCATGTACATCGCCATCGCCCGCGGTGCGGTGTTCGGCACGTCGTCGATGCCGAGATTGAAGCACTTGTGCTTCCCGGGGTACGTCCACATCCACAGGCGGCCGCCGCACTTCTTCGACCATGCGCGGACCTCGTCGAACTCCTTCCGCAGATCCTCGCCGTTCCCGGCGGCGTACGGTCCCGCGAGGCACAGGTTCACGATCACGTTGTCGGGAATGTCGATGGACGGAACCGCCCTGTAATACGTGTACGCCGCCTGGAGGATCGTGCCGGCGATGCCGTCCGCCTTGAGCCTGTTCGCAAGCCTCGCCGTCTGCGACCAGACAAGTTCGGACATCCGACACGTCTGGTCGGGGGCTTTCGCGTACCACTCCTGGCACTGCGGACACCGGCATTCAGGATGTCCGTCGTTCGGCATCACGTCGTAGTACTTGCGGTAGCGGCAGTAGCTGCCCCAGTCGACCTTCGCCTTGTCGTCGAAACCGCGAAGCGCGCCGCGTCTCTGCGGAGGTTCGCCAAGGAAATAGCTCTTCGCATCCTCGTACATCTCGTCCCACACCTTCGAGCTCTGGCAGAGGTGCTGGCTGCTGGAAAGCGGCGCATTGCCGGCCGCATTGTCGTATCGCGTACCATCCTTCTTCAGCGCGAAGTATTCTGGATGCGTCCCGCCGAAGCGTCTGGCGAGGTTCATCCAATACTGTCCATGGCAGCTGTTGAAGCTTTCCGTCTGGTGGCGAAGCCGCAGTTGCTCAAGCCGCATGAGGCGATTCAGTTCCTTCGTGGAAACCTTGACCGGCCATTGCCCGGGATGGTGCATGAAGATGATGCGGCACCGCCAGCCAGGCTCGCTCTTCGTCTCTCCGGCGGGAATCTCGATCTTTCCCCGCTTCGGAACGATTGTCCCGATTTCGCCCGGAAAGTAGAAGCGGACCCCCGCGTAGCGCTCAAGGAAATCGTATGTGGCAAAGACGCTGGCGCGTTCGTATGCCGTCGTGCCCCACGGGTCGGGCGGCCGGTGGGCGACGGCGTTGCGCAGGTCGAATCCCGGGTCGTCGCACCCGGCCACGTAGATGCGGTTCGCGGCAGGATCGCACCTTATGACGAACCCGTCTCGCTTCAGCTTCGCGGGGTCGACGCCTGCGGCGGCGGACCAGCGGTTCGTGCCGATGACAACGGACGCCTTGCCGTCCGTCGGCGATGTGACGAGCGGCACTGGCGCGCCGATGACGCGCGAGAGGAAATTCGTCATCTCCTCCGCCGCGAACATCGTCACCTCCGGTGCCTTCGGCGCGACAACCACCTCCACGCTTTTGGCGTCAAGCGCAATGCCGCCAAATGAAGAATGTAAAATGAAGAATGAAAAATTGAGGATTATCAGGTATCTTCTCATCACTCGCATCCTTTCTCATCCATTCTTCATTCTACATTCTACATTCTTCATTCAATCGCCTTTCCCGTCTTGCCGAATGAATTTGCAGGCCTCACGGAAAACCGCACCTTGCCCTCCGGCAGCTCGGACTTCGCAAACACGCATTCGCTCTTCGCCGGCTCCGCGCTTTCCGCACGCCAGTATTTCGGAGAATAGACGCGCTTGACGATCTTCTTTCCGCCAGCACCTTCCGCAACGACCTCGTAGTCGAACGCCCGTGGACCGACCGCCGAGGCGAGCACTGCCGGAAACGAAACCGTCACCTGCTCCGTATCTTCGCCCTTACGGTTTTTCCCGGCAGATTCCACCACCTCGACCTTCGCTCCATCCTGGAACTGCGGCACGGGCAGCCGAGCCTCCATTGCCGTGAATTCGAACGGCTTCTCCCTGCCAAGCGGGAGCGGCACCACCCAATCCGGCCCGAAAAGCTCCGGTGCAGGAGTCTCGAAGTCCACCCTGTGAAGAACTATGCTGTCGCCAGACACATCCATTATCATCCCCTGCGCCTCGCTCCACCCCGCGCCACCGCCTGGTACCGCCTTCATCTGCGGAATGCGCCCAATCGCCTCCGCCGCCTTTTTCTGCTCATCGGAGAAGTACGAGTTCTCGCGTCCGGGCAGAACGGACACGTATGAGAGCGCCGGGAGTGCAAGGCATGTGAAGGCTCCCTGCCACAGCGACCGGTCGTTGTTGAAGAACTTGTGGGAATGTCCGCAGAATGCAAGGCAATTAGGGAAACGCGAGAGCATCGTGGTGGATTTGCCGTCATCCATGTTGGCATGCCCGGGCACGTAGGCCGTATCCCTGCAGACACGGTGCTGCACATGGAAGAATGGCCGCGACGGATCGGGCCTGTAGCCTTCGTAGAACGGCTTCATCGCAGGAGCGCAGCTGCCCCACTTGTTGTCAGGCTCTCCCCATGCATGGTGCACAAGAACGAAGTCGTAACCTTTCACCGTCTTTCTCATGACCGGCGACCAGTCCTCGCGGAAGAGTTCCTTCCAGATGGCGGCACGATCATTGTTGACGATCGCCATCTTCGCTATTTCATCCGCGCTGAAAGGATACCCATTGCATCCAGGGGGCAGGCGTTTGTAGATCTCCTGCGTGTCGTGGTCGCCATAGATGAAAAGCCTTTCAACATGCGTCCCGTCGCTGCGACGGTCATCTGGAAATACCTTGTACCAGATGTCCGCAAAGACCTTGAGTTCAGGCACCAGTCCGAAGTCCGTCAGATCCCCGGCTATAAGAACCGCATCCACCTTCTCGGCATCGAAGCGCCGAAGTGCATTCTCGAACTTCTTCGTCCAGGCAACCGCCCCTGGATGGAGGCGGATATGCGTGTCGGCGAGAAGTCCGACACGGAGATTCGGGGAACGGGGAATGGGGAACGGGGAACGGGGAATGGGGAACGGGGAACGGGGAACGGGGGACTGTCCCCATGTTGCCGTAACGCTGCCTGCGAACGCCAGCGTACCCTTCATGAAACCGCGTCTGCCGGTCATGGACACCTCTCCTGGTCTTTCGAACTGAAACCTATTTGAACGAAATACCGATACCGACAGGAAACCACAGCTCGAAGCAGCCAGGTTCAGGAACCTTTTTGAGGCGCGGCAGTGCGTTGTTACGCACAATGTCTATACCATATCCGCCATCGGGAACAACCGTCATCGTACCGTCGCCCATGTCGCTTGGGCCATTCCGGAGGCCGCTTCCCATCCAATCCTGCACTGGGCCACCCTTGTCGTGCGCGGATGATGCCATTACAAGCCTGTAGTCGCCTGTCGCAAGTTCCGTAAACCAGTCGCCCGCCACCGTATTGTAGTTCCCGTATGTCTCGTCCGTATAGTTCAAGCCACTAACCACATCGGTGAAGTTGTACCAGGCGTTTGTCGTTGCGGCGAAGATGTCGTTCGCTCCGGTAGGACCGCCAATCGTCGAGAGCTTGTAGTCGTTAGGATATGAAAGGACGTTCCTGTTCGCAAAGAAGACGTTTCCACGGCAGAATACGTTCGACATGGATGTCGTCGCGCCCGTGGAGATGATGAAATATTTCGACTCGTTCGAAACGACCGTGCAGTACTCGATCTTAAGCGGCTGCACGAACGTCACACTGGGATTCCCGGCGAACAGGCCGTCGCCGGCCGTCGGAAGACGGTTCCTGAAGAAGAAGCTGTTGCGGAAGGTTATTCCCCGGCAGTTCGAATCCGAATTGTTCCCATAACTTATGGCGCCGCTTCCCGCCGACGTGTTGGACACCACAACGCAGTCGGTAATCAACACATTCTGCGGCCTCCAATATCCGACGGCCCCGCCGTTTTTCGACGCCGAGTTACCCTTGATGAGGCAGTTGCTGACGACGGCATCCGGGGCTGCATAAGCAAGCAACGCGCCTCCATGATGCGAAACGTTGTCCGAGATGGTGCAATCGGCCACCAGTGCCCCACTGCTCGAAGTGATCAAGGCAATGCCACCGCCGCCTTGAACGGCGGTATTGCCGTATAGCTGCGTCACACCGAGCATGCTGTTGCCCTCCACGCGGGAATTGACGCATCTGGAATTGGCGCCACCAAGGCACACGCCCGCACCATACAGCATCACTCCACCGGAATTCACGGCCAATATCGTGTTGTTCGTGATGGTGCAGCGGATGATGTCTGATTCGCTCACCTGGATTCCTCCACCTTGCGCGGACGCCATGTTTCCACACACAAGGCAGTTGGATATCACCGATCCTCCACCCGCGTATATCCCGCCTCCCGAACCGGCGTATCCTGTCGCGCATGCGTTGGTGGCCATGTTCCCGCTTATGATGCAATCCACCACCTCGCATCCGCCGTTCGCAAATATCCCGCCACCCGAACACAGATAGCCTGCCGGATTGTATGTGGCCTGCGTCCCTTTGCGCATCCATGCGACGTTGTTCTCCACCGTGCAGCCGCGCACTATGCCGCCCACGTTGCCCATGTAGATGCCTGCACCTTTCACCGGATAATCGCTGCCTCCGGGAATGTCGTTGCTGGCCACATTCCCGAACACATGCGTATCTACAACCTGCGCGATGACTCCATCACCCTTGCTGGAGAGCGCGAAGATCCCGGCGCCTTGCGCATTGCGGGTCCCGCTGCCGGTCAGAAAACAGTTTTTCACGACGCAGTTGGTCACCATGCCGCCAAACATGTATATCCCCGCGGTCTGCCCTTCCTTGACATTGGCGCCCTGTCCGAAATCGTTGTAGCCATTCTGAAGGGTAATGCCAGAAAGGATGACACCGTTGCCCCAGTCCGTCGTTTTGACGAGCGATGTCCGTCCCTGTCCATCGATGATGACATCCGCAGGATTTCCCGTCTCCGACTCTATCGTCATGGCGGCGTTTATCGTCAGCACCGCATCGATCATGTATGTCCCCGAGCGCACTACAACCTTTCGTGGACTGTAGGTTTGCGTCGCCGCATCAACACCCTTTGCGATCGTCGCGAACGGCGTCTCGGAGGAGCCGTCCGCGCCGTCGCTGCCATTGGTAGCGACATAGAATGTACCAGCCTGCACGAGCGGCATAGCGAAAGCAAACGCCACCGCCAGAATGACGGCTTTCCCCGTCAATATCCCTGCAAGCGGCATGGCGGCGATCTTTGCCGCTAACGATTTTGTAGTAATTGTCATTTCGTTTTCCCTTTCCTATCTCCTGCGGCTAGAAGACCAGAAACCAGAAACCTAGGCCCCGCCGGAATTGTGGATATTTTACCACAAAAGCCGTCCCAATCGCCACCGCCGAGAATATCTTGAAAAATATTTTGTCACAAATGTCAGCAGTTTCTTGCGTTTCACCGCCCTATCGGTCAGGTAGATTTGGTATAATCTCTTCCGAAATGAACAAGAAAGCCGGACTTCCGTTCAGATTGGACAAATCCTCAAGCACAAGCTACACCACGCAGCTCGTAAAGGCCTTGCGCGAGGCCATCCGCACCGGCAGGTATCGCCCCGGCGACATGCTGCCGAGCTGGGAGGAGATGGCCAGCGGGCTTGGCGTATCCATACGCGTGCCACGTGAAGCGATGCGCATGCTGGCCGCAGAGGGATGCGTGGTCTCGCGTCCACGCATAGGGACTGTCGTAGCCGACAGCCGCCACGCGGAGCTGAAGGAATGGAACGCGCCTGTCCTGTGTGTCATGCACGACGTAGAACAGACCTCATACGCCTTCAATGCGCGCACAGACGCCTTTCACGACAAGCTGGCGGCAAAAGGATATCCGGTGGTCAGACTGGCGATTCCCCGCAAGAGAAGCGGCGGTTTCGATTTCAAGGCGCTTGACGGTATGAGGCGCTTCCGCTTTTCGATTGTGGTGAACGGATGCCGCCATGCGGAGATAAAGGAATACTGCAAGGGTTTTGGCGTGCCGATGGTCTGCACATGGAACTTGTACGAAGGTGCAATGTCGGAGATGAACAACGCCATCTCCAGATTCGTCAACCATTGCGAACGCAAGGGGGTGCGACGCATCATGCAGCTGTCGTTCGCATCTCCATGCGCAATCAATGTCATGCCGGTGCTCAAGAGCAAGGGCATGGACGTTTCCGGCTGGATGATTCCTCCGCTGGAGGGCATGTCACGAATCGAGGGCATACGGAACGCGGCGGAGACAGCTTTTTCGGAACGGCTGGACAAAGGTCGTACCTGGCTGCCAGACCTCTTTTTCTTCACGGACGACTATCTGGCCACCGGTGCGCTGATGGCGCTGACGCGGGCGGGCGTGGAGATTCCGGAAGACGTGAAGGTCGTGACGCTGGCAAACGAAGGCAACGTGCCATGCTGGCGCGGCAAGCACTGCGCCGCCATACTAAACCACCCCGCGCGTTTCGGCGAGATTCTCGCCGATGACGTGCTTGGGCGGCTTTCCGGCCGACCGGCGGCGAATGGCGCATCGTATGCCGTCTGTGCCGAATACGTGCCCGGCTGCACGTTTCCGTAATACCTAGCGGTCAAGCGCCTTTGACAATTTTTACGCCAGAGATGGTGCGCCGCTTCGTCGAGAATGCCATGCCGATGAGGGTGATGGGCTTGCCGGAAGGCCGGAAGCGATCAGTATAGGACTTGTCCTGAATCTGTTCTATGGCCTTCTTCGCGGTGGAATCGCGCTTCACCTCTATGATGTAGGCGTCGGTCGCGGTCTCCACCGTCAGGTCGATACGTCCCTTGTGCGTCCGAACCTCGCCACCGACGTTGATGCCGATCACGCGCAGGACTGCGTACATGATCGCCTGCCATGACTGCTCGTTCTGCCTGTCGGTGAGGTCGTACGGGATCGAAGCGAAGAACTGGCGGAACGACTCGACAAATTCCTCCGGATCGCGTCTTTGAAGCGCTTCGATGACTTTCGCCGCGATGTTGGCCGTCCCGGAGTTATCGCTTCCGATGTAGAGGGCGGAAAGATCCGTAAGGAACGAGTTCTCGACTTCCATATTCGGGAATTTGAGACCGTACCTCCACATCCCCCCTGTCTGCTTACAGTCTCTGATCGTCAGGTAACCCGTCTGGAAGAGAAGCGTGACCGGCTTGATTCGCTCCGGCTCGTATGCGGCAAGGTCTGTTTCGGTGATGGATAGCTCGGAGACATCCATCGGACGTGTCTTGAAGAACTCCAGAAGAAAAGTCGGCGTGGCGGTAAGCGACCACCAGTTCCCGAACCTCATCGTGTCGAAAGTCATGCCGAGCGAGACCGGGTTGATGACAGGCTCTGCGTCCTCTGCGAACCTATACCCGTCGTACCACTTCACAATCTCGGCGAACGTCTCGTCCGGCAACTTGCCGAGCTTTTTGCCGAGCGCCGCTATACTCTGCGAAAAATTCCTCTTCACCTCTTCGTGAGTGTAGCCAAAAAGCGTGGCGGCAATCGACTCAAGCGTGTAGTCCTTCAGGTTGTTGAGATCGGAGAATATCGACACCTTCGAGAACTTGCTAACACCCGTGATGAACGTGAAGCGCTGGTAGCGTTCCGCATACTTCATCACTCCGTAGAACGGCTTCAAGAAGTCCTTGAACACTGTCGCCGCAGGCGTGTTCAACACCTTAAGAAGCGGCTTGTCGTATTCATCGACGAGGACCACGCACTGCCCGTCGTCGGCCACCTCCGCAGCCGCGATTATCAGACGCCTGAACATTTCCGGGACAGTCGTATTGCCGTCGATGGACACTCCGAGACGGTCGGCTTCACCCTGCAAATAGCTTTTGAGCGCGGCGGCGAGTTCGTCTATTGCGTCGTATTGCATCGTACCCATGTCGAGATGGATGACAGGCCACTTCTTCGACCAGTCCCATTGAGGCTCGATGGCGAGTCCCTCGAAGTACTCACGTTTCCCCTCGAAAAGGCATCGGAGCGTCGAAACCGCGAGCGACTTGCCGAACCGCCTTGGTCGTGCAATGAAGAACTGCTTGCCGCGAGACAAGTCGGCCAACTCCTTCAGAATCGCCGTCTTGTCAACGTAAGTGAACCCGCCTTTGCGCAGGTTCTCGAACGTGTAGATGTCTGTCGCCGCCTTTTCCATGCCGCACATTATAGCAAACCCCCGTCTGTCTGGTCAAATGCACGGCGTTACTTCGACGTTCTAAGCACCACCGGCCCGATCAGGCCGCTTGATGCGTACGGCGCGCCGGCAGCCGGACCAGCTATCGTCCAGGTGTCACGCGATTCGGACGGCAGACGGGCATCGTGGACAAGCTTGTTGTACCATGTGCTGGTTACCTCCACCTCAAGTTCGTTCTCGCCGTCAACAAGGGCGTCCGTGACATCGACCGCATACGGCCAGCACCACAGCGAGCCCATGTCCTTTCCGTTCAACCGCACACGCGCCCATGCCTCGACACATCCCAGATCCAACGTCGCCTTGGCATTCCTGCGACGACTGGACAGGAACTTAGTGCGATATACCGCAGTTCCGCTGAATACGGGGACACGCGAATCTCCCGATGCGACTCCATTGGTTTCCCACAGCTCCTTCCAAGGAACCAACTTGTCCAATCGGACAATCCGGGCGGCATTCTTGCCGTATGCCGGGAATTCGACCGTCCAATTCGCGGCGGCGAGAGGGATCTCCGCCATGCCGGAGGAATCCGGCGTGATGTCGTCCGCAGGCTCATCCTTGCGGAACACGACGAACGTACTCCCCTCTTTCGGCAGTTCGAGCTTCACGGTGGTCGTTTCGGCGGTACGCGCGGAAACATGCGCAGGCGTTCGGCGTCCTGTCACGGGATTCCACACCTCCGCCTTTCCCTTAGCCCTGAACGTAGCCGTGCCGGTCCAGCCATCATCCTTCGCCGTAGCCACGAAATAGATATCGACAGATCCGTCGGCACGGTGATACCACATGAAGTCGTCAAGCATGTCGGCACGCGGAGACGTTGTCACATCCGGCGCCGATCCCGCTGCTACGAGCGCCCGTTCCACATTGTCTACGCTTCCCGTTACGACCGATCCCCCGCGCAACGCCAATTCGCGTACACGCTTTTCGGTTGAAGGTTCAAGGTAGGTTCCCTCAGGGATCCAAAGCGTACGGTACGAGACACCGTCAGGCAAGACGAAACGCCCGTTCACGACATCGATCCTCGTCAGGAGCGCATCGGTGTTGATGTAATCGTACTTCCGACCATCTGGAAACGCGGCGTCCTGGTCCGGCTTGTGCCCGTAGCCGTCACCGAGAAGCCACAGGACGTCCAGCACAGGCTTGCCGCGTTCCAGCATCATGCCGACTCGTGCCAGGTATTTCGTGAACTCCGGCATGTATCTCCACCAGGTCTGATTACGCAAGAAAGGCGTACCGATCCTGCTGCCGAAGGAAGTGCCTGGCGAAAGCGTGGCACCAGGGCAAGGATTGTGGGTATACGTGTGTGTCACCAGATGCGTAACGCCACGGGCGAAATGCTTGTCGGCAACGCCTTTGAGCAGACGGAAATCCTCGTTCCATGTAAGATCGAAGCTGGTAAGCGCTTCTGCCGCCACGCGAGGCTTGCCATACATGTGCGCGGCGGACACGCACGGCAGCACCGGCTTGAAGTTGTATGTGCCCACGTATGTGCCGTTTGTGTGCTGCTGCCAGAATTCGCACATCGGCGTGTCGGCATATTTCCAGAACCTCAGGAGGTCGCCGTGTATCACGTCGCCGAACGCAGTCTCGTACTGGATTTCCAGCCCGTTCTCGCGCGCAAGTTCCGCCATGCGCCCGTAGTAGTTCTCCTCCGTGAGTTCGCCAATAACCCTGCGCCAGTCACGCATGAAGCTTTCTGTGGATTCCGGATCGTCAAGCGTCCATCCGAAAAGCGCCGGGATGCGTCTGCGCAGTTCGTAGCCTGCGCGGGACTTGAATTCCGCCTCCAGCGTGTAGCTCCATGTCTGCCGTCCGCATTCCCAGCTGTCGATGAGGATGCCTTTGACCGGCTTTCCCCTCAGGGGTCCACCAACAAGCCGTCCTACGTATCCGGCGAAGTTTGCCTCGGCACCGCGTTTCTCCAGCTTGCTGCACTCCCACCCTGTAGCCTCCTTGGGCGCGGGAGCGTTCACGTATCCGTTGTTGACGTGGCCGACGCGCAGAAGCGTCCATTTGCCCGGATTCGGCGCGCGCCAGCGGAACGTGCCGTCCGCCTGCATGAAAGACGTCGCGTCTACGACATCGTCCAGACGTACGTATGCATTGGGCGACTGCACAGGCGGACGGCGTTCCACGAGTCCGCGATACGTCCATCCCGCAAGCGATTCCCAGTTGTCGGGATGTGCAGCCGAAAGAAACCGCACGGCCGGAATTTTCGTGGTGGCTCGCTTCCGTACTGTCACACGCCAGCGCGAGGCGGTCATTTCGTCACAGGCGATGGAAAACCAAGGTGCTTCCTTCCATCCGTACATCCAGTTCGACTGCGGATAGTCCTCGTCCGCCACCTTGCGCCATGATCCGTCCGCCTGCGCCGCCTCCACCATGAGGTGCATCTTCGGCACATAGATGTTCTTGAAGTCGAGATCACCGAAGGGCGGCACTTCGACCGTCCGAACCGTGACAGACTCTGCAAACGAATAGACGAGCACGTCTCCGTTCGTCGCGACGGAGGTGGGACTCAACACCCCCTTCGCGCCGCCTCCATCCCCTTCCGGCGTCGGAAACGCGAGGACACAGATGTCGCGATAGTCGGCATCTTCATCGCTCTTGCACTTGCCGTAGCGGATGCACTCCGCACGTGGAAGCGACACGCCTACCGCGCCATCCGAACCGACCGCCATGTCAAGTCGTCCGTACACCAGCCTGCGCATGGCGTCGGCAGGCTTTATCCACGGTCCCCCGCTCATCGACCAGCCGGGACAGTTCTGCAGCTTGAACATCAGCCCCTGCCTCGAACATTCATCCGCCACGTGCGCGACAAGGGAAGCCCATTCGCCGCTAAGGCACGGAATCTGGCGCTTTACGCCGGGCCATTCGCCGCCGAACTGCCCATGGAAGAAATGTATCCCCGATATTCGCGCCTTGGCTATTGCCTCAATGTCTTCGGTCAACCCTTCCTTGGAGGCATTCCCGCCGATGATGTGGAACCACGTCTCGGGATAATGCTCCTTCGCAGGGCGTACGAACGAATCGAAGTCCGCGGTTGCGGCATGGGTGCCGACAAGGATCGCAAATACAGATAGTGCCAGTGCTGATCTCATTCTCATCTCCTCAACCTACGGCAGAACCTAAACCGGAAAGTTGCGGCAGGTCAGTCGCTCTGGCCGTTGTTTGCAGTGATGCGAAGATCGCCCCAGCACGCCGCTTCATTAAGCCATCCTGTCGGCTCGTTCGCCAGCTCCACCTTCACCTCGCGTCCGGCCCAGGGCTGAAGCGAAATGTCATACATCCGCAAATGGCTCTTCTTGGAAGAGTCGTCCACCACGGTCGAAAGAATGTCCGTTCCGTCCACCCGTACCACGAGCCGGAAGTCGCCGCCCGATGAATTCGCCACCGCGAAGTGGAGCACTGGGTTGCCATCGGGCACCTTTAGCGTGCGTGAGAGCGTCACGGCCTCGCCTCTCTTCGGCGGATGGGTACGAACCATGGCAAACTGACGTCCGTTGGAAGCGTCGTACAGGACAAATCCCGGCTTCATGTCGGGGGCGTTACGCGAGGTCTTCCAGCCAGGAAAGAGCTCATTGAGCGTTTTCTGCACGCGAACCGTCGGATCTGGGTCGTCAAGCTTTTCGGGATCCGGCAGCACGACGGCAAACCTCTGCCGCGACATCTCTTCGGACGTGTATCGGCTGCCTTCGGGACTCGGCGCCTTCCATGAGGGAATGAATGGATCGGGGACAGGCTTCCTTGCGGGAATCACGAAACGCTCCACGCCGTCCGCGCCGGTCTCCACGCGACCGCCGCTGCGCACGACGACCTGTCTCGCCAGCTTCTCGCACACTGCGAAGAGGGTCGGCAGGTCGTAGGCCGTGAAGGAGAACTTGCGTACATAGTCAATCTTCTCCACATACTTCGCGTCGAGCGACTTGAACCCACGGGACGTCATCAGTATGCCGCCCACGTTCGACGGGTTGCAGTCCGAATCCCATCCGCAGCGCATGGATATGACCATCGACTTGTCGAGGTCGCCCTCGCCGTAGAGAAGCCCCAGCACGATGCATGCGCCGTTGAGGCGCACGTCGATGGCGCCGTTCGAGTCGCGCATCTCCCTGTTGAAGTTCTTCGAGTACTTGGCGCGCACCTTCTCCCAGCATTTCGTCCAGTCCTTCGGTTCCTCCCTGTGCCATTGGCGCACGTTGCGCACCATCTGCGCGTAGTCGCTCTCGGCGGGGATCGCCGCGAGGCCCGCGTCGAGAAGCGCGTTGACATCCGCCGTGAAGAACGCCTCGGCGTACATGGCGCCGACGAACTGGCCGGCCCACACGCCGTCGCCGTAGTTCATCAGCCTGCCGAACACGTTGCCGAGGCGGATCACCTCCTGCGGGCAGCCGGGCGCGATGATACCGGCGTAGTCGGCCTCGATCTGGTAGTCGATGTCGTTCGACCGATTGTGGTACCTGGGGTGCGAGCTGTCGGGCGGCGCGATGCCCCGGCGCAGGTTGTCGCGTCCGACCTTGTTGGCGCACCACAGCTTGTATTCGGAGTTCGCGAAATCGATACCGGCCTGGCGGATGGGCGCATCGAGGCCATAGTCCTCCAGGGTCTTCACGAACGTCATCTCCACGTATAGGTCGTCGTTTCCATACGCCATGCGCAGCGGGAAGTCGCTCCTCCATGTCGGCACATTGGTCGCGGGGATGATTTCATCCTTCCATTTGAACTCAGTGGGCTGCCCCCACGACACGCCGACCATCTGCCCGATCCACGCGGCCTTCATCTTGTCGCGATATTCGTCGAGCGCAAGCGTGCGCTCCTCCGCGATCGCAGTCGCCGCCGCCATTGCGGCAAACGCCACTGTCATTGTCTTTCTACAGAGTGGAAACATGGTTTTCCCTTTCATGGTTATTTGCCTCTCACTTGCCTTGTTCTGTTACGCGAGGACATGGAAGCACCGCGTCGCAGATGTCGTAAACGCGCACGTAGTCCACTGCGAAATCGTCGCCAGCCGCGGCGGTCGCCTCAAGTTCCGGCGCGGCCTTGCCGGTCATGCGGTTCTTGCGGTAGTTCTTCGCCTCGGTCGAGATGATGATGAACTCCTCCGTCTGCGAGACCGCCTCGCCCTCCGCGCCGCCGACCTTGAAGCCGCTTTGCCGTCCATCGACGAAGAATGTGTATCCATCGGGCTCCCACAGCATCCCGAAGACATGGAACTCGTCGGTCGATGCCCGGAATATGTATTTTCCGTCTATCCCCTCCGGTGTCGGCGTGTATGGCGCGCGGTGCGAGTTGAAGCGCAGGTAGTCGGCTCCATATCCGTTGTAGTGGAACGCATGCACGATGTAGCGGCCAGGCTCGAACGACTCCATGATGTCGTGCTCGATGCCGGCGCGGCGGGGATCGAGCGAGCAGCCTTGCATTGGCGACTGCATCCAGAAGGCCGACCACCACCCCGGCTTTCTCTGCAGACGGCAGCGGCATTCGTAGTAGCCGTAACGGTGCATGAACTTCGGCCTAGACCGCTTGGGGAACGGCCAGAACCCCTTTGGTTCCTTTTCTTGCGGGATGTCCCACATAAGCTCGCCCGTCTGTAACTGCGGCGAGACGAACTGTCCGTCGTGCCTTTTGACGAGCTTGAGACGGCAAAGTCCATCCTTCACCTCGACCGCGTTGTCCTCGGGCGTGGCGAACCAGTGCGCCCGCCGCCCCCAGAAGTTGGTGCGGTAGCTCCACTTGGATTCGTCGAGCCTGTCGCCGTCGAACTCGTCATGCCAGACAAGACGGAACTTCCTGCCGTTGGGGAGCAGCGAGGGTTCCCGTCCCTCCACCGCACGAACCTCCGCGCACGAGGCGGGGTTGCCATCCGGCGTGCTGCAGACATCGTTGGAGGAAGGTCCATCGTACCACTTCACGATGCGGATCTGCACCGCCGCCGTGGCGGCATCCGCCGAGGACATCGCCACCGACACCTTGCCAGAGAAAAGCGGCAGGGGCTTCTCAAACCGGCCCTCTTCGCGCACAACATGGGTGCCCATGTTCACCACGCGCCAGCAGACGCCATCGTCCATCCGTATGGCCTCCCACTTGTTGATCGACACGGGAAACGCGCGCTTCTCGCCGCCAAGCGTCAGTACGGGCCTGTCCACAGGACCTACGATCTCCACCGCCAGGCGGGCCTTCTCGCCGGGACGCACCATCACGGGCGGGATATCCCCCAGGCCACGCGATGGCGACCACATCTCCGGCCACGCCGCCTCGTATGCCATGCCACGCCGCGTCTCGTCGGTCCATTCCGCCTTGAAGGCCGACATCGGCTTTCCGGAAAGCCCTGTCACCGTGATCTCGGCACGGGCGGAGGCATTGTCCGACGCGAACGTGACTTCGTTTCCACCGGCGGAGAGTTCAGGCGCGGCGCCATCCGCCTTGACCCGCCTGGAAGGTTCGCCGTTCAGCGCGTAGAGCGTCCAGAACCCGTCCTCGAGTTCCGCGAACTCGTCGTTCTTCACGTCGAACGGCAGCGCGAACGACTTCCCGTTCAGGGATACGACCGGCCTTGCGAGCGGCGACTTCGCAAGAGGCATCACCTTGACGCCGGAGACTTCCACCCTGGCCGTGCAGCCGGGCTTCACGCCGTTGAGCCAGACAGCGGCCTTCTCCACCGAGTTAATCGCAAGCGGGCGCTCGTAGATCGGGTAGTTCGCCTGGTTGGCGGGCATGTACGGCCACGTGAACTCCTCGGCCGCCCCCGCATCGTGTTCGCGCCAGATGGAGAACACGTGGTAGCGCCAGCCTGTGAAGTCGAGCTTAACGTAGTGTTCGCTGATCGCGCTGTTCACGGATCTGGGCGAGCAGAGCTGCATGTTGAGCGTGGCGCCCGATCCATCGCCCTTCACCCATGCGCCGATCGCAAGGGGCTGCCCCTTCCCGCCGGCTGCCTCCTTGACGAGATTGAGGAACGGACGCGGATAGGTCTTCACGGCGGCGGACCACGACCCGTTGCGCGGTGCATCGATGTTCCTGGCGGAAAGGACGAGTGTGGGTCCATGTTCGCCATCACCGGCGCCCACCTTGGCGGCAACACCCTTCGCGTTCGACACGGCGAGCTTCGGAGCGTCCGCCGCGCCAAGCACCACGCATCCCGAAGCGCCATCATACGGCGCGCCGGCGTCGAGCGCGCGCACGCGCAAAGCCGCCTTGCAGGCCCCCTTGGATTCGATACGCCAAGAACGGTCGCTCGGCGTACCCATCCGGTGCGCGAAGACCTCTGTCTCGGCGAGCGTCCAGAGTCCAGAGGCATCCTGGCGCAGGCGGAAGTTGCGTCCTTGCTCGGACATCATCCGCAGGGCCTCAGGACTGAACGCGCGGGCGAAGCGAGGGCGTTCGTACCAGCCAAGCTGGGTGACCTGGCGCACCTGTTCAATCGTTAGCGGCTTTTCCATGCTTGCGTGGAGCACCATCGAGAACGATGCATCCAGCCCGGCGGTCTTCGCCCCGAAATACTCCACGTCGTCGCGCATGTAGCCGAAATCGTAGACGCTGCCCGTGATGACCGGCCACCATCCCATGTTGGGCTCCATGAAGTTGTCGCGCCTGGCCTTCGCCACGACGAGGCGCACATGGCGGTCGACGAACGCCTTGGGCCACCAGCGCGTGTAGTCCCATGCGCCTATGCGCGAATGGAACCACCATGCGGCCGAGGTCCAGAGGCTGTCCTCGTAGTGCGGGGGATGTCCCTTCGTGGCGAGGGCCGAATAGAGCTGGCGCAAGAGCCCGTTCACCTTCGTCGGCCATCGGCCGAGGCCGTCTGCGCCGTCGAAGTAGATCTGGTCGAATCCGCCGGCGTGGTAGATGCGTGCGATGCGTCCGGCAAGTTCGTCGGTGAGCGGAGTACCCGGTTCGCCCAGGAAGTGGCCGAAGAAGCACCAGAGATAGTCCGCGCGCGCACCTGCGGGATGGGCTTCAGCAGGCGTGCCGAAGGCGCGGCGGGATACGCCTGTGAACCGGTACGGCGGCTCGAAGGATATGTCCTTGTACTGGAACATCTCCGTGCCGATGCGGATGGTGTTGCCGCGGCTCCACAAGGCGAAGTCGAAACCGTGGTCGGATGCAGGCTTCTCGTTCACGTAGATCTCGGACACGTCGCCGTCCGCGGGGATCGGGCGCGCGAGCGTATAGGAGTGGCACACTATCAGGTTGGAGGCGGCTGGCGTAGGTATCCACGGGGAGTTGCGCGCGATGCAGTCGGTAAGCGTATGGAACGAGGTGCGGAAACCCGCGGCCTTAGCCTTCATGGACGCGTCGCGCAGGTCGGCAAGCTCGCGTGGGAAGCGGTTGGTATCAACGGAGTACCAGCCCGTAGAGTCCCACCAGCCACGAATGTGGAAGGTGCCGATACCGGTGCGCCGGAGGATCGATATCCATTCATCCACGTTGGCGGCCTTCACGCCGTCGGCTATGAGATACGAGCTGCGGTTGTCCTCGGCGCCGAGCGACCAGGCGCCGCCGCTGGCGGAACGCGGCACGCCCGCCTCGAACGTCATGGCGCGCAACATACCCTGCAGGTCGCCGCGTGGCCCCGCGGCAAGGCCGAAGCTCTGCCCTTCGATGCCGTCCACGGCGGAAAAGTCCACCCCGAGGCACGATGCCATGCAGATATTCTTGGCCGAGATGGAATAGCCGCGCATGCACAGGCCCGACCTGTCGTCCGACGCGATGTTGGCGAGATATCCGGTATACTGTGCGCATGCAGGCACCAGGCACCCCGCCCGGAGCTTGGACAAGCCATCCAGGGAAACCTTCACGATACGAAACGTCCATCCTCCGAAGAACGGCGCCAACGTGAAGGTCACGCCGCCGTTACGTCCCTTGAAACACGCCTCGTAGAGCCCGTCGCCCGTACGACGCAACCCGCAGGAGGATACCTTGGCGCCATCCTTGAACGTCGCATGGAAGAATGGCGCGGGCCTTGCCACAAGTTCGCGCCCCGTCCCCTTCTCCTTGATCGACGCAACCTGTGAATCTGCGTCCATCCTCATGACCGCATAGCCGCTGTCGGACACCGCAACGTCCGTCCCGGCCACGACTCCATGCGCGCCCGCTGCGGCAAGCAGCGCGAGTGCGATTGAAAATGCACGCCGCAATCCCATGGAACCCCTAGCCATCTTGAATCTTGTCTTCATGGCCGCCATTATACATGATTTCAGCAGTGGTGACAAGTAGACAGAAATCCCGGGCGCATCTGCGTAATTCACCGCAGAGCCTTCTGATGTTTGGAAACAACTATTTGAAACAACTTGCCTTTGGCGCACGGGCTAACTCGCCCGTGCCCGTTTGCCGACTTTGGAACGGATTCCCATCTGAGGTGAGGA
>JAFXTB010000073.1 GCA_017525225.1 Kiritimatiellia bacterium
ACAAATGCCATCAATGCCACCAATACAAATTGCCATTTGTCATTTGTGAACAATTGTGGCAATTGCCATTTGTGAACAATACCATGTTATCCTCATTTACATTCCTGTGCGCAGCGCGGGCGGCGGGCTAGCGACTAACTAACTTGATCAAATGTTGCCAATATCCAATGTTGCCATTCCCAAAACCCAATTCCAATTGGAACTGGCAACATTTCCACATTGGCAACATTCTCCAAATTATCCCCATCTACATTCCCGTGCGCGGCGCAGGCAGCGATCTAGCCACTAGCCACTAGCCACTAGCCACTAACCACCAACCACTAGCGACTAACGACTAACCACTAGCCACTAACCACTAACCACTCAACCTTCACAACCCTCACAACCTTCACAACCTATGAATAAATTGCCTCTCTTGTTCCTCACCTTGTCCTTCACATGCGCCGCCGCGACGGTAAGGCCGGTCATCAACGATGCAGTGCTGGAAAATCCTGACATGGGCCTCGTGTTCTACCACTACGCCAATCGGCTCTGGGCGTACGGGTCGCGGCTTGCGCCCGGCGATACGCTTGAATCCCTGCCCGGAACCACGGTCGTATACCTCCGGCTCCTGTGGAGCGATCTCGAACCGGAGGAGGGCCAGTTCCGCTGGGACATCCTTGATTACGTGGCGCAGAACTGGATCGCGAAGGGTAAGAAGATCGCCTTCCGCGTGATATGCTCGAACCAGACGGCCAACGCCACGCCGGAGTGGGTTCGCAAGGCAGGCGCGAAATACACGGAGTTTCTGTACCGCCGCTCCGGCGTTACCGCGTTCACCGCAGGCGAGATGCGCTGGGAGCCTGTCTTCGACGATCCCGTGTTCCTCGCCAAGCTCGAGAACTTCATCCGCGCCTTCGCCGCCCGCTACGATGGCGACCCTACCGTGGCGTTTGTCGATATCGGTTCGTTCGGCATGTATGGCGAAGGCCACACCGGCTATACCGTCAAGCTCAAACAGGACGAGACCGACCGCATGTCGCGCATCCACATGGATCTGTGGAAGCGCTTGATGCCGCGTACCTACCTCGTTATCTCCGACGACATCTCCGGCGCCGCAAATCCCGCGCCCGATGCGAAGATGATGAAGTATGCGCGCGAGAACGGCATCGGATACCGCGACGACTCCATCTTCTGCTGCGGCCCGAAGACGCCTTGGCGGCACGATGGTTGGGCCCGTCTCTTCGCGCCGACCCTCCCCGTCGTGGTGGAGACCGGCCACTACTGCGGCCGCACCGATCCTGAATGGCGCTACGGCATGCTTGTCGACTGCGCCGAGGCGTACCGCGCAAGCTACTTCTCCATACATGGCTTCCCGGAAGAGGTGGTCGCCCACAATTTCGAAGACTACCGCATCCTCGCCCGGCGCGTAGGATACCGGTTCGAGCCGCGCGAGATCTCGTACCCGGAGACGGTCGCGTTCAACACGCCGGTGGAGATCTCCTCCACCTGGGTAAACTCCGGCACCGCCCAGCGCACCGTGCCGACCGCTCTCACCTGGTCGCTCACGGATGGTCTCGGTGCCATCGTCTGGAGCTGGACCGATCCCTCCTTCGACTTCCGCAGCCTCGAGCCTACCATCGGGGGCAAGGAGCATCCAGTGAAAGTACGTAGCGTCTGCCGCTTCGGCTACTCCGCGCCGATACCGGCGGCGAACGACCATCTGTTGCTTCTCGCCCGTAAGCGCGGCTTCGCGCAGGAGACGGAGTCGGTGCTGCTAAAGCCCGGCAGTTACATGCTTTGCCTGTCGGTGGGCACGCGCGCCGGCACTCCGCAGATCGCCCTGCCCATTTCCGGCCCCTCCAACTCTCGCCGCTACCCCATCGGCTGGCTAACCGTCCAACCACCAACCACTAACCACTAGCCACTAACGACTAACGACTAACCACTAATCACTAATCACTAACCACTAGCGACTAACCACTAGCGACTAGCGACTAACGACTAACGACCTATGAATAAATTGCCCCTCTTGTTCCTCCCCTTGTCCCTTCTCGCTGCCGTCGTCGAGCCAAAGGCCACCGACGAGATTCTCTCGAACCCCGGCATGGGATTCGTGCATTTCTACTACTCCAGCCGCATCTGGGCGTACGGTGCGCAGCAGGAGCCGGGCGATACGCTCGAATGGATGCCCGGCACCACCGTGATCTACATGCGTCTGCCGTGGACCTACCTCGAGCCGCAGGAGGGCGTGTACCGCTGGGATCTTCTCGACTCCAAGTCAGCCCCCTGGCTCAAGGCCGGCAAGAAGATGGCCTTCCGCATCTCGTGCCTCGACCATACGATGGACTCTACGCCGCAATGGGCCCGCGATGCCGGTATCAAGGGAACCACCTATGAATACGGCAGAAACGACTCCGGCAGGAAACGGATGCTTTTCGAGCCGAACTGGGATGACCCCGTGTTCCTCGCCAAGCTCGAGCAGTTCTACAAGGCGTTTGCCGCGCGCTACGACGGTAACCCGGATGTCGCCTTCGTCGATCTCGGCTCGTTCGGATTGTTCGGCGAGGGGCATAGCAAGATACTCAACCCGATCAAGGGTGCCATGTTCACCGACAAGGCCAAATTCGCAGAATACATGCGCCTGTGCAAGCTCCACATCGATCTTCTTCGCCGCAACCTCCCCAACACCTACCTTGTCGTCTCCGACGACATCGGCGGCGGTGGTTGGATGAAGGATCCCAAGACAGGCAAGAAGATCGCCGACCACCCCATCTTCGAATACTGCCGTTCGCTCGGCATCGGCCTTCGTGACGATTCCATCATGTGTTCGCCGCCTCCGAACCACTGGGCCAGTGACCACTTCGGACGCCGCTTCGCACAGGAGACACCCGTCGTGATCGAGACAGGACACATCTCCAAGCGTCTTGAGAAGGGGATCTGGGATCCGCTCAAGCTCAAGCTCTGCCTGGAGCAGTATCACGCAAGCTACCTTTCCATCCATGGCTTCCCCGACCTCTACTGGGAGAAGAACCACCATGTCTGGAAGGATACCGCGAACCGCATGGGCTACCGCTTCGAGCTGCGTCGCGTGGAATACCCCGACTCCGTGAAGGTCTCCGAGCCGGTGACGGTGAAATCCACCTGGGTCAATGTTGGCGTGGCCCCGCAGTACGCCAACGCCTCGCTCACCTGGAACCTTCTCAACGACAAGGGCGTCGTATGCTGGCGGGTCGTCGATCCGAAGTTCGGCTTCCGGTCGCTCGAGCCGAAATGGGACGGCGTCGAAAAGCCGCTCACGGTCTCGTCGCCCTGCACCTTCGGCTTCACTGCCCCTGTGCCCAACAATGGCATGGACGCCATCCTCAACTGGTGCATCCGGGAGAACCGCAACAATCCAGGCGAGAAGGTGGAGCTGTTGAAGCCAGGAGTCTACACGCTCGCCGTCTCCGTCGGCCGGCGCGATGGGCGTCCAGAGATCGCCCTCCCGCTCCCTGGCGGCATCGATCGCGTCTATCCCGTTGGCAAAATCACCGTGAAGGATCTGTAACCCACTAACGACCAACGACTAACGACTAACAACTAACCACTAGCCACTAACCACTCAACCCTCACCACCCTTACCACCTTCACAACCCTCATCACCTTCACAACAACGAAGCCAATAACTAGTCAATAAAAACGCCCTATGAACAACCCAGCATGGAAAAAAGTCGAGGCCGCCGTGGCTGCCTCGAAGGGAAAGACGATCGGAGACCTCTTTGCGGCCGACCCCACCCGTGCGGCACGCTACACGGCATCGGCCGCAGGCTGGACGCTCGATTGGTCCAAGAACCGCTTCGACGCCCGTACATGGCGGGCGCTGCTCAATCTCGCGGAGGCCTCCGGCCTGAAGGCGGAGATAGAGCGCATGTTCACCGGCGAGAAGATCAACCGCACCGAGAACCGCGCCGTGCTGCATACCGCCCTGCGTAACTGCGATCCCGCCGCGAAGGTGCTGGTGGACGGCCACGATGTCATGCCTGGCGTGCGCCAGACGCTTGAGCGCATGGAGGCGTTTGCCGAACGGGTGCGCAGCGGCGCGCACCGTGGCTTCACTGGCCGCCGCATCCGCTACGTCGTCAACATCGGCATCGGCGGCAGCGACCTCGGTCCCGCCATGGCCAATATCGCGCTCGCGCCGTTCGGCCGGCGATCCATCCGCTGCTTCTTCGTCTCGAACGTGGATGCCACGCACCTCGCCGAGACGCTGCGCGAGGTCAAGGCCGAGCAGACCCTCTTCATCGTCGCCTCCAAGACCTTCACTACGCAGGAGACGATGACCAACGCCCACTCCGCGCGCGCATGGCTGCTGGAACGCATACCCGCCGCCAATGCCGCCGATGTCGTGTCGCGGCACTTCGCGGCGCTCTCCACCAACGCCGACGAGGTGGCGAAGTTCGGCATCGACCCGGGGAACATGTTCGGCTTCTGGGACTGGGTCGGCGGGCGCTATTCGCTGCCATCCGCAATCGGCCTTTCGCTGATGCTTTTCATCGGACCACGCAACTTCCGCCGCTTCCTCAAGGGCTACTGGAAGATGGACCGCCACTTCCGCACGGCCCGCCTCGACCGCAACCTGCCCGTGGTGCTGGCGCTCATGGGCATCCTCTATGCGAATGCCTACGGCGCGGAGTCCTACGCGGTACTTCCCTACGACCAGTACCTCAGCCGCTTCCCTGCCTATCTGCAGCAGATGGACATGGAATCGAACGGCAAGAGCGTCGACCGCGACGGCCGGCGCGTGACATACTCCACCGGCCCGATCGAATGGGGCGAACCAGGTACCAACGGGCAGCATAGCTTCTACCAGCTCATCCACCAGGGTACCCACCTCATCCCATGCGACTTCATAGGGTTCTGTAGGTCGCACAATCCTATCGGCGACCACCACGACAAGCTCATGGCGAACTTCTTTGCGCAGACCGAGGCGCTCGCATTCGGCAAGACCGCCGCGCAGTGTCGCGCCGAAGGCGACCCTGAGGAGCTAGTGCCGTTCAAGACCTTCGAAGGCAACCGGCCCACGAACACGCTCCTTGCCGACAAGCTCACGCCGGAGACCCTCGGTGCGCTGATCGCGCTCTACGAGCACAAGGTGTTCGTGCAGGGCGTGATCTGGAACATCTACTCCTTCGACCAGTGGGGCGTGCAGCTTGGCAAGGCGCTGGCAAAGAGCGTTCTTAGCGATCTCACGGCTGAGAAAGCGCCCGCACCCCGTCACGATCCTTCCACCAACGCGCTCATAGCCCGCTACCGCAAAGCCAACCACCGCCCTAGCCACTAACCACTAGCCGCCAACCTTTGTTGTGAAGGCTGAGAATGTGGTGAGGGCTTGAGGGTACAAGCAGCGGGTACAAGCAGCGAAAGTTAGAGCCATCATGCCAGAACCATGATACTCCCACGCTAGGGCCTTGATTTCTGACCACGTCTTTCCGCCATGAGATTTCATACTAACCGTAATCTCATTTTCTGCTTGCCATCGCTCCGCCGCTTTGGTATCATCACGCCATGAAGCGAAAACCAGGTGTTTCCGAGGAGGTCCTTGCCATGGCCGACGAGTACCGTTGTACCCATGATGATACAGGCAGTGGCCCCGGTGGCAGGCGACAGTCAGCCAGGCTGGCGGCGGGTGAGCTGTCGGCTTGGCTGGCGAAGTACGAGCCGGTGGAGCGTGCGGTCATCGAGGCGCACGAGAGGCGGCTTGCGAACCGCGCGAGGCGGCGCGAGGCGCGGGCACGGGCCTTTGGCGACCTCTGTGAGGCCACCGAGGGCCTTGCGACCGTCTGGCGGCGCGAGGGATGGTCTGTGGGTGAGATGGTGCGCTGGGCGGACGGCGATGTCCTGACGTTACTCGCACTCGCCAGGTGGATGCGCGGGGATGCGACGAGGCGCGTGGACCGTCTACGGGGCCGACTCAGACGGCCGCTGTACTACGAGAACGAGAGAGCCCGACGGCAGGTGCTTGCGGCCGAACGCCGGCGCGTGGGCGGACGGCGCACCACGAATCCCTGCCCGACGCGCGAGGAGATCCTGGATGCCTGGACTCGGCGGCGCGAGTCACACGAGGCGGCCGTTCGGTTCGGGAGCATGGTCCACGACCTGGAGTGCTATGTGGACAACTCCCTGCTACGCGACGAGACAGGCGAGATAGTTGGGCGGCGCGGCGGGGTGAAGGCGTGGCTGCATGAGAACATCCCCGCCCTCCATCTGCGCTACACGACCGTGATGCGCTACAAGGCGATGGCGAAGAGACTGCGGCAGGTGGTGGGCTTGGCCGATCCCGTGCCCGCCGCTGCGGTACTTGCGACCGAACGCGTGGCGGCCGAGCGCACGGTGGTGGCGGGTACGCCTGACCTGGCAGTGGTGAGGGCGAGGGCCGTGTGGCTGGAGGTGGTGAAGGGCGTGAGGGGGACCCCGACCGCGCTGATGGAGCGACTGGACGCGCTGACGGACCCGGATCGGGTGGAAGACGCCAACATGCTTGCTGGATGGAAGGAGAAGTACGAGAATGAGATTACGGTGAGTATGAAATCACTGTGGTGGCGGAGAATGGCGAGGAAGCGGGATGTGGGATAGACAAGGGGATGACCTGGCTGTCAAATAGAAAAGGCGCTCTAAAGACACTCTGCAGATGACTTGGTGGTGAACGGCGGGAGGTTCTGAGGTTCTTGGTTCACACCGCTCCAGCCATGTGCTATAATTATGCGCATGACGATCACATACCAGATCAAGAGTGCCGTATACGTGAACCTTACGAACAGGTGTCCCTGTGCCTGCACATTCTGCCTTCGCAACAACGGCGATGGGGTGGGCGGCTCCGGTTCGCTGTGGCTTGAGCGCGAACCGACGCTGGAGGAAGTAAAGGCAAGTCTCGACAGCTGGGACTATGCGCGTTTTCGCGAGGTTGTGTTCTGCGGATACGGGGAGCCTACGGAGCGTCTGGACGTTCTGCTGGCCGCCGCCGAGCATCTGAAGCGGCGCGATCCGGAACTCCGCATCCGGGTGAACACGAATGGGCTTTGCGATCTCATAAACGGCAGATCCACCGCACCGCTGTTCAAGGGGAAAGTGGATTGTCTTTCGATCAGCCTCAATTCCGACGATGCCACACAGTATGAATCCATGTGCAGGCCGAAGTTCGGGGCGGCGGCGTATCCAGCGCTTCTCAAGTTCGCCGGCGAGGCGGTGGCGTTCGTGCCGGAGGTGGTACTGACTGTCGTGGGCGAGCCCGTGACCAGTCTGGAAGGGCAGGCCCGGTGCCGCGCAATAGCCGAGCGCCTTGGTGCACGACTCAGGGTACGCCAGTATGAAGTCGTTAGTCGCTAGTCGTTAGTCGTTAGTGGCTAGTGGTTAGTGGTTAGTGATTAGTGGCTAGTGGTTAGTGATTAGTGGTTAGTGGTTTGGAGAATGTTGCCAATGTGGAAATGTTGCCAGTTCCAATGTTGCCAGTTCCAATTGGAATTTGGTTTTGGGAATGGCAACATTGGATATTGGCAACATTTGACAAGTGGTTAGTGAATAGTGAATAGAGGGATAAAATGCCAGACGCTTTCGCCTATCCACCTGAGCTGCCGATCTGCGCGCATCGCGAGGAGATCCTCTCCGCGATACGAGGCAATCCGGCGGTCGTGGTCTGCGGCGATACCGGCTCCGGCAAGACAACCCAGCTGCCGAAGATGCTGCTGGAACTCGGCCACGGCGCGAAGGGTCGCCGCATCGCCTGCACGCAGCCGCGCCGCCTTGCCGCCGTAACCATGGCCGAGCGCGTCGCCGCCGAGCTGAAGGCGCCCGTGGGCGGCATCGTGGGATTCCGGCATCGCTACGGACGACGGACATCGGATGAGACGCGCATCGAGTTCATGACCGACGGCGTGCTGCTCGCCGAGACGCGCCACGACCCGCAGCTCAGGGCATACGACGCCATCATCATCGACGAGGCCCATGAGCGTTCGCTCAACGTAGATTTCCTGCTGGGGATCGTAAAGCGCATCCTTGCGCGTCGGCACGACCTGAAGGTGGTGGTATCCTCCGCAACGCTGGACGTGGACCGCTTCGCGGCGTTCTTCAACGCGCCCGCCGTGACGGTTCCCGGTCGGCTCTTCCCAGTGGACATCCTCTATCGTCCACCGCCCGCGGACGAGGAGCTCGACCTTCCGCGCGAAGTCGCCGCCGCCGTGCGCGAACTGCCTTCTGAGGGCGACATCCTTGTGTTTCTTCCCGGCGAACGCGACATCCGCGAGACGGCAGAGCGGCTTGCGCGCACGCAACCCGGGGATGACATCATACCGCTTCTTGCATCGCTGCCCGCAAGCGAACAACAGCGCGCGTTCAATCTTTCCCAGCGTCGGCGCATCGTGCTTGCAACCAATGTCGCCGAGACCTCCGTAACCATCCCAGGCATCCGGTTCGTCATCGATTCCGGGCTTGCCCGCATTCCTCGCTACATCCATCGCACGCAGGTGCAGCGTCTGCAGATAGAGCCGGTCTCCCAGGCTTCCGCCCGGCAGCGCGCCGGCCGCTGCGGACGTCTTGGTCCGGGCGTGTGCCTCCGTCTCTACTCGGAGGAGGATTTCCGAAGGCGCGATGCCTACACGCCGCCCGAGGTGCTGCGTTCCTCTCTCGCCGGGGTAATACTGACCATGCTCGATCTGCGCCTTGGCGATATCGCGGCGTTCCCGTTCATAGACCCACCAAAGCCGACCATGGTGCGAGAGGGCTTCCGTGAACTCATCGAGCTTGGAGCGGTCTGTCACGACGCCTCGGGGGAACCGGCGCTCACGCCGGTCGGGCGCAAGCTCGCGCGTATACCTGTGGAGCCGCGCCTGGCGCGGATGCTGCTGGCGGCATCGGAATCCGCCACGCTGCCGTCCGCCCTGCCCGTGGTCGCCGCGCTTTCCTGCGACGATCCCAGGCGGCGGCCTGTGGACGAACGGGAAAAGGCGGTCCAGGCCCATGCCCGTTTCCGTGTGCCCGGCTCGGACTTCCTCGGCACGCTCAGCCTCTGGCGCTGGTGGAACGCCGAAACGGACGGACTGTCGCAGTCGAAGGCCCGTGCGCTCGCGAAGAAGACGTACCTCTCCTATCCCAAGATGCGTGAATGGCGCGAGCTCACGCACCAGCTGGAGAAGCTCTGCGGCAGGCTTGGGCTTGATGTGCAGAACGACAACGGCGGTCCGGATGCGCTCCATCGCTCGCTGCTCGCAGGTCTGCTCGGCCGCATCGGCATGTTCGATCCTGAAGAGCACGACTACCGTGGTGCGCACGGCCTCCGCTTCGCCCTGCATCCATCGTCGGTCCTTGCGAAGCCCGTCCGCGGCGAGGCGCGGACCTCCCATGAACGCGCGAAAGCGTCGCGAGATTGGGTGATGGCGGGCGAGCTTGTGGATACATCGCGCCTTTTTGCGCGCAACGCGGCCGCCATCGACCAGCGGTGGATAGAGCCTGTGGCGGGCGCGCTCTGCCGCCACCACTGCCACTCGCCGGAATGGGATCCGGCTACGGGCTTCGTGCGCGCGACCGAGCAGGTGACGCTGCATGGGCTTGTCATCGTGCCCGCCCGCAGGTGCGACTTCAGCCGTTTCGATCCCGTGCAGGCGCGCGAGATATTCATCCGCCGCGGACTCATCGATGGCGCCATCCCTCATCCGCCGGCGCCGGTACGCGACAACAACGCCCTGCTCGACGCCCTGCGCCGCCTCGCCGAGAAGACGCGCCGCCCCGAACTATTCGATGAAGACAGACTCTTCGCGCACTTTGATGCCATCGTGCCGCCGGATGTATCCTCGGTGCCGGCGCTGCGCAAGTGGCTCCATGCCGAAATGCCGCCCCGCTTTCGTCTGCGCAAGGCCGACTGGTGGCCGCAGGCCACGGCGTCCTCCACGGCGTTCCCAGAGACGATCCGCATCGGCCAGGCCAGGATGTCGCTGACCTACCGCCACACGCCCGACGATCCCGACACGGACGGCATCACCTGCACGCTGCGCAAATCGGACGCCTCCGCGCTGCGTCTCTGGCGTGCCGACTGGCTCGTGCCTGGGGCGTTGCCCGAGAAGCTGCTCTGGATGCTCTCCGTGCTGCCTTCCGCCCAGCGCAGGATGTTGTCGCCGCTTGCCGACACCGTGGCTGGGCTCATGCTGCATCTCAAGCCCGGCGAGGAACCGCTTGCGGATGCCGTGCGCCATACCGTCTACGAGCAGTGGGGCATCGGCATAGCGCGGGATGCCTGGGACGGCCAGCGCATCCCGTCGCACCTGTGCGTGCGATTCAGGATCCGCGACGACGCCACCGGGAAGGTGATTGCCGAAACGCGCGACGTCTCCGAGGCCCTTGCGCTCGCGGGCATTTCCGCAACCGCACCATCGGCGGCCGATTCCGAGGTGAAGCACACCGTCTGGGACTTCGGTGAACTTGCCGAAAGGACCGTTGGCGGGCAGGCCGGCTGGCGGCTGGAGCATTATCCGGCGCTGCATGACGAAGGCGACGGCGTGACGGTGCGGCACTATGCCGACCGTGCGACGGCGGAGCGGGTGCATGCCGCCGGCGTCACGCGTCTCTGCCTGCTTGCGCTGGGTGGCAGGGCCCGCATGCCATTCCGCAAGAAGGATCTTTCCGTTGCGGCGGCCCGCCATCTCGCGGAAATGGACTACCCGCCCGAGCGCGTGGCGGAGGACATCCTCGCCGGAGCGGTCAGGGAGACGTTCGTACGGGGGCGTCCACCGGTACGCGATGCGGACGAGCTTGCACGAAGGCTTGAGGAAGGGCGTAACGTGCTGGTGGAGACGCAGTGCGAGATGTCCAGTCTCGTTTCATCGGCGTTTTCGGCGGCTGCGGAGATATTCGCCCGCATCGAGACCGACGGGCGCATTCCGGTCGAGACGGCCGAGGCCGCATCAACGCAACTCACATGGCTCGTCTGCCGGGGATTCCCGCGCTATGTGCCTCTCGCGCGGCTGCGCCACCTGGCCCGCTATCTCAAGGGGTTGGAGGTCCGCCTGGAGCGTGCGCGCAACAATCCGGCGTCGGACATGCGCAAAGAGGTCCAGTTCGCGCCATACTGGCAGCGGTATGTGGAGGCTGCCACCGGCAAGGTGAAGGGTCCGGTGGACGTAGATCGGCTGGTGGACTACCGCTGGCTGCTGGAGGAATACCGCATCTCGCTTTTCGCGCAGGAGCTTCATACGGCGGCGCCGGCGAGTCCGAAGCGGCTTGACGCGCTCTGGGACGAGGTCGTGGCCGATGGCGCGCCGCGTCAAGGTTGAAACGCCTGCGAGGCGGCGCCGACGGCCGCGCAGGCGAAGATGAGCCCGGCGGGTGCGAGGCGCGTACGCAGGAACACCGCGGCGGCGGCAATGGATAGCGCGCAGCCTACGGGGCTGAACGACATTCCGCTGGGAGCCGTGCGCCATACGCCCATGCGGATGAAGGCGTAGGCGGCGGAGAGCAGAAGCCCCACCGTGGCCGGGCGCACGCCGTCCAGCACGCCTCGCACGACCCGGTTGGCCTTCCAGCGTTCAAGCGATTCGAGCGCCCATACCAGCAGGAACCACGAGGGCAGCAGCAGGCATGCCGTGGCAAGCGCGGACCCGCACACGCCGCCGAGCCGGTAGCCGAAGAAAGTGGCGGCATTGATGCTGATGGGTCCGGGCGTCATCTGGGTGAGCGCCATCACGTTCGAGAACTCCTCGGCAGAAATCTGCAGCAGCGGAGCGGACGGTCCCACGAACTCGTCCATGTACAGCGGCACCAGCACGAATCCGCCGCCGAACGACAGCAGGCCGTACTTGAGGAACACGAGGGGGATCGCGCTGATCGAAAGGCAGGTGCGTCCGCCGAGCTCGCGCGCGAGGCCGAACAGCATGGCCACGAGCAGTACCAGGGCGGGGTTGATCCTGAAGGCTATGATGGCAGTGGCGGCGGCGCAGGCGGCCATGGGGCCGTACATGCCGGATACATTCTTGCGCCACGCCTTCCACACGGTGCCGGCGAGGATGCCGGCGATGGCGGCGCGGGCGCCGAGCAGCGCCCCCTCGACCCACGGGTTGCCGATCGGAAGCCGGGCGAATCCGCAGGTGACGGCGAGGAAGATCGCGAACGACGGCAGCGCCACGGCCACCAGCGCCACCGCTGCGCCGAGCCGGCCGGCCATCTTGTGTCCCACGTATATCGCGGTGTTGCCGGCGATAAGGCCTGGGATCATCTGTATCACCGGCAGCTCCTCGACAAGCTCGCCGGGCCTCGTCCAGCCCAGCTTCTCCGAGAACACGCGGTCGGCCACGGCGAGGATGGCGTAGCCTCCGCCCACCACGAAGAGCGATATCTTGAAGAACTCGAAGGCAAGCCGCGCCAGCGTACGCAGGCGCGGACGATCTGAGCTCTCCCGCTTGGAATTCATGCGTGGATTATACCCAACGGCGCATGCGGTGTCAAGCGGGCAAAAAACCAGAAACCGCTTGATTCCGCTTGATTCGCGGCCGCGTTTCTGCTAACCTACTCGCAGGTGCCGGAAAGGGCCGGTGCCGTCACAATTCATTGGAGGTAGCGAGAAATGGCAGACATTCCGAAAACGGCGAAGGTTTCCGTGCTGGAGGCGCCGCGTAAAATGGTGGTTCACGAACTCCCGATTCCCGAGATCGGCGACGACGAGATCCTGGTGAAGGTGGAGGGGTGCGGCATCTGCGGCACCGATGTGCACGAGTACAAGGGCGATCCCTTTGGATTCTGCCCCGTGCAGCTCGGCCACGAAGGAACGGGCGAGGTGGTGAAGCTCGGAAAGAACGTGACGAAGGACTTCACGGGCAAGCCGCTCAAGGTGGGCGACAAGATCGTCACGGGCCTCAAGCCCTGCGGCGTCTGCGACACCTGCAAGTACCACCCCGAGATCCAGGAGCTCTGCAACGGCGGCGAGATCTTCGGGCTTCTGCCCGGCATGGACCACTGCTTCAACGGCTGGTTCGGCGAGTACATGAAGGTCAACGCGGGCGGTGTCGTCTTCAACGTGAGCGACATGGATCGCGACCTCAGGATCCTCATCGAGCCGGCGGCGGTGATCGTGCATGCCGTCGAACAGGCGAAGCAGATCTTCGACTTCAAGTTCAACAGCTACGTGCTCGTGCAGGGCTGCGGCCCGATCGGCCTACTGCTGCTGACGATGGTGCGCTGCCTGGGCGTCAGGAACATCATCGCCTGCGATGGCGACGCGAACCGTCTCGAGTTCGCCAAGCGCCTTGGCGCGCGCTACGCGGTCAACGGCATGGACGCCGACGCCGTGGAGCAGGTGCAGAAGATCACTGGCGGCGAGGGTGCCGAGATGGTGTTCCAGTGCACGGGCTCGCCCAAGGCGGCGACGCGCGCGTGGAAGTACGTCCGCCGCGGCGGCAGCTTCTGCGAGCTTGGGTTCTTCACCAACAACGGCGATACCACGTACAGCCCGCACCTCGACATGTGCAACAAGCAGGTCAAGGCCATCGGCAGCTGGACGTACCAGGCGAAGGACTGGGTGCAGAGCTTCGACTTCCTCAAGGAGGCGCAGGAGAGGGG
>JAFXTB010000074.1 GCA_017525225.1 Kiritimatiellia bacterium
ATGCATGAGGAACATGCGCTCGTTCCAGAGCGCGTTCGCTATCGCGGCGCACGTCTCGAGATAGGCGTCCTCGTTGGGAAGGTCGTAGTCGTCGCCGAACGCCTCGCCGGCCGAGCCGAGCCTCTTGTCGGCGTAGCTCACCCTCCTGTGCGCGCCGATGCCGCCGTTGAGATGCAGCTTCCTGCCGACGACGTTCTCCCAGATGGCATCGATGGCCGTAAGGTACGACCTGTCGCCCGCGAGCGCCGCGACATCTGCCATGCCGCAGTAGAGGTAGCCTGCGCGCACGGCGTGGCCTATCGCCTCGCGCTGCTCCACCACCGGCAGGTGGTCCTGGAGGCTGGCGTTCCACGTGGCGCGCAGGTCCTTCCGCCCGCGCATGTCGAGGAACGTCTTGGCGAGCGCGAGATACCGCCTTTCGCCGGTGACGCGGTAGAGCTTGCATAGGGCCAGCTCGATCTCCTCGTGTCCCGGCGCCTCCTTGATCTGCGTGGGACCGAACCCGAACGTGCGGTCCACGAGATCGGCGCTCCTGATTGCCACATCGAGAAGATTGCGCTTGCCGGTGGCCTGCAGATACGCGACCGCCGCCTCGTACATGTGGCCCACGTTGTAGAGCTCGTGGCTGGCGCCACAGTCGCTCCAGCGGGTGGGCCCCATCCTGCCGTACTGCATCTTGCCGTTCTTGACCCCGTAGTTGAAGTGGAGCGTGCGCGCGGTGTATAGGTATCCATCGGGCTCCTGCGCCTTGGCGATCTGCGCGATGAGACGGTCCAGATATTTCTCAAGCGCGGGGTCGGGGTGGGTGGCGAGCGTGTACGCGGCGCCCTCTATCACCTTGTATACGTCTGAATCGTCGAACGGAATCCCCTTGAACGTTCCCCACTCCCGCCTGGCGGCGGCCTCGAAGTTGGGGATGCGCGCGAGTTCGCACTTCTCGAAGTCGGTCTTCACCGTCACGAGCCGGTTCGTCTCCAGGCGCGGACGCCAGAAACCGCCCGTGAACGAGACTTCCGTCATCTCCACCGGCCGAACCGGATAATCATTCGCGGAGTCGCGTTCCAGGATGCCGCGTATCGAGGCGACCTCCTCTGGCGTAAGGCCGCATTCATGGATCACATAATGGGCGATCTTGTCGCGCAACGTCGCGCCGGGACGCTTCTTCATCTCTTTCACCATCGACGCAAACAGAAATGGCTTAGAGTCCACCCTCACACGCGAACCAAAGGCGCCGCCGAAGGTCGTAAGCTCGTAGTCTATCGAGAGGTCGGTCTCGCTTACGCCGCACAACCCCTCAAGCAGAAACGCAAGCGATCCCGTTCGGTCCGCGCCTCCCCAGCAATGGAAATAGATCGGATAGTTGGACCTGTCGGCAAACACGCGCAACAGCTGCGCCACGCATACGGTATTGCTCAGAAATTTCATGTAGCCCGCACAGCTGATGCGCACCAGCCTGGCGCCGGGGACGGGCGTCTCGTCCGGCGTGGGGCTTTCGCCGCGCGCCCTCAGGTCGAGATCCGTCTTTATCCCCAGCCGCTTTGCAAGCGTATCTGCGCCTGCCGGCGTTATGAAAAGCCCGTGGCTGCGCTTCTGCCCGGGCCGGAAGCAAGCCGGATTCGTCTGGCAGTTGGGTTCGGCCCCGCGATACGCCAGCCCCGTCTTCAATCCTGTCCACCCACCGATGTCGCGGAAATTCCTTGTGCCGTCCACATTCACCCAGCCTACAGGCGAGGGCCCCGGCACGTCTTGGCGGATGCCGCCTGCGCGTTCCTTGAAGAGACGCACTATGGAATTGGTGTAGGCGTCATCCGCCGCGTACGCCGCCCGCGCGCTGCGTATGAAGTCGCCCACTACGTCACCGGGCGGAGATGGCGGACAGTTGCCGAGTGCTGTGCAGCAAAACAGGATGCCAAGGAGTTTTTTCATTGTGTCGGACCTTCTTGTCGTGGTGGTAGGAGCGTCATTGCATCAAATCCCTCTCCGCGGCAACCTACGGCGTTTCCAGCACGTCGATGCCGGATACGGAGCCGTAGCGGTCGGGCGAATCAAGCCGCCAGACGACCTTGCCGTCCTTGTCGAACTCTATCACCTGCCAGCCCTTGAAGCTGTCATCGGGACCATGACCTGTCCAGTTGGCCACATATATGTGTCCGTTCGGCTGCTCCTGCAGCTGGGCGTAGAACACGTTCTTCTTGCCGCCCTGGTCCGCCGTCCATGCCGAGACGAGCCTGCCGTCGCCGTCGAAGCGCAGCAGCTGCGCGCCATAGCCAGCGCCGGCCCAGTAGCCCTTCCCCGCGCGGTCGGGGATGACCTCGAAGAGGTTGCGGCCCTTGGGCATCTCCACGTTGCGCAGGATCGCGCCGTCGGCCTCCGGCGCGTCGCCTTCCGGCAGTCGGCAGATGGCAAAGCCCTTCTCGTACGCCAGCACGAGGTCGCCGTTTGCCAGCCGCGTCATCGTGCGCCCATACCAGAGGCCGCGGAACACAGCGGTCGAGACGAGGACGCGGTCCTTCGAGAAACGGCGCACGAGTATCCTGTGGTCCTTCTTGGAGCCGCGCGGGTTCACCGAGGCGAGGAATCCGCCATCGGGCAGGTCGCACACGCTCGTAACAATGTCGAGCGAGTCGTGGCGGAACGTGTCGACGATCCTGTGCGCCTTCAGATCGGCCACCATGAACCCATTCTTGCATACGAACCTGTACAGGCCGTCGCCGATGCGCGTTAGATTCCAGATCGGCTTCTCGGCGTCGATCGAGAAGCACGCCTTCGGGTCGGCGGAGTCGTAGACATGCAGCTTCTCCCGCGATTCGTCCGCGAGTACGAGCCGCCGCCGTCCATCCTGCAGCTGAGGATGCTCGTTGCGGTGGACGAATCCCTTCGCCTTTATGTCCGCCGCCTTGTCCGGCGAGATCGGCCCTTTCGGCGGATAGATGTGCGCCCAGCCGCGCCGGTTGAAATCGTACTTCTCGCCCAGGCCGTTGCTGTATCCGTGGAACGTCGGAAGCGGCGGCACGCCGGCGGCCATCCGGGCCTTGAGCGCATCCAGATGCCGCGAATGCACTTCGCGCGGAGTGGCACCCTTCTCCTTGCAGATCGAAGCGGCCAGCCCCACCACCTCGCCGAGCATGCCGAGCGTGCGCTGTACGCGCACGGCGGCGAAGGCCACGTGCGAGCAGCTGATGTCGCGGCCGGCCAGGAAGAGGTTCGCGCAGTCGCGCGCGTAGAGGCAGCGGTACGGCACCGGGTAGTCCGCCCCGAATCCGCGATGGTAGGCCGCGCTGCGGAACGGTTCCGCGAACTTGCGGAGGTTCTCGGGGTCGGGGAAGTGCAGATCCACGTCCCACGTGATCGCGGCGGTGGCGTCGGGATGGCGCACCTGGTTCTCCAGGTCGTTCTGCGTAAGCACGTAGTCGCCAACCGTCCGGTAGCTCTCGCGCTTCCCGCCGATCGGTGATATCCAGGAGAAGGCGACGCAGGAGTATTCGGAACGGCGTGGCGAACGGTTCTTCACCCAGTTCCAGTTTGAGAAGATGGCCAGGAGCCCATAGTCCCGGATGCGTTCCGCGTCGTCCGCCATGTCGCGCAGGAAGCCCGTCTCCTGCTCCCACGAGCCGCGCGTCTGGTAGTAGCCGGTGGAATCGTCGATCGGCAGCGCCCACGCCGATATGTCGGGGAACGGTCGGGGCGACGGATGCTTCTGGGTGAGCCACTGCACGGACATCCCCATCACCTGCCTATCGCCCGTCTCCGGCGCGCTGATCTCGTTGAAGCGGCTGCGCGCCTCGCGTCCGTACATCACCTCGCATCCGGCGAGGCGCGAGAGCACCGCATCGCCCGTGGCATCGCAGAACAGCCGCGCCCGGTGGCGCGTGACGGCGCCGGTACGCGTGTCGCGCGCAAGCACGGCCGCGATGCGGTTGGTCTCGGCGCCGTCCATCTCCACGGCGAAGACGTACTGTTGGAAGCGCAGCGTCGGCGAGACGCCCGGCACGCCGCCCCAGTACAGGTCGCGCGCGTGGAACGCCGCCTCCTTGCGCGCATCCTCGTAGTAGGAGGCCGGAAGCGGGATGCCGTAGCCGAAGATTGGCTGGATCTCCTCCACCACGCGCCCCAGCGCCGGATAGGGCTGCGCGTGGATGCGCCCGCCAAGGCCCACGCGCACCTCGGATGAATTGCATCCGCCAAGCACCCCGCGGTCCTGCAGGAGAAGCGTGTCGACGCCGGAGCGCGCGGCGGCAAGCGCCGTGCACGACCCCGCGAAGCCGCCGCCCACAACCACGAGGTCGTAGACCTTCGAATCGTCCTTGACGGCTGGAGCCGGCGGATGTTCAGGCGGACGTGCCGATTGATCCACCGTAAGCCACAGCGCATCGCATCGGCCGTTGAATCCCGTCAGATCGTGGAGGGCGAGACGGACCGACCCCGCGGCAAGATCCACCTCGCCAGCCCTGGCCCAGTGCCAGGCCGCATCGCCGCCGCCCAGCTCTGCCGCGAGCGGCACTCCGTTCACCAGCACCGTGAAGCGTCCGGCGGCAACAGGCCGCCCGTCCGCGCCGGGACGCGGCCACACGGCGTTCCAATTGCGCGTGCGCGCCCACACCACGTAGCGTCCGGTCGCCGGCACCTCCACCTCCGTCTCGGCATCGGCTACCGGCACTCCATACCCGTGGGCCATCAGATAGCTGGAACCGATCTGGCGGGTGGACTGCGTCTCGACCGTCCAGCCGCCGAGGCTCCGGAAGCCCTCGCACTCCACACGCAGCGATCCGGGCTGGACGCCGCCGCACGCGGCGAGGACAGTCGCCGCGAGCAGCCCTGAAGCAAGCGATACCGTCTTCATGCCGGAGGTCAGTCCCGTATGGCTTCCACCTTCTTGCGCGCGTCCTCCAGGAACGGCGCGAGCGGCTCAAGCGTCTCGGTGAACCTGGTGTCGAGGAACGCATCGGCGGCGGCGTTGGCCATCATCTCGCCCCAGATCATCTGGCCCATGCAAAGGACGTTCGCATCGTTGATCGCTCGGCACATCTTCGCGGCGAAGACGCTCTCCACCACGGCGGCGCGCACGCCCTTGAAGCGGTTGGCGATCATGCTCATGCCCATGCCCGTGCCGCAGAACAGGAACGCCCTCTTCGCTTCGCCCCTCTGCATCGCGCGGCAGACGTCCACCGCGCTCTCGAAATAGGGCTTCTCCTTGTTGGCATCGGTCGCGCCAAGGTCCTTCACGGCGAAGCCACGCTCCTCGAGGTGCTTCACCACGGCGTTCTTCAGACCCACGGCGAACGGATCCGCCGCCACCAGGATCGTCTCCTTCGCCCCGCACACGCATGCGGCGGCCAGCGACACGCCTGCAACTACTGCCTTCTTCATACTGTCTGCTCCTTTCAACTCAATGACATGATCATTTGCACAAGCCGCACTTCTAGCGCAATGCCGCCAGCGCCACCTGGACGGGCGAAGGCTCCTCCCTGCTGGACCAGTCCTGCGACGCGATCCATTCCTGCGCGGAGAAGATGCGCTGCGCGGCCTCCTCGTACGATACGCCGCCAAGCTCCACGAGAAGGCGGATGCACCTGTCTACGAGCTTCTTGTTGCTCATCGACACCCAGCTCATCCAGTTGCCGGCAATCCGCCCCATCGCCGCCATCGTTCCGGTGGACAGGCAGTTGAACGCGAGCTTGACGGCAAGGTGCTTCCATATCTCAAGCGGAGAATCCGCAATCGGGAAGTCGAAGCGGAACTCCCTCCTCTCCGGCCACGCCGCCGCAAGGCGCTCCGCGGCCGAAACGAAATCGGGCGTCTCGCCAGGCACGCGCAGCACCACCGCCGCCGCGCGGGACACTCCCTCGATGCGCTCCGGCGACGGCTCGTTGCCGATCATGTACGTGACCAGGTCGCCATAGCCGATGGCCGGCGGATGGTCGATGAAGCACTGCGGCATGCCGAGCGAACGCGCGTCCTCCGCCGTGAACTCCAGGCACCTCGGCCGGCGCCGCATCATCTCGGTCCAGCATTCCTCGGTGGGATGCAGCGGATTCTTCACAAACGCCCAGCTCTGCGAGTAGCCCTTCTCCCGGCTCGACCGGATCGGCGGGATCATGAACGTCGGCGCGCGCTCGGTGTTGTCGGTGAAAAGGTCGAGCATGCACTTGTCGGCGAGGTACGTGATCTGCCCGCCCGCCTCGTAGACCCCCTTCTCGAACTCTATGGCCGTTACCAGCCCGGCGCGGCCGGCGGGCGATTCAAGCCCCGCGAGCAGCCTTTCGAACGCCACGGTGTAGTCCGCCGCCGTCTCCTTCGCAAAGCGCGGCATGATCCGGCAGAGCGCCGCCTCGAGCGCGCACGAGCAAAGGACCTGCTCGGAACTGGTAGCCTGCATGCGCGTGGAACCGGCCACGGACATCGCCCCGCAATAGATGTCGATCACCGTCACCTTCGGGTTGTCTATCGCCTCACGGCAGCGGTCAAGATGGCCTCGCAGCAGATCCGCCGGGTTGTTGAACACGAGGAAGCATCTCGCGCCGTGCTCGGCGGCATACTTCAGGGTGCCGAGCACGGACGATGTCTCGCCGCCTTCCGTGATTGCCACGAACGTATCGCCCTCGCCGACATCGAGCGCCGCAGCCTGGCGGCGCCCGCCCTCCGCGAAGTCCTCGAAGAACTCCACCGAGCGGATAAGCGCGAAATCGCCGCCCGTCATGATCGAGGCAGAGCGGTCGGCAAGCTTCAGCTCATCGGGCGAAAGCTCGGCGGCGCGGCGGTGGAAGAAGTCGCGCCACATTGATTCAAGGAGTATCGAAAGCCGCCCTGTGGCGCCGCAGCCGGAGAAGACGATGCGCCCCTTCTGGCCCGTCACGGACTCGACCATCGAATCCACCAGCTTCGCGAAGCGCCGCCCAGCGAACACATGCCGCATCGTGATGGGCATCTGCCTGTCGCCGCGCTGCAGGCACTGCACGCCCGCGAGCGTCGAACGCTTGAAGTCCTCCTCCAGCGTGGCGGTTATCGGGTTCGACTGCTCCGTGGGCAGGAATCCCAGCTGGAACTGCTTTTCGTTGTCTATGAAGTCGCGGGCCTTCTGCCGCGCCGTATCCGTTATGGCCATTTCCATGATGTCTGCGTCCCTCTCAAAGATCCCCGATGATGACACCCGGATCCTCCTTCACGATCTCGGACCCGATGTCCCAGAAGCTGCGGCAGTCCATCAGCTTCAGCTCCCCCACGCCCAGCCTCTCGCGGCGTATCTCGAGCCCGCGCCTGACCGCCTCGCGGAAGAAGCGCGCATTCTCGGCGCGGGTGTAGAACTCGCGCGGACCCGGCACCGCGTCCGGCACGAACTTCCACGTGATCGATCCGTCCGCAAGGCGCACGTCGTAGTAGGACGGCCCTCGGCCGGGCAGGCCGTAGTGCGTCTCGAAGCAGTGTACGAACGACACGCGGCCGATGGAGCTTCCGAAGAGGAGTATCTTGCCGCCCATGTCCTTGACCACCATCGGGCACGAATTGTCCGAGAACGGCGCCTCGTCCTCCACCTGCCTCGAAAGCACCTCCGCCGCGCGCGGCCCCAGCCCCGCCCACGAATGAGAGATGTGCACGCCCCTCGGCGCGTCCGGCCAGAGGCGCATGAACTCCAGGGGAAGTGTGCCTACCCAGCGCACGGCCTCGCTCGCCCTGTCGCGGAAGTCGCTCGGACGATGGTCCCACCGCTTGCTGATCCCGTTCAGGAAGCACTCGGAGCGCTGGAACGTGGGCACGAAGAAGTTCCCCTCGGGACCGATCGTCTCGATGATCGCGTCCAGGATCGTCTTCGCCCCTCCCTCGATGCGCCCGCATGCGGAGAGCGCCGAATGGACGAGCAGTGTGTCGCCACGCCGGACGCCTACCGCCGCGAGCGCCGCCAGGATCTCGTCCTTGCCGACGGTCGGGTCGCCGCTGCGGTCGCGCTTCTGCGGCAACTCCGGGACGATCGCCGCCAGCGTTCCCTCCGATCCTCCAGATGACTCCAGCCGGATCTTCAACGCGCCACCGGCGGCGAGCGTGCGCAGGCGTACGCCCGAACGCGGCGATACGGCCAGGACTGCAAGACCGCCCGGTTCGCCGCCGACGGTGAACGCGGGTATCTCGTCCGGCCGCTCGAAACGGTCCGGCGTGAAGTCGCTCACAAATCCAAGCACGCCGCGCGCGGTGAACGCGGCGACCTGCACCGCCCCTGCCGGAGTCTCCGGCTCAAGCACCACGATTGTCCCCCTTGCATCCTCGCCTGCAAGGAACTGCGCCTCCGTGAGCGCCTTCGCCGTGAAGCCATCCTGCGGCAGAGGCGAAAGCGCGCGAAAGTTGAAGCTCATGTCCGCCATCTGTCCTACCTCAATATCATGACGGCGCCTGGGAGCCTGTTCTGCAATTCGTAGCAGCCGAGATCGGGCAGCGCCGACGGGTCCTCGGCAAGCGCCCTGCCCTGCGTGACAACGCGCGGATTGCCGATAAGGTCGATGGCGTCGGTCGTCATCCACGGCAGCATCAGCCCGTTGTCGCGGCAGACGCTCCCGCGGATCATCCAGTCGTTGGCGGCGGCATTCACGAAACCAGGCTTGGCGTTGACGAAGCAGTTCGTCTGGTAGAAGAGCTGCACGGTGCCGATGTCGGTCGAGAAGCAGCAGTTCGTCGCATACACCGGGTTGTACCTTGCGCTATTCTGTTTCACGAATGAGCCGCTTGTCCGCCACAGGATGCAGTTCACAAGCGTCAGCACCCAGGTTTCCATGTTATCGTCATTCCTATAGCCGATGACATAGCCGTTCTTGTTCACCAGCGTGCAGTTCTCAAGCGTAAGCTTCTTCGTATTGTATTTCATCAGCGTCGGAAATGTCGATGAATCTATGACCATGAGGCAGTTCCTGTATGTGCCGCCGCCGAATACGGCGCTCGTCCTGGTTTCAGTGAAGCGACTGCGCTCGATCTCGACGTTTGAGTCGCCGGTATATATCGAGCCGGTGTCGGAAGCATTGTCCTCAAACACAAGGTCGACGCCGAGCGTGTATGACCTTGGATAGAACGCGCCGTATCCCGCCCCGGAATTACCGATGAACGTGCAGTTGGTGACGAGCGATCCATACGGATGGGCAAGGCCGGAACCCTGGCGCGACCAGGCGCTGCTTGCAAGGACCGTGTCGCATACGTTGCTGATGAAGTTGCAGTTCGCCACGTATGTGTGTACCGCCGAGTTGTTTGTGGAACACGTGTACCCCCCGCCGGAGCGATGCGCCACGTTGTTTATGAACGAGCAGCCGATCAGCGTGGCGGAATACCAGGAAAGCCCCGTCGTAAGGTCGATCACCTTGGTCGCCGAGATGCTCGGCTCGACGCCACATCCGCCGCCGCCGAAGATCGCCGTGCAGCCGGTGAACGTGCAGTTCTCGACCCATCCGCCGAAGAACGCCGCCCCGCCGCCGTTCACCGCCTCGCAATCGGCGAAGCGGCAGTTGATCACGCGCGAAGGCATCCAGCCCGCTCCGGGCGAACGGCCGTAGAAGAGCAGTCCGCCGCCGTTGCCGGCGAAAGGCTGCGACGCGGTAGGCCCGTTCGTGAGCGCTACACCATTGGTGAATGTAAGCCCTTCGAGGAGGACAGGGCGCCAGTTGACGGGATTGAGATCGGATTCCACTATGCTTGTATCGCCCCAGTGCACGAGCATGACGCGTCTGGCGCCGGCACCGTCGATGATCGTGTTGGCAGGGTCCGGATTGCCGTCCGCGCCACAGCTCACTACCTCGAGCGAGCGGTTGGAGATCACAAGCGTCGCGGCCGGCTGGTAGAGCCCCGGCTTCACGAGAAGTCGCCAACCGTCTGGCGTGCCGTCGATCGCCGTCTGGAAGTCGGTGAAGGCGTCGGCCCAGTCGCCGGTCGCCTCGCCGACTGTCGAGACGAGGCGCTTCGTATAGAAGTTGTCATAATCGCCGGACTGCCATTCGCAGCAGCCAAGATCCGGCAGCGTGCCGACGACGCGCGGTTTACCGTCCAGATCCACGGCATCTGCGGTCATCCAGCCGAGCTCAACGCCCCTGTCGCGCAACGGAGATTCACTGTGCAGACGGTAGTCATACTCGGCCGGGCAGAGGAACCTGTGCCCCCCCTGCGGCAAGATGAAGCACTGGGGATCGTACGTCAGGCCACCTATGCTCTGAAAGGCGGAGAGGCAGCAGTTCGAGACCATCAAGGGCGATGTCGAGTCCGCCGCCCGGAGCTTGTTGGTGGCGGTGAATATGCAGTTGACGGCCAGGTTGGTATAGCCTCCATTGGGAACCGCGAATATCGCAGCGCTGTCCTGGTTGTCGGCGATCGTGCAGTTCTCGAGTACGAATCCCATCCCGGATTTTCCTTTCGTAGGATCTGTGGGATAATACCGCTGGAATATTTCGCACGAACTCGTCCGTTCGTTCCTCGCGAAGAGACAGTTGCGTACACGTGTATCTTTTACATTATTGACGAAGATCAGGGCATCACTTGCAAACGAGTTCCCGATGAACCTGCAATCCCGGATCTCCGCGGGAGTGTTCGCAACGCAAATCGTACCGTATCTGCCGCTGGTGCAGCCGGTGATGTAGTTCTCCGTGAACGCCCTGAACGTGCAGTTGGAGACGCCCTCGGCTGATCCAGTGATGTACATGACGATACCATACATGTATTTCGTCGCCTGCGTATACACGGTGGCCGTGCCGGTGAACGTGCAGTCCTTGATTGTCGAGCCGTCGTGTACGCGAAGGCAGCCGCCGGAGAACGATGCCGGCGAGTCGGTCGTCTGGCGGGCGGTGTACGAATCGAAGGTACAGCCTTCGATGGTGGTGCGTCCCTGCTGCAACCTGACCACGCCGCCAACGACGTTGGACGCCAACACCGAGTTGTCCTTGAAGTAGCATCCCCTGATGGTGCCATGCTGCGACGGCTGGGTTATTCCGTTCACGTACGCGAACCGTATGGCGGAACCTCCTGCAACGCTGGCCTCCGCCGTTAAGGAGTTGTTGGAGAAGACGCAATCCTGCACGATCCAGCTGTTGGCATTGGTCACAAGGAGGCATGATCCGGTGGAGTTGTTGCCCCTGAATACGCAGTTGGACAAGTTGAAGGAGGACGCGGTCGGCTCGGCGAATATCGCGGAGGCGCTGTCGACGACGTCGATGCTGCCATTCGCGAAGGTTAGATTGCACACTCTGGCATCACTCGCCTTCAGGTCCATGATCTGGGAGCTGCCGCCGCCGTCAAGCACTACATCCTCCCTCGGCACGGGAAGATCGGCGTCGCTCCATGAACCGTTCTGGATGTTCAACCCCGGCTTGTCCACGACGATGGGCGTCGTCACGTCGTGCGTGCCCGGCGCGAGGATGATCGTATCGGCGCTGCCCGCCGCTACCACGGCATCGGCGACGCTGCTGTAGATCTGGTAGGTTCCGCTGTCCGTCCAGACGGAAGAGACGGCCCCGCTCGACGGGACGCCATCCCTGGGAAGTACATATCGGTTATCGGCATTTGAGATCAACGGAACGGCGATTGCGACCGCATACGCCAGCATCATGCCTTTTGGAGTCTTCATGGCTGTATTCCTTTCAACGAGACCTGTCCACATTTACTGCCCTGTCAGCAGCCTGTATTGTACCATCAGAGACCGAAGATTGCAAGGGGAACAGAAATCAGACGGCCATCAGATCGAGGAGGTGCATGCGCGGTCCCATCGTCTTCTCCTTGCTGGCCTTTCGGTTGCCGAGGACCACTCCGGCAAAATCGCGCACTGGGTCAACGGCGATCGCCGGGCGCATAGCCAATGGGGTCGCCGTTCGGCGTAAGCCAACGGAGCGCAGAGCCGGTTATGCGTCCATCGCGGCAGAAGAACACGCGGTAGCCACCGTCTCCTACCGTGAATCCGCGCCCGACCGGAGTCATGGTCTCCACGGAGCGTACGGCGTGGCGTCCGATTCTTATGAGCGCAGTCGTTGTTGCCTATGAACTGCCGCCACGGCACGGCAAGACGACCGGTGACGTATTTCTTGTAGTGCGCCCACTTCCTCTCGGCCCATGACCACGTGCGGGGGTCCATCGTGACTCCGCTCGTGAGGTCGCCGGTGAGGAAAAGCATGGATGGTCTGACGGGAAGCCGGTTCATGGCGTTTATTTCGTCTATGAAGCAACGCCCCATGAACTTGTCCTTCATCTGCAACGCCCCACGATCCCAATCAGGATTCTCCGTCATGTGGAGGTCGGAGGCGTGCAGAAAGTAAAAAGCATCATTTGCGTCCGGATCCCATCCACAGGCGGAAGCGGCTGCGGGAAAGTCATAGTCCGCGCCGTGTTCCGCGCACCATGCCCGAAACGAGGCAGACACCGCACCCGTGGCGGCAAGGCGTTTCAGAAAACCGCGTCTATCCATTGGAATCGATGCCCCAAAATCCCTCATGAAAATCCACTTGATACCTCCATTCCCCAGTCTTCTAAAGGTAGTTTTCATTTGCCGGATTCCTTTGAGGGTTTGAACGGTAGAAATGGTAGCACACTTCCCCGTTTTGCGCAACACAAACTTTTTCCCGCTCGGTAATTTTAAGCGTTGCAACTGGGAAAGAAATATGGTATATTACCGTTCGGTAAAACCCAGAGGGTTGTACAACATGAAACACACAGAACAGAAGTCTGCCGTCGAGATCGGATTGCTAGTAAAGGCGGAACGCAAACGCCAAGGCGTCACGCAGATGCAGCTTGCCGGCATTGCAGGGACTGGTATCCGGTTCATCTCCGACCTCGAGAACGGCAAAGGCACAATACAGGTGCAGAAGCTGCTGAAGGTACTTCAGACGCTTGGCCTTGGTCTCTTCATCTACTCGCCATGGGACAATAAATGATGGACCAGCTCAATGTCTATCTCTGCAACCGACTTGCAGGTGTCCTTCAGCGCGAACCCAATGGCTCGCTCACATTCCGTTATCTTCCTGAGTACATCGCATCCGAGGAAGCCACCCCGCTTTCCAGCACATTGCCCTTGGAAGCGGAACCTTTTGGCGAACGTGACATTGCAGCATTCTTCTCAAATCTCCTTCCCGACGAGAGTGTCCGCCGCCGTATCGCGGACATTCTTCGGTTGTCGACAGAAGACACATTCGGACTTCTTCGGGAAATAGGCTGTGACTGTGCAGGGGCGATCGCGTTCTATGAACCGCCGCGAAAACCAAACGAACTCGCAGCACCTGTGTTTCGGAAGCTTTCAGACAGCGAAGCCGCCACATTGCTGCGAAACCTCGCAAACAGGCCGCTTGGCATAGACGAGGAGTTCCGAGGCATCTCGGGCGCCGGTGCGCAAGACAAGCTTATCGCTTGCCTCAAGGACGGGAAGGTCCTTCTCCCTCTCCACGGAACGCCTTCAACCCATATCTTCAAGCCGAACATCGACAGATTCCCCGACAGCGTATTCAACGAATGGTTCTGCATGAAGCTCTCCAAGGCATGTGGATTTGACACCGCAGAATGCGACATTCTGACATTCGGCGGCGACCCCTTCTACGTAACGAGACGCTACGACCGCGAAGAGTTGGCTGGCATCGTGTACCGTCTTCACCAGGAGGATTTCTGTCAACTGCTCAAATGCCGCCCTGAAATAAAGTACCAGGACCAGGGCGGGCCATCAATCGTCGAATGCACCAAGTTGCTGCTATCGATGCGTCTTCCACTTTCGGACGTGATTTCGTTCGTGAACCGGTGCATATTCAATTTCATCATCGGAAACGGCGATGCGCACGGCAAGAACTTCTCGATCCTATATCGAAACGGTACACCGCGTCTCGCGCCAGTATATGACATAATCTGTACCGCGGTCTATCCATCAATCGCAAAAAAGATGGCGATGAAGTACGACGGAAAATTCGAGTTCCGCTGGATAACGCCGGGCAAGATAGCCAGGACGTTCGCCCGCGCAGGGATTCGCGAGAATGTGGTCATGGACGCCATCTCGCGCCAGTGTGCGTTTGTAAAAGACAATCTTCCTAGGCTTGTCGACGAAGCGAACGCCTCGCATCCGTCCGCCATCTACCACGACATCGTTCAGGGAATTCACCGCCGAATCCGCCAGTTGAACATATAAAGGATCCAGGCCCCCCGAACCCGCTGAAACCATGGCAGCGATCAGTCGTCCGAAAGCTTGCGGTAGAGCGTGCTCAGGTTCACCTTGAGCGTCTCGGCAGCCTTCTCCTTGTCGCCATTCGTCGTCGAGAGGATGTGCTCGATGTATTCGCGCTCCTTCTGCTTGAGGAAGCTCTTGAGCGACGTGTTGGAGGACGACAGCCCCGCCCCGAGCGAAACTTCCCCGGGTGCGGCTTCCACGGCGGCAGGCTTGTGGGCCAGGATCTTGGGCGGCAGGAGATCCGGCGTTATGTCGCCACCATCCTGCAGGAACGTGAGCGCATGGCGCATGGCGTTCTCCAGCTCGCGCACGTTGCCCGGCCAGTCGTAGGCCGCCAGCACCCGCGATGCCTCCGGGGTGATCGCCGGCATCCTTTCGCCCTCGGGCATCTCGGTACGGACGAAGTGCAGCGCCAGCGGCAGGATGTCCTCCGTACGCTTTCGCAGAGGCGGTATGTCGATCGTTATCACCGCAAACCGGTAGTAGAGGTCGCTGCGGAAGGTCCCTTTCACCACGGCCTGTTCAAGATCGGCGTTGGAGGCGGCTATGACGCGCACGTCAACGGGGATGTCCCGCGTGCCGCCAACGCGGCGGATCTCGCGTTCCTGCAGCACGCGCAGCAGCTTGCCCTGCAGCAGAAGGGGCATGGAGGATATCTCGTCGAGGAAGAGAGTGCCGCCGTTGGCGGTCTCGAAAAGGCCCTCCTTGTCGGCATAGGCCCCCGTGAACGCCCCCTTCACATGCCCGAACATCTCGCTTTCAAGCAGATTTTCCGGCAGCGCCGCGCAGTTGACCGCCACCCAGGGCTTGTCGGCGCGCGGCGATGCCTTGTGGAGCGTGCGGGCTATGACCTCCTTGCCCGTGCCCGATTCGCCGTTGATGAGCACCGTGGCCGCCGTGGGCCCGACCTTCTGGATCGTCTCGCATACCTGCTGCATCAGCGGCGACGACGCTATGAAATTCTCATACTGGTAGCGCAAAGGCGCATCCGCCCCCAACCTTACCGCGGTTGAAGCGTGCTTCGCGATCTTCTCCTCGGCCCGCTTGAGGCAGGCAAGCATATCGGCAACCTTGAACGGCTTGGTGAGATAGTCGAATATGCCGCTCTTCATCGCATCGATCGCCGTCTCGACGCTGGCGTACGCCGTCAGCAGTATGACCGGCATGTCCGGCGAGATCTTCTGCACCTCGCGGAAAAGCGCCATGCCGTCCATCGGCGTCATGCGCAGATCGGTCACGGTGATGTCTATGCCGCCTGCGCGGATGATGTCGAGCGCCGCCGCGCCATCGCGCGCCGTCTGCACGGTATACCCGTTCGCCTTCAGAAGGCTCTGCAGCAGCAACACGATTCGCGGCTCGTCGTCAACGATGAGAATACTTGCCATGTCGCGGTATATTATACTCTATATTGACGGCTTTTGGCAAGAGGGAAGCGATTCTGGAGGTTCCCCATTTTTTTTCTAGGCTGGTGCGGTGGCAAGCGCGCACGTTCGGGAGAAGCGCAAAAGCGCAAGTGACATGCCTGAAAATCTGGAGATTCGCATTCAGGGAGTGGATGCGGTGACGTAAATGTTGTATAATACCGCCATGAAAAACACCTACTTGAAAACGGCCGCGGCATCCGCCGTCGCCCTGCTGACTGTAAACGCCGCCCCGATCCGCTTCATGTCGTTCAACATATATGGCGGAGGATATGGAGGCTTCATGGCCGAGGAACGCGAAGAACGCGCGATCGCCGTGGTGCGCCGCCAGTCGCCCGATATAGTCTCATGGCAGGAGGTGAACGGCGCATGGTGGAAGAGCCGGCTCTTCAACGAGATGTCGGAATTCGGAATCGTGCGCGGCGACGAGGACGAGGCGCTTGTCCGCGCCGGGGCCGTCCTCGCCGAGCGGCGCAACAACTGGGTCAACCATGAACCGCTCATGTACCGGCTATCGCGGTTCAAGCTCCTGGACAGCGGCCTCGACTTCTACCATATCATTCTCCAGAAGGAGAAGAGCCTCACATGGGCCGTGCTCGAGGACAAGCAGGACGGCCGCCGGTTCATAGCCTTCGCCACGCACTACTGGTGGAAGTCCAACGGCGACGAGTCCGACGCGATCCGCGAACTCAACACGCGCCATGTACTCGCCCGCATCGAGAAGATCCGCGCAAAGTGGGGAAGCCTTCCCGTCGTCGGCGGCGGCGACCTGAACTGCTCAAAGGACGCACTCGCCCTGAAGACGTTCGAACAGTTCGGCTTCGCCAATGCCGGAGAGGTTGCACCCGAGGCATCGACCGTCCCCAGCTGGCACGGAAACCTCGTTCGCGACGAACAGGGCCGATGCAAGGGACGCGCGGGCGAGAAGGGACGCGAGCGCGACGCCATGCTGGACCACATCTTCTTCAGCCTCGACGGTTTCCGCGCCATCAGGCATGACGTGGTGACGGAGGAGGACGCAATCAACATCTCGGACCATTCGCCCGTCATCGCAGATCTCGAGCTGCTTCCGCCAGCAGAACCCGCAGGCCCTGTCGAAATGCAGGTCATCGCCCATCGCGGATGGTGGGGAGGCGCGGTGCCGCAGAACTCCCTCGAAGCCATCCGCCGCGCCTACGCCGCAGGTTGCACATGGGTGGAGTCGGACTTCCACCATACCAAGGCCGGACAGATGGTGTGCATCCACGGGGGACGCGAGCTCAAGGCCTTCACCGGCTGCAGCAAGAGGGTCGTGGACCTGACGCCCGAGGATGTCGCCGAACTGGACCTCAACGCGAGATCAAAGGAGAAGAAAAAGAAGGTACACAGGATACCGCTTCTTGCGGACGTCCTTGCGGCAGTTCCTTCGAACGGCGTGCTCCAGGCCGAGATCAAGGGATATTCGAAGCAGTACGCGGATGTCTTCGATGCGGCCGTAAAGGCCGCCGGCTTGTCCGAGAAGAACATCGTCGTATCCTCGTTCAGCTACCATTCGCTCAAGGACTTCAAGTCGCGCTATCCCGGATACCGCACCGTCTGGCTGATCGGTCTGAACCGCCGGGAGCCTTTTGACGTGCAGGACACGATAGCTAAATGCAAAGAGGCGAAGATCGACGTGTTCTGTCCTGGCTGCGCCTCGACGCGCAACGTACTCACGCGCCAGGATGCAGATGCCATCCGCAAGGCAGGCATCGAATTCCGCCTGTTCGGCGTCAATTCACCAGCCGAACTCTGGCAGGCGCGCAACCTTGGAGCGGTAGGTTTCACCTGCAACTACCCGGATGCCGCGATGGCGTGGGCGCGTTCGCTGGGAGGCGTGAACCTGAAGAGGTGACCCCCGAGGCGACCGAGACGGACGCGACGGGGCGCGTCCCTCCCGGGCAGCTCGCAATTCTCATTTTTGCGAAACTTTCTCAATTTTGCAAAAACCGCCTTCCGGCGCATGCCTTGTCAGCTCGCGAGCGACCCGAGGTTGAAGATGGGCAGGAACATCGCAAGCACGATCGTGCCGATGACCGCGCCAAGGAACACCATGAGGAACGGTTCCATGAGCGATGTGAGGGTGCCCAGGATCGTCTCGACCTCCTCGTCGTAGGAATCCGCCACGGAATCAAGCATTTCCTCCACCTTGCCCGCCTTTTCGCCTGCGGCGAGCATGCGCACCATGAGAGTGGGCATGTAGGGCTTGCCGTCCAGCGACGGGCTTATCTGGTTACCCTGCTCCACCTCAAGCCGTGCCGCCATGATGGACTTCTCCAGCACCGTATTGCCAAGCGACCCGGAAACCACCTTCAGCGACTTGAGGATCGGCACACCTGCGGCGACCATCTGCGCCAGAAGGCGGCAGAAACGCGCGATGCAGGCCTTCTGGTTCAACACCCCGAACACTGGCATCTTGAGCATCCATTCGTCGAACTTGAGCCGGCCGCGCTCCGTGCGCTTCCAGCGCCTGAACACCCATACCGCCGCCACGGCAGACGGCACGATGATGTACCACCAGGCCTTCACGAAGTCCGACACGTCGACAAGCTTCTGCGTGAGCCACGGCAGCTCCTTGCCGAAGCCGCTGAACATCTCCGCGAACACTGGCACGACGAACTGGATAAGCCCACCCGCGAGCAGGAATGCGATCGACATGATGACAGCCGGGTACGTCATCGCGCTCTTCACCTTCTTACGCAGACGCGAGGCGGAGGTCATGATCATCGCCAGCCGCTTCATGATCGGGGCGAATTCGCCCGACTGCTCGCCGGCTACCACCATGTTCACGTACATCTCGTCGAAGAGCTGCGGGAAGTCCCCAAGACCCGTCGACATCGGCTCGCCACCCTCGATCACCTCCGAAAGGTGCCGCAGCACACCCTTGAAATCCGGATCGTCGCACTGCTCCTCGAGCGTCTGTATCGCCGCGAGGATCGTCATGCCCGCGCCAAGCATGGACGCGAGCTGCCGCGTGAACGGAATCACCTGCGTCGCCGCCAGCTTCTTGGCGCGCTTCACCTTGACTGGATTTCTACTCGCCACCTGTCACCTCAAATGCCGCCTCAAGCGACGTTACTCCGGCGCGCACCTTGCGCATGCCGGCCTCCTTCAGCGTCACCATGCCCTCCTCCAGCGCGAGAGCCTTCAGCTTCTCCGCATCGCCGCCGCGCTCTATGATGCCGCGCACCCGGGTTGATATGGGCAGCACCTCCATGAACGCGCCACGCCCCTTGTAGCCGGAATTGTGGCACTTCGGGCATCCACCCGGACCGTATATCTGCACGCCTTCAAACGGCTTGGGATCAACGCGGTTCGCCTCCAGCAGCTCCATGTTGACGTCCACGGGCTTGCGGCAGAGCGGACAGAGCTTCCGGAAGAGACGCTGCGCCTGCGCGAGTATGAGCGAACTCGCCAGCAGAAACGGCGGCACCTCCATGTCGATAAGACGCGGTATGACGCCGCACGCATCGTTGGTGTGCAGCGTCGAAAGCACAAGGTGGCCCGTCAAGGCGGCCTTCACGGCGATGTCGGCCGTCTCGTTGTCGCGGATCTCGCCCACGAGCACGATATCCGGGTCCTGACGCAGCACGGAGCGCAGGATTCCCGCGAACGTAAGCCCCTGCGCCACGTTCACATGGCACTGGTTGACGCCGGGAAGCTCGTATTCCACGGGATCCTCCGCCGTCACGATGTTGACGTTCGGCTGGTTTAGGTCCTGCAGGCAGGAATAGAGCGTGGTCGTCTTGCCCGAGCCGGTCGGCCCCGTCACGAGGATGATGCCGTGCGGCTGGTCGATCGCGAACTTCATCGCCTTGTAGGCGTATTCGTCGAGCCCCAGCGAAGCGAGGCCGGGGGCGAGGTTCGCCTTGTCGAGAATACGCATCACTACCTTCTCGCCATGCACGGTCGGAAGGATCGATACGCGCACATCGACTTCCTTCTTGAGCGCCTTCACCTTGAAGCGGCCATCCTGCGGCTTGCGGCGTTCGGCGATGTCGAGGTTCGACATGATCTTGATGCGCGAGACGACCGCCGCATGCAGGGCCTTTGGCGGAGCCGGACGCTCCACCAGCTCACCGTCTATGCGGTAGCGCAGGCGCGAGGTACGTTCCCCGGCTTCGAAATGGATGTCCGACGCCTTGGTCTTCAGCGCCTCGATCATCATGGTGTTGACCATTCGTATGACAGGCGCCTCGCCGGCCGATTCGGCCGTCGCGTCGATCGCGTCCTCCTTCTCCTCGACGGAGGAGAACTCGATCTCCGCATCCTGCCCCTTCATGATGGTCTCCATCGCGAGGGCGGGATTGGCGGCATCCTCCTGCGCCTTGAGGCGGCCAAGCGCCTCCATCACGTCCCGCTCCGGCGCCACGCACGGCCAGATGCGCCCGCCAACCGCATGCGCCACCTCTTCCTGCGCAGGCAGATCAAACGGATCGGCAAAGGCGATCGTGAGCCGCCCGGCAAGCTTCATCACCGGCACGGCCTTCGCCTTGAACCAGAAATCAAGCGGCTTTGGCTCGAGAAGGTCGCGTACGATGGCGAAATTCTCAGGCAGCGGCAGCGGCGGCATGTTGAGGTAGTCCGCCACCGCCAACGTGAAGGCAGCAGGATCGACAAGGTTCTTCTGCACCAGATACCGCTCAAGCGGCGTGCGGGCCTGACGAGCCTCCTCGGCGACAACCGACAGCTTCTCCGCATCGATCACGTTGAGCTTCAACAGCGCATCGGAGAACTTCGAATAGCGCGTTCGCGCCTTCTTTATGGATAAAATGGGCATCGAAACAATAGAAGCAGAAACTATGCCAGACGAAGGTTGGGAAGGTGGTGAAGGTTGGGAAGGTGGTGAAGGTTGTGAGGGTTGTGAAGGTTGGGAGGGTTGTGAAGGTTGGGAGGGTGGGGAGAGTTTAGTCTTCTGGGGGGAGGTCGTGGTTGCGAAGGCGGCGAAGGGCTTTTTCACCTGTGGCGGTATCAGGCGGCAAATCGCCGGCGTGCGGTTTGAACACTACGTACTTGTTCTCGCAAGGACGTCCCACCGTGCGATGGATTTCGCTCTCGGCAGGTGTTGCGCCCATGATGCACACAAGCGATTCAAGGGTCGTATTTCGGCAGATCGGCTGCAGGTCCGTCTGGTTGTTTTTCGGGTGCTTCGGATTCACAGCCCATGGCATGCCCTCGTAATGCGATGAAAGGGCTCGCTTTATGTCTGCCGCCGATACCTTGTGCGCCGGCTTTACGGAAAAGGGATATTCACTTCCAGGCGTCAAATCCACGCCTGCGGCGATGCGGTAGGCATCCATCCAGCGATGGAGGTTGTAGGGGGACTTCCAGTCGCGCGGTCCCTGGTAGAAGGCGATGAAATCAAAGTCCGGACCTTTGGCGGAAATGTTCGCCGATACGATGTCGCCTGGAAGTATCTTGTGCACGGTGAGGCAGTTGGGGAATATGGCCACGGCATCGTCAGGACACCGTCTCGCCACAAAGCGCCTTCCATGAAGTACCTCTACGACCCATATCTCGTCGCGATCGGCGATCGTGAAGAGGCGCGATGGCTTTGTATATCCGAACCGGGTGACGAGGTTTGTCATGATGTCGACGCCCTCGCGAGCGCTGTGTGCACGCTCGATCATGTCGCAGCGAAGGCGATAGCCGATGCCATCGCCGGTGAGGGACGAGTATTCCCCCTCCTTCTGCAGATTCCCCTTGCGTCCGGCCCACTCCTTCACCACGCCGCCGTTGTTGGAGAACACGATCACGCCGTGTTCGTTGAAGAAGGCGTGGGCGATGGGTTGCGGACCCTTTTGCGCCTTGACCTCGGACCAGTATGCCGCTGCGGCCCCCTCGCGACGCGGCAGATACGCGTGGCGCATGAAGCATCCGGCATGATGGTCCTCGTTGTGGGCCACGATCGTATAGCCCGTGGTACTTGCCTTCTTGCCGACAAGTATTGCCGTGCAGGCGTCCGCACAGCACGACACCGCGACGGCGAGCACGAGAAGTAGATAGGAAGCTTTCGTTTTCATGGCCGGAATTATACCATTTCCCTCGTTATTGGTCTACCCCTCCCAACCTTCCCAACCTTCTCAACCCTCACAACCCTCACTTGGCACACAATCTGCTACTCTTATATTGATATGGCAGAAGAAACGCCCAAGTTCGATCCAAAGCTTGAAGAAGGCATAGCCTACTTCGAGAAGATGTTGCAGGTGATGCCGGAAGACCGCACCACCTTGGAATTTCTTTGCGTGGCCTACGGGCAGATTGGCGAGCCCGTCAAGCAGCGCAAGGCGCTCATATCCCTTGCCGGCGTTCTGCTGAAGGAGAAGGATCTTGAATCTGCCGACCGCATAGCAGAGCGGCTGGTGCAGTATCGCGAACCCGATGCGCAGGCGGCGGTCCTTCGCATCCGCGCGGCACACGGCCTGGGCATGGGTCTCGGGCCAGCCAGCGGTCAGGCAGGCACGTCCGCCGCTGCGGGCGAAGCCGCCCATCCCACCAGCAGTCCCCAGACGGCAACGCTGCACATCGCCATCAAAGCGGAAAAGGATCTGGTGCAGGCGCTCGTGGCACGCAAGACGCTCGATGAATCCACTGCCGACGACATACTGCGACACCTTGCCGAACTGGAGAACATGCCAGGGTGCTTCCTTGTGTCGGCGCTGGCGATGCTGGAAAAGGAGAACACATCCATCGGCGAGATGGCAGCAGCCGCGGTGGCCGAGGATGCCGGCGCCCCGCCGATCCCGCTTGAGGCTTTCGAGATCACTCCGGAACTGGCGCAGATACTGCCCGAATCGCTCGTGCGCGTTCGCGGCATCCTGCCGTTCGCCAGGCTCGGCGGCACGCTGCTCGTGGCCACGCTCAACCCTGCGGATTCATCGCTCCGGCACCAGGTGGAAGCGTCCGCAGGCAGCCCCTGCCGCTTCTACCTGGCCCATCCGCGCACGATGGAAGAGACGCTCGACCGGCTCTTTGCAGAGGCTCCCGTGAATCCGGAAGAGGGGGAGGAGGGCTCCTGAAATGCGCGTTCGCGGCGGTAGCTTCGGCTCCAAGGCCGGCGTGACGCTCGTCGAGGTGATGCTCGCCGGGGCGATAACCGCGCTTGTATCGCTTGCGACGCTGGAAGGCTTCATAGTCGCCGCGAGGATCGCCCACGAGAATGCCGAGCTCCTGCGCGCGGACGGCGTGGCGTTCGACCTGCTTTGGCGCAGGTTCTATGGCGACTTTGATCTGTTGCGTTCCACCCAGGGCCAGACGCCGCCCTTGCGAAACACCAATAACGACAGCGACTCCCCCTACAGATCCACAACCCTGGGCAACGATCGGCCGGACTACAACTACCGGGAAAGCGTCATCCCGCAGGGTAGCGGCAAGCTGCTCGCCATCGATCTCCAGTATGGGGCGGACGGCCAGTTCACGCGCCATCTGCAGGTTTTCCGTTCCGATATCCCGCGTACCTCCAACTGACCATGCGCACGCATCCCCATAGATCCGGCTTCTCGCTGGTCGAGACGATGGTGGCATCATCCATCGCCGTCATAGCGTTCATCGCGGTTGCCAGTACCTTCCTTTTCTGCCAGCGGATGCTCCGCCTGACGATGGCGGAATCCGAATCCACCCTTGCCCTACGCGAAATGCGCGAAAGGCTGTTATTCCGCGCCGGACCCGGACTCCGAAGCGGACTGCTTACCGGCAAGGCATCGGCCGACTCTGCTTCCATAACGATGAACTGGGAGACGATCGACGGCGATCCCGACGAATCCCTGCCGAACAAGATACGTCTCGTCTGGCGCACGGATGAGGGACAGAGCGGCAGCTATTTCTTCAATGAGCGCATATCGCACACGCCATACAACATCAAATGGTTCAAGCCCGGCGACTTCCGGCTGCAACAGTCATGGGCGCAGACGGTTGACCTCCCGCGCATCCGGATCGGGTTGGGGGACATAGGTGGCGGAGTGGTACCCGCCACCGCATGGCTGCTCCTGCCGCAATGAGAAGGGCAAGTTCGAATGAAAGCGACCAATTCCAGATACGGTTTCGTCCTGCCCGTGACGCTTTTCCTGATGGCACTGTGCACGGTTGCAGTGGCGACGGTTCTTGGATATGTGTCGTTCACCACGCGCATGACCGCCCTGCACCTAGGTAACTCCGTATGCCGCCTCGCGGCGCAGTCCGCCATAGAAGCCACGAAAAGCGAGATATACCGTGCATTCTACACCTATTCCGGCGGCAGCTCCGTGCGCATCGGTACCATGACGGGAACGGCCTTCAACTGGTTCGACAGCTACTCACAGGGAACCGCCGCCACGGCGACCGCCCCTGGCACGCCATCTTACATCGGTTCAGGTACCGTCGTCACGCTTCCAGGAACTACGAACATCAATGGCTGCATCGTGACACCGATCGTCTGGCACTCCGAGCGAATCACCGGCCAGCCAGCGGCCATCGTGACGCTGCGTGCGACCGCCGTGCGTGAAAATCCAGGCGGGATGACATCAACCTCTACGATAGAGGAGCGCATCCGCTTCGCTCTCATGCGCTCGCGCGTGTTCGACAACGCCTACTTCGTCAACAACTACGGCTGGTTCCAGGGCAGCTCCATCACCGCCAACGGCGACGTACGCGCCAACGGCAACCTCTATCTCGACTCTGGCTGCACCGTGAACGGACACGCCTATGCCGCGAGGAACGACGAGCTTGGCGTCATCGGAACGATCCAGAACACCGGCAAGATGCAGAGCCAGAGCGCGTACTGGAGTAACTGCGGCTCGTTCGCAAGGCCCACTTCGCCCGCATACACCGGCGGCGACTACTACGGCGGCGGCTATGACACCTCCTTCACCGTCACCGAACGCCTGCACCCCTACCAGGACGAGCTGACGATGCCGTACATCTCCGACCTCTCAGAATACATAAAATACGCCCAGGATTCTGGTGGCAAGCTCTCTGGCGGCATCTCGTACAAGATCGACTCCAACGGCAACGTGACGCAATCCTCGCTCGGCACCATCAACGCCCATTATGATGGCGCGGGCCCCTCCGGCAACACAAGCCTTTCCGACAAGGGCGCGCTCGTCCTTGAAGGTACCGCCTCAAACCCAATCGTCATTGATGGCCCCGTGGTGATTGATTCGGATGTGGTGATCCGCGGCTACGTCAAGGGCCAGGGCACCATATATTCCGGACGCAACATCCACATCGTAGGTACGATCCAGTACGTCAATGGACCCACCTGGAGCCATCCCGACACGAATCCCGACGCCACCGCCGCCGCGAACGCGAGCAAGGATCTTCTCGGCCTCGCCGCAAAGGGCAACATCGTGATGGGTGACTACACCCTCTCCTCCTGGCTTGGCTCCAGCTCCAGCGGCCTGCAGTACTACCTCAAGAACGGTCCATACGTGCAGAAGTACATCTGCGACGAATCCGACAAGAACATCGGCTATCCACGCACCACGGAATATGGCTGGACCTCCAACGAATCGAAGTTCTGCGGCGACTACACGCAGAAGGATGGCGGCAAGAAGGTGAATGTGACGTCCACCACGCAAACCGTCTATGACCCCAAAACGCGCCGCTACGTGCAGCAAACGACAACGACGATCGCCGATTCAGCCACGCGCAAGTACTACGAATCCGTCTGTCCGGAAAAGCTCATCCAGCACCTCTGCGCCGACACGCAGAGCTCGCGTGGCGCCTATCAGCCCACCATCACGCGCATCGATGCCGTAATGTACAACAACCACGGTATCATCGGCCACATCGGCAACTGCACGATAAACGGGTCGCTGGTATGTCGCAACGAAGCAATGATATACGAGGGCGGTCTGAAGATCAACTGGGACCATCGCCTCTATTCGGGTTTGAGCGGCAGCATGTCGAACGCGCTAGGCCTGCCCATGGACGCCTCGCGCCCTCCGCAGACGCTCTCCTGGCGCGAAGTCTCAAATTAAAACCCACCTAACCACCAACCACTAGCCACTAATCACTAACCACTAATAATGATCGAGGCAAAAGAAGACATAGCTCTTGTGACGGAACGGCAGGTTCGCGACGTCGAACAGGGACAGGCCCAGGCAAAAGCCATAGCCGAGGGTCGCGAAGTCCATCCTGCCATGCTGGAGGCATCATCCGCGACGCCTCCCCCCGCCATAGACCTTGCCCTGCCGTCCGTACAGGTCCAGACCATTCAGCGGCCGCCCCAGCCGCCGCCCGATCCAGATACCGCCATGCGGCATCTGCGCCTCTCAATCGTTGCAGTGATCGTTCTGGTCCTCTTCCTCTTCTGGCTACGTCAAAAGAAGAGTTGAAAGGTTAGCTTCTTCAAAGAATTTTGTGGGGGGCACATTGCGGTTTGACCACGGAAACCTCGGAAGCCCGCGTTCGCGGGACACCGAAAGCAGCATGAAAGAGGCCTTTGGACATTTCGCTGATATTCGTCCTTCTTCAATTTCCCGATGTTTTGAATAAGGGTGATTTGCGGCTGAAATGTGTGAAACCTCTATTTCTCAGCCCTTTCCGTGCCGCACATGGGTGCGTTTCGGAGTATTCAGTGGTTGGAATCTCCACAAAAAACATTGAACCGTCAAAGGCTAACAAAGGTAGGGTCACGCGTCCCGCGTGACCGTGGACGCGCGTCCCTACCATTCAACTCTTCAACTCTAGAACTCGTCCGGCAGATCGATGCGCATGGTGCGGCTCTTCGATGCCTCGGTGGATTTGTCGGCGGCGGCAGGCGCAGGCTGCTTCTCTTCATCGAACAGCAACGCATCGATTCTAATCGTCCTGTTCTTAAGCACCGAAGGATCAAGATCCTCGACCTCCATCGCCGAAATTATCTCCTTCTTCGTTTCCGCATCCCCGGTCATGGCGTACGTCGTACCAGGTTCGGATTTGGACGGCACTAGCAATATGGCGCCGCAGGCAGGGCATTCCGCCTCATAGCCGATCGTCTCCATCGGCGCGATTATCTCCTGCCCACATGTTGTGCACTTGAACGAAATGGCCTGATCCCCCTTCACCTCAGGCGCATCAATGAATCCATCGCTAGACTTCTCCGCCTCTTCTGCCACTGGGGCTGCCGTCTCGGCAGGTTTCTCTGTCTCTTCGGCCACAGGGGCGGCCGGCTCAGCAGGTTTCTCCGCCGCTTCAGCCACAAGGGCGGCCGGCTCGGCAGGCTTCTCCGCCTCCTCGGCCACAGGGGCAACCTCGGCAGACACCCCCTGCGCCACAACCGAGGCTTCTGCGGCGGCCGCCTTTTCAGCCTCCTTCTGGGCCATGAGCGCGTTATATTCCTCCAACTTCATGGGGGCAACGCGCGGAGCGACGGTCTCCTTTGCCCGTTTGGACAGCACCACATGGAGTGAATCGCGCTCCGGCAGCATCAGCTGTTCACCCGTTATCGGATTGCGTACCTTGCGCGGCTCGCGCCGCACTACATCAAACTTGCACAGCCCTGGCAGTATGAAATAGTTGGCCTTCGCCTCGCGATAGGCTATCTCGATTATCGCTTCAAGCGCCGCGCGCGACTGGCGCTGTGATATTCCCGCGCGGAAAGCCAGCTCCTTGATCAACCGACTCTTCGTATAGGCTCTCTTTTTCGGTGTCGCATCCATGAAAACATCTCCCTTCCTAACAAGATACAGCAAAATCCGTGCCAGTCCACCAGCTCGGTTTTTATCTTTTTGACTTTGTCGGATGCGTGGAATATGGTAGAATCTCCGCGTTGAATCTATTTGACATCTAAAAACGGATCTAGAGATGAACCAGAAAAATGGAATTGCAGACAGTCGCTTGACGGTTACGACAGGATCTTTGCCGCTCGGGCGTAGAACTTTCGTCAAAGGTGCGCTTTGCGCGGCGGCGACGGGGATCGGGAGCATGCTTCCTGCAGTGGATTGCGCGGACGATGCCCTGGACCAATGGCAGCGGGACACCGATCTCGTGAAGGCCGACGTCTACAACCAATACATGCGCGATGGCGACAAACGAGGATTGGTCTCGCTTGAGAACCTCGAGCGTGCATTTGAGAAGGTGTTCCGAGAAGTCGGCGAGACGGCCGTCGGGGATGTGCCTGCGATATGGAGCGTCTATAACATGGGGTACATTGTAAAGACGCGCGAGGCCCTTTTCTCGATCGATCTCGTCCATAGACGCGCACCGGAACTTGCTCCCCGCCTGGATTTCGCGCTCATAACCCACAATCACGACGACCATTGGCGGCCAAACTTCTACAGGCAGATGGATGGCGCTGGAAAGACCGTCATATCCAACTTTCTGGATAATTACGGGGTTCGCAACTGGAGAAAGGACGGCGGCTTCACACGCGCAGTCAAGACCTTCAAGATAAAGGATGTGGAGATCAGGACGACTCTTGTCGACCATAACGACTACCTCATAGATTTCACGACCGCCTTCGAGATACGCGTCGGCAACTGGATATTGTACCATACAGGCGATTGCGGCAAAGGCAGCGAAGCCAAGCTTGGAACGGCATGGGGGCGGCCGGATCTGTGGCTCTTCTTCCCCGGTTGCGGGATAGATGTGGCAAAGGCGATGGCCAAGGTGAATCCGAAGCGGGTGGTTTTCGGGCACCTCTGGGAACTAGGCCATACGAAGGGCCGACTCACCACGCCAATGGTACGCGCCGCCAGGGCAAAGGCGGGATCGGCAGGCTTCACAAACGTGTCCACCGCACTCTGGGGTGACAGGATCTGCTAGAAAGTCTGGATTGCCTCGCTTGTCGCTTTGCCTTTTGGCATCGTTTCTGCTACAATAGAAACACGAACTGAGGTAATTGTCTCATGAAATTCTGGTTTGGGAAGAAAGAGGGTACCGGCGAGGTTCCGGAGAAGGCGGATGCGACCGTTGTATTCGCCACGGAAGCGGAGCGTCCAGCAGAGGCGTCGCCGGCCGGTTCGGCGCAGACGGATGCCGCGGCAGCGGCTGGCGGACATCAGGCGGGCAAGGCGGCGGCGCAATCCGCCCCTGCGCCGTCTGCAGGGCCTACGGTTCCAATCCGGCCGCAGAAAGGGCAGAAGGCCCTATACTACCAGATGATGAATGCGCTCTACGACGCCGTGCTCATTCTGGACGACAACGGCCATGTGGTGGATTGCAACGAGCGGACATCCTCCATATTCGGCCACTCGCGCGAAGAGCTGTGGGATGCCGCCGTGACGGTTCTGATACCGGGCATAAACCCGCAGATATTCGCAAAGATGAAGGAAGGTCTGCACGGCAACAGGCGCGTGATGATCAACGCCCGCTGCCATCGCAAGGACGGCACCACATTCCCTGGCGAGGTGGGGGCGGGGCTCATGGACCTCACCGGTGAGAACCTCGTGCTGACCGTCCGCAACATCGAAAAGCGCGCACCCGTGCGCGCCATCATCAGACCCGCCTCGTGACGGAGCTTCGAAGGCGATTGCCGTTCATGCCATGGAGAAGCTGCGCACCCACCTCATCCTTGAATATCTCAAGAAGTGCAAGACCTGCACTCTGACCGAGCTGATGGAGCGTTTCGGCGTCAGTTCGGCGACCATCCATCGCGATGTAGCGGAGCTGGCGCGCAGGGATGCCGTGGAACGGGTGCGCGGCGGACTTATCTTCCGATCGCCGCCTCCAGGCCGCGACGGCGGCGCCGAATATGCCGAACGTGTCGTCACAAACCGCGCTGGGAAGGTAGCCGCCGCGCAGAAGGCGCTGGCGTGCATCACGGAGGGCGACATCCTCTTCCTGGATTCGTCCACCACGGTGTACGAGCTCGCAGTCATGCTCGTCAAGTCCGACATCGCCCACCTTACGATCGTCACCAACTCCGTGTCGATAATCCAGAACTTCCGAAAGATGCCCGCCCACTGGGTGCTTATCGGCCTCGGCGGCACCTACGATCCGCAGCTGAACTCCATCCTCGGCGCCGCGGCGCTGGCGCAGCTTGCGGAATTCAACATCACAAAGGCGTTCGTATCCGCATTCGGCGTCAACGAGCACGATGTCACCACGAACCACGAAAGACAGGCGGAGATCATCAGGAAGGTCCTCGCCGCCGCGGACAGGCGCTACCTCATCGCCGACCGTTCGAAGATCGGTCGTACCGGCCTCTACCGGCTCGCCACCCGTAGCGCGTTCAATGCAATCTTCACAGGATGAGGGAACGTGCATGGTCCGCACCCGATTGGAAAGGAAAGGAAAGACTCTCATGAAAAGACCCCTGTTTTACGGCGCTCTGGCGCTGATGCCCCTCGTTGCCACGGCCAAGCCATTCAAGGATGGCGACGTGGTGGTGTTCTTCGGCGATTCGATAACGCACGGCGGACTGTACCACGAATACATCACCGACTACTACCGCACGCGTTTCCCGGAGGCTGACATACGGTTCATAAATTCGGGCATCGGCGGCGATACCGCATCCGGCGCGATGCCGCGCATCCCCGTGGATGTCGCAGAATACAATCCCACGCACGTGGCATACCACTTCGGCATGAACGACGTCTCGCGCGGCAACTACACCTACACGCCCACGTCGGCATCGCTGCAGCGCGCTGAAGCGGCCCAGATCCGCTACCGCGAGAACATGTCGGCCCTGGTCGCGAAGGTAAAGGAGGCCGTCCCCGGCGCGAAATCAATCTACTTCACGCCCACGCCGTACGACGATACCGCCGTGATAACCAACATCCCGCCCGGCGCTACAGGCTGGGCCACCGTGAACCAGCAAGGCTGCAACACGGGCCTCGCGCTGATGTCGGGCTTCATACTCGCCAAGGCCAAGAAGGACGGTGCAATGGGCGTGGACTGGTTCTCCACCTTGCAGAACTACATCATGGACCACCGCAAGGGCAACCCCTATTTCAAGCTCACAGGCTACGACCGCGTCCATCCAAGGACCCTCGGCCACTCGCTCATGGCATGGAAGTTCCTGAAGGACCAGGGCGTGCCGGCCGTCGTGTCGGATGTGGCGGTGGATGCCGCCTCCGGCCAAGCCACCCGCAGCAACAACGCCACCGTTTCCGAGATCGCCCGCACCGGCGGCGGCATCGCCTTCACGCTGCTGGCGAAGTCGCTCCCCTTCCCGATCCCCGCCGAGGCGCAGGACGCCGCCCGCGAGCTGGGCATCGAAGATGCGCTCAACCGCGAAACGCTCGCCGTCGCAGGTCTCGCCCCCGGATCGTACACGCTCAAGATCGATGGTGCCGAGATCGGCGAATGGTCCTCCGAGGAATGGGCGCAAGGCGTGCATCTCGGCTTCAACGCCAAGACTCCCCAATACGCCCAGGCGCGCAAGGTGTTCGACGAAACAGCCCGCCTCAGCGCGTCCGAACGCATATTGCGCGGATACCATTCGGCGCGCTGGTACTACGGTCGGCGCGCGCCCGTTGACGACGTCAAGGCCTTCGCCGCCTGGTTCGAGAAGAACGAGCCGAAGAAGGATGGCGGCTTCGCGCAGCGTGTGCCTGGCTACTGCAAATACTGGCCCACCTACCGCCAGACGCGCGAACAGCTTCGCGCCGACCAGGAGAAGGCGCGCGAGCTGGGCAGGCCCAAGGCACACCGCTACGAGATAACGCGCCGCTGACGATGTTTCAAGAATGACCGGAGGACGCGACGGGGCGCGTCCCTCCCGGTCTGAATTTTTTCTGACTTTGCCTTGTCAGATTTCCATGTCGCACCGTCCTTCCACATTGTAAGCGGGAGACGGTCTCCTGCAAAACCTTCAAAGCAGAAAGTCAGGTGTGATATGAACAACAAGAAATTCCTCGTCGCCCTCATGGGCCTTCTCGCAGTCGCAGGCACGGCATTCGCACATCCCGGATGCGGCCCGGCGCCAACGGTCCGCCACAGCGCACCGTTCTTCGCGCCTCCTACCCCTCCTCCGCCGCCTCCCCCTCCGCCACCGCCTCCTCCCCCTCCGCCGCCACGGCACCATGGATGGGGTCACCACGGAGGCGGTCACCATGGAGGCGGACATCACGGATGGCGGTAGACGTAGACTGGCAACGGACCCGCAGGCATGCACGCCTGCGGGTCTGGTTTGATGCGTTCAGCCTTTCAGGGCCTTGAGCATTGAAGCGGCCCAGGCCCTGCACATGGCGAACTGCTCGAAGCCGAACGACTCGTTCGGGGAGTGGATGCAGTCTCCGCTCTGCCCAAAGCCCACCAGCAGCGGCGCCGCGCCGGAGAGGGTCCTGAGGGCGGAAACGATCGGGATCGACGCACCATCCCACTGATACACGGCGCCACGGGGATCAAGCTCTCCCAGCACATGCGCCGCGAGCCGGAACAGCGGACTTGCCAGCGGCAGACGGAATCCTGCGGCCTCACCGGTCAGCTCTTCGATGAAGAGCTTCATCCCGCGGGGAAGATGCGCCTTGAGATGCCGTTCCAACGCGGCAAAGGCGGTTGCCGGAACCATGCCGGGCACGAGCCGCATCGACAACTTCGCGATCGCCTGGCATGGGATCACCGTCTTGGACCCCGGCCCGCCGTAGCCGGAATGCACGCCATTGACCTCGATCGTCGGACGGAACGAATTGCGTTCGGTGAGCGTAAGCCCCATCTCGCCACCTACCGGCGGCACGCCTACATCGCGCTCGAACTCCTCCGGCGATACGGCCGCCCCTTCCGCGGCGGCACGCTCGGCCTCCGTGGGCGGTTCCATACCGTCCATGAAACCACGCACCGCGATGGCCCCGCTCTCGTCGTGCAGCGAAGCCAGCAGCTCGCACATCGCCTGCGCGGCGTTCGGCGCGATGCCTCCGTACGCGCCGGAATGCAGATCGCGGTTGGCACCTTCCAGACGGATGGTGAAATGCGACACTCCCCGCAGCCCCGCGACGATCGCAGGACGAAGCTCCTTCGCCGCCGAAGTATCGCAGACGGCCAGCACATCCGCCTTGAGCCTGGCACGGAGCGAGGGCGCGAGCCTGCCCAGCACTACGCTGCCGCTTTCCTCCTGGCCTTCAAGCAGTATCTTGAGCGTGGGCGCATCGTTCGAAAACTCCGCAAGGAAGTCCCTGAGGCCGCAGAGAAAGGCGAAGAACTGGCCCTTGTCGTCCTGCGCGCCGCGCGCATATACGCGGCCATCCCGAACGGTAGGCTCGAACGGCGGAGTGTCCCAGGCGTCGAGCGGATCCGGCGGCTGCACGTCGTAGTGTCCGTAGAACAGGACCGTGGGCGCACCTTCCGCGCCGCGCCGTTCGGCGAAGAGGAACGGCGGATGGCCGCCCTCCGTGATGAGTTCGCCGGTGAAGCCGAGCGGCGCCAGCCATTGCCTGAGCCACATCGCGCACTGCACGCAATCGCGTAGATGCATCGGATCTGCGCCAATGGTCTGGAAGCGCAGCAGCTCGAAGTATTCGTCCCTTGTGGAATCTTCCATGTCCATGCCCTCAGTCTTCCCTGCGCCTGCCGCTGCCGCGGAACACCACGGCGTATGCGAACATGGCGACGAAGCAGATCACGGGTATGAAGAAGGATGCGCGCAGGGCGCCGGACGACGAGCGAAGGTTCGCATCCCAGGCATACGAGTACATCGGCACCAGCGAGAAGAACGCGCTCTCCTTCGCGCTGATCACGGACGCCATCCACGGCGTTATCACGGCTCCGCCAAGGATGGCCATGATCATGCCTGGCCCTCCCAGCTTGAAGCACTTGGGGTCGAGTCCGCCCAGCGCCATGCCGTAGATGGTCGGAAACAGGATCGCCATGAACACGCTTATGCCCACGAGTGCGATCACGTTGGCGGAGAACGGCACTCCGCACACGGTGAACAGCACGTTCGACGGCAGGTATATCGTGCCGAGCGAACAGATCGTGCCGCACACGCAGAACGCCGCCATGATGCGCCAGGGGGCTATCCACTTCATCGCGTAGGAACCGGCCCAGCAGTTCGCGGTATGGATGGCGATCGCCAGCAGGTAGTAGGTGGCGGCCTGGTCCGGCGGCACGCCAAGCTCCTTCTGGCAGTAGGCGTTCATCCATGTCCACACCGCGATCTGCATGCCCACGTAGGCGAACAGGGCGATCACGCCGAAGACGTAGCGGGGCGTGCGCACCAGCGCCATGAACGACGCCCTGTAGGAAGGGATCGTGAAGATGCAGGTGAAGGGGCCGATCATGCCGCACAGCATCCACGCAAGCTTGTCCATATCGGGGAAGAGCCAGCCCGTGAGGGCGAACGGCGCGGCGGTGAGAAGCATGGCGCTTGCCACGTGCGAGATGCGCGTGCGCAGCGGCGCACGGTTCGCCTCGGACTCCACGGCGGTGCGGATGGGATGCCGCAGGAAGTACAGCCAGATGGAGAGCATCACCAGGCACAGGCCCACGTAGGGCACGCATATCCACACCAGCTCCGTGTGCACTATCCCCCGGAGCGTCTCGGCGGGAAGGGTCAACCGCTCTTCCACGGTCGCAGGGTTGAGGTGCGCGAGGATGATCTTCTGCGCGAGGAATATTCCCACGAGCGACCCCACGGGATTCATGGCCTGCGCGAAGTTGAGCCGCCGGATGGCGGTCTTCGGGTCGCCCAGCGCCAGCATGCAGGAATTGGACGACGCCTCCAGGATCGCGCACCCGCCTGCCACCACGAATATGCCGATGAAGTAGAAGTCGAAGCTCTGGTGCACGCATGCCGGGATGTATAACAACGCGCCGCATACGTACACGCCCAGGCCGATCAGTATGCCGGCGCGGAACGAGAACTCCTCCACGAGAATCGAAGTGAACAACGCCAGCACCGCGTACGCCCCGTAGAAGGCCACCTGCACCAGTACGGCCTTGGACTGATCCATTGTGAAGATGCGCTGGAAGGCCGGCACCAGGTTGTCCGTCATGTTGTTGACCACACCCCAGAGGGCGAAGCAGGATATCAGCAGGATCAGGGTGAGCTTGGAATTCTTCATTTCAGATATCGCGCATCTATGGTATAGATCAAACTGGCGGAGGAGGAGGGGTTCGAACCCTCGATACGGAGATTAGACCGTATGGCGATTTAGCAAACCGCTGCCTTCAGCCACTCAGCCACTCCTCCGGCGAACGCCGTACATGATACGGTTTTTCCGTGCGGAAATCAAGCGGGAAATGCATCAATCCGCAAAAAAAGTCATGGAGGTCTTCTTGTGTTCGCGCGTGGATACGAGCATTATGCCCCCTTCGAGCCCGGTGGCGGCCTCCAGCCGGGCGAACGCTGCGGCGGCCTCGGCGGCGGAACGGGCATGCACCATCGCAAAGAGGTTGTACGGAAATTCCGGCACCGCCGGACGCTCGTAGCAGTGCGTCACCTCGTCGCAGGCGGCAAGCGCACGGCCTGCGGATGTAGAATCCCCCTCCACGCGCCAGCAGCACATGCCGTTGGCCGTCCATCCTGCCTCGCGGTGCGCCAGCAGAAGCCCGATCCGCCTGAGACGGCCCGAACGCCGCCAGATCTCAAGCCGGGAAAGAAGGTCCCACTCCTTCTGTCCAGCCTGCCCGGCAAGGGCGGTGAAGTAGTCGGCTCGGACCTCCGTGTCGCCCTGCATCGCACGGATGATCGCGCGGTCTGCAGGCGTCACGGGCGCATCGTCCGCCACGGACTCATCGCGCGTGCGCGTGGCCGCGCCGAAGACTACGTCCACCTTGTATCTACGCGTGGCCGGAAGGAAATGCACGGTGTACGGGGCGAGCCGCGCACGGACGTCCTGCGCCATCGCATCGAAGTCATCGGCGGGACAGGACAGCGTGAACCACAGGTTGGGCATGCCGGCATCCCGCGTACGACCCGCCTCGAAATCGAAGGGTTCGCGCACATAGCAGTGCGTGACGCCCCCGAGCGGGGTGACCGCAGCCGCGGCGGAGTCAAGCGATGCCTCCGGCACCTGTACGGTGCATAGGACCGACCTGTACCCGACCCGCCGCGTATCGAAGACCGCCCCGAACCGGCGCACTATGCCCTGCCGGCGGCATCGCTCCACAAATTCAATCACCTCGTCCTCACGGCGGCCAAGGCCCTCCGCCAGCAACCTGAACGGGCGCGGCGCTATCGGCAGGCCGCGCTGCAGCGCGGCGAGCATCTCCTGTTCAGAGGCGGTCACCGGGACTTCCCGGCCCCAGTCGCCTGCTTGCCCTTGGGCGAGCCGAACGACCATGCCACGAGATCGTCCACCACCTGCCTGCCAAGGTCCTGGCCTATGCGCATGGCGGCGTTGCGCTGTCCGGTAAGAAGGTCGTTCTGCGTAAGGAAGGATGTCTCGGCCGCGTATTTGCGGTTGTCCACCAGCACCTTCCCGGTCTTCTTGTCGATTATGGAGACCTCTGCGGTCACCACGTAGCGGTACGAGTTGGCCCTCGTGCCCAGGGAACGATCGTAGGTGAGCGCGCCGCGCTGGACATTGACTATCGACCCCTGCAGCTCTATGGCGGCATCCCCGGTGCGACGGAGCTTGAAGGTGCCTTCGCGCTGCAGCTCGCGGCGGAGCTGCTGGGTGGTGATCGGTCCCAGTTCGGCGGCGTTCGTACGGTTCTCGAACACCGGCACGGCGACCGTGCGGTATTCCTCCGGCACGGCGCTCTTCCATGTGTAGCTCGCGCATCCGCACAGCACGGCGGCGAGCAAGGTGGCCACGGCCACGGCGTTGATGAAGTTCTTCATTCCTCTTTGCCTTTCGCATCTTGAGCCGCGCCGGACATGCCACGCAGTTCGTCCAGCCGGCGGCTCACTTCCTCGGCATGGACTGATTCCGGGTATTCCTCTAGAAACCTCTCGTATGCCGCCGTCGCCGCATGCGATGTACGCTGGCGGGAGTCGTAGAACTTGGCGCGCACATAGGCGTCCTCGGCCATGTAGGACCTCAGCTCGTCCAGCCAGCCCTTCATCTCCTCGGCGTTCGCATGGTCCGGCATCCGCTTCAGCGTGAGGTTGAGGTAGCTGGCCGTATCCTTGCAGCGCGGCAGGTTGTATGCGAGACGGCGGACGAGCCACATGCGGGCCTTGGCCTGCAGATATGCCGCAGCGTCCGCCTCCGGCGAATCGGGGAAGCGGCTCATCAGCGCCGCGTACACGAGCACCGCCTCCTCGTACTGCTGGTCCTGCTCGCGGAGGTCCGCGATCTTCAGCATCGCCTCCGGCACGTACTTCGCGCCGGGCGCGCGGCGCACCACCATCTCGTAGCGCTGGCGCATCACGCGCGTGGAGGTGAAGGACATCCCGAGGAACGTCCTCTTCTCGCGCAGCATCAGGTTGACGAGCTTGTACTGGTATTCCACAAGCTCCGCATAGGCGCAGGACCGCGGATAGAAGTCGAGCAGATAGCTCAGCTGCTCATATGCCTCGTCATACTCCTGCATGGACTTCGCCAGCAGCATGGCGAACATCAGCTGCGCCTGGGGCGCCTCCTTGGAGGCCGGCCATTCGCGCACGAGCGCGTCGCACATCTTGCAGGCCTGCTTGAAATCGTTCGCCTCCGCCAGCTCCTTGGCGTACGCGAACTGCTCGGCGGGCGTAGGCCTTGCCACGCTCAGCCACCACGAGAACCACGCCTTTTCGCGGCGCTCCGGCTTCGGCAGGTCGTCAAGACCGTCGAATCCCGGATAGGCATCCGTCGCATACGGGGAATTGCCGCCGAGCCCGGAGCCGGCAACGCGGTGCCCCGGCGCCGCGCACACGGCGCCCGCCACCAGGACCATCGCCGCCAAAAGGGATCTCTTCATCTTTCCAGCCTCTTCCTGAATTGCAGAACGCCGCCATTATACCATAAAGGCGCGAAGGTGAGAAGATGGGAATTACGCACGGGCGGCGGTAGGGCTATCGCCCCACCTCCGCTGAAGCTTCGGCGGACAAGCCCGCGACCACCGCATTCACGTTCCCCGCTCAAAGCGGCGCGGAGGCAGCGAAGCCGGGGAAGTTGTTCGCCGCCGACGGCGCGAAGTAGAGCGGCACCTCGCCCGTGAACGGATCGGCGTCCGCCGCCGAGGTCGGTATCACAACCGTCGAACACGTCGGCTTGTAGTAGACGGCCTTCTTCGTCTTCTTGTCCTTCTTGCCCGTGTCGTAGGTCAAGGTCGCCGTAACCGCGCCCGCCGTCGTCACCTTGAGCGACAATGTGATAAAATAGGTCAGACCTGTTTTATCACCGTCACCTGGTAGGGCCGCCTCGCCGAGGCGGCCGCCATCAGCGTCCCACATATTCCCATCTTGATCCTTGAAATAAACCCTGCCCGTCTCGTTGGTGTATACCTCATACG
>JAFXTB010000075.1 GCA_017525225.1 Kiritimatiellia bacterium
GGCCGCCTGGCCGATGCAGTATGTCGCCACCGGGCACGAGATGAACTGCATCGTGTCGTAGATGGCCAGTCCCGCCGTGACGCTGCCGCCCGGCGAGTTGATGTACATGGAGATCTCCTTCTTCGCGTCCTGCGACTGCAGGAACAGCAGCTGGGCGACTATGGAGTTCGCGGTATCGTCCGTGACTTCTCCGCCGAGGAGCACGATGCGATCCTGCAGCAGGCGGGAGTAGATGTCGTAGGAACGCTCGCCGCGCGCCGTCTGCTCCACCACGTAAGGGATGAGATAGCTGTTCTTCATGTTCACTTTGCCTCCGCAAGAACGATGTCCAGAGCCTTTTCGGACTTGAGCTGGTCCTTGAACGCCTCTAGCATGCCTTTTTCCTCGAACCTCTTGCGCAGATCCTCGACCGTCGTCGGCTCGCGCTGCGCGGCCGCGATCTGCTCGAGGCCCTTGGCGATGTCGTCCTCGGACACCTCGATGTTCTCAGCCTTGGCGATCCCCTCAAGGATGTAGCTCAGCCGGACCTGCTGGACCGCATGGTTCTCCGCGTCGGCCAGGATCTTCTCGCGGTTCTGCTCGATGTAGTCGCCGGAGAGACCTGCGTACTGGGCGCGCTGGGCGAGGTCCTGCAGATAGTTCTGGGTCTGGCGGCGAACGAGCGATTCGGGCACATCGAAATCCGCCTTCTTGAGCAAAAGGTCGATGGCCTGGTTGCGCCTGTTCTCGAGATCGGCCGCGATGGCCTGCTTCTCGAGGCGTTCACGGATGCCCTTGCGGATGGCGTCGATGGACTCCGCGCCTGCACCCTCCAGAAGCGCCTTGTCGTCCGGCATGACGCGACGGCGGAAGGCCTTGACCGTAAGCGAATAGTCGCAGGACTTGCCCTTCAGCGGCTCCGGGGCGGCGTCATCGGGGAACTTCACCACTATCTCGCCCTTGGACTCCCCGGCCTTCATTCCCTTGAGCGCAGCGAGTATCTCGGGGAGGAACCGCCCTTCCTCGATCTGCGTCCAGAAGTTCTCGGCCCCGCAGACGGCCTTCTGGTCCGGCACGATCTCGCTGAGCGGCTGGCCGTTGAGCTGGCCCTTGTAGTCGAAATTCACGAAGTCGCCGTCGCCTATGACATCGCCTTCCGCCGCATCCTCGTACTTGGCGAAGGCTGTGCGCATCTGCTGGAACTGCTGTTCCACGGCCTCCTCCTTTACGGTCGTATCGCCGGGCTTGATGGCGAGCTTCTTGTACTTCGGCAGGGAGAATTCGGGCCGGACCTCCACCAGCGCCGTGAACGAGAAGCCCGTAGCCGGATCAAGGAGCATGTCCTTCACGCCAGCGAGGTCGATGGGCTCCAGACCGGCCTCCTTGACGGCCTTCGGATAGAGCGTGCGGAAGCAGGCCTGCTCGGACTCCTGCTTGATGCCATCGGCAAACCTCTGCTTGATTACGGCCAACGGAACCTTGCCCTTGCGGAAGCCGGGCAGCGATGCCTCGCGGACAAACATGTCTAGAACCTTCTTGCAATCCGCGGCGATCTCGGCGGCATCGGCCTTCACGATGAGCTTGATGGTGCAACCGCCATCGGCCTTCTTCTCGACGTTCATTTCAGCATTCTCCTGTCTTCGGGTAAAATTGAATGAATATTATAGCAAAAAAAGCGCATGTGGGCAATGGGACATGGCGTTTATTTGCCGCTGCGGGCGCGGTCTCAGGCCCGACGCCGGCCGAAGAGCCGGCCAAGCCTGTCCTTCACGCGCGCGATGAAAAGCCCGAGACGGGTATCTACGCCGTACTTCTCCATCTTGCGCTTCAGGCGGAATTTCCGCTTGCGGTCCCGGTCCTGCCGCATGCGGTCGCGCGCGAAGGCGCTTCGCTCGGCATCGGTACGGTAGTCGACCGCCGTGACCCCCAGCTCCACGATCGCCTGCGCCGCTAGTTCAAGGGCGACATCCCGCTCGGGATCGTAGTAGTCGAACGCGATGCGCGTGACGCCTGGCGCGGGTGAGCTGATCTTTCGCTCAGCGAAAGGTACCCCCTCCTCGCGTGCAAGGAGGAGAAAGTCGAACGAGGCGCGGGGAAACGCCCGAGAGAGCGAGCGGAGGCACCCGTCGATCTCCTGGAGCTGCAGCTCTGGGCCGGCGGAACGGCATATATACACGCACAGCATGCGTCCGCCGCGCTCCAGCATCTGGTAGAACCGTTCCGAACGGCGGCGGTACTTCTCGCGTACCTTGTCCAGCGAGCGCTCTATGGGACCGGGGTCGAAATCGTGGAGATGACTGAATCCGGTGCGGCGGTTCTCGAATATCCCAAGCCCGTTCTTGGGATTTACGCCATGGTATTCGAAATCCTCGGGTTCCAGCCAGCCGGCGAAACGCGAGACGACGAGATCCGTGCGCGTTCCGAGCGTGCCGCCGCGGATCCAGTCCAGCGGAAACGACGCGAACTGCAGGTTTGCCATGCGCAGCGTCATGGAGCAGGGACAAGCCTGGCCCAGGCTGAATACGAAATCGTAATGTCGATCTGCGGAGTTCATGCGCGGCAAGTGTACCATATATCGTCCACCGTTGCCACGAAAAAGATGCGGGGCATTGCCCTTGAAGGCGGATTCTGGTAAAATATGCGCCATGAAAAACAACTGCATCTTCTGCGCGATCGCCGCCGGCGAGATACCCAGCTTCAAGGTATACGAGGACGACGACGTCCTTGCGTATCTCGACATCAACCCCTTTTCGGAGGGACACACGCTCGTGATCCCCAAGATCCACGCGACAGGGATGCTGGACGCATCCGATGAACTGCTGGCGACGGTCGTCGCGCGTGTGAAGAAGGTTGCCGCGCATCTCAAGACGGCGCTGCCCTGCGACGGATTCAACATCCTGCAGAACAACGGCGCGGCCGCCGGGCAGACCGTGCCGCACCTCCACTTCCACATAGTGCCGCGCCGAGGCGAGGGTGGTGGGATATCCTTCACAAGCGGCAAGGGCGACATGGCGGCGCTCGCCAAGCTGGCGGACCGCATACGGATCGCCTGACATGCAGGACATGCCGCCAGAGATAGTCTTCGAGAAGGAGTCGTATGCGGACATCGTGGCAAAGGATGCTCGCTTCGACACCCGCGCCTATGACTTCGTCCTGGACGTGATACACGAGGCCTCAACCGCCGCCAGCGGGCACATCTCAGGGCAGGAGCTCCTCTCCTGGTTCCGCGACATGGCCCTTGACTCGTGGGGTCCGATGGCCTATGCGGTGCTTTCCGACTGGGGTGTGACCTGCTGCGAGGACGTCGGCGAGATCGTCTTCAACCTGTACGACGCCAAGCGCATCGGCAAGACCGACAGCGACTCCCGCGCCGATTTCATCGGCGGGTTCGACTTCAAGGAAGAGTTCCTGGGGCCCTACGGCGGATGACTACCCTTGAACGCTACGGCTTCGGCGCCGCCATGCGCGCATCGGCCGGCGCCATCCCAGCGGAAGAGACGTTCGGACGCATCGTCTCCGCGCACGGCGACTACTTCCATGTCGTGTGCGACCAGGCGGAGGGCGAGGTGCTGGCGCGAAAGAAGACTTCGGCATTCCGTTCCGAAAGTGCCGTAGCGCCGACTACGGGGGATTTCGTACGTCTGGTGTACAATCCGTCCGGAGAGAGCCGCATAACGGGCGTTGTGCCGCGGATCTCCTCCTTCATGCGGGTGGACCCGTCATCATCTGGACACAAGGCGCAGACGATCGCCGTGAACTTCGATGCGCTCTTCCTGCTGATGGGCGTAAATGCCGATTTCTCCGTGGCGCGCCTCGGACGTGTGCTGGAGCTTGCCGACGCTTCCGCCTGCCGCCAGCGGCTGGCGGTGCTGCTGACCAAGTCCGACCTGGCGGACGACGGGCGGCTGGCCGACCTTTCAGGACAGCTGGCGCCGTTCGGCGTGCCGGTCCATCCCATAAGCGTGAAGACGGGTCGCGGCATGGACGTCCTCGAGACCTACGCCGCCCCGGGGCGTACCTTCGCGTTCATCGGATCGTCGGGCGTGGGGAAGTCGTCCCTTGTGAACGCGCTGGCCGGCGAGGAGTGGCTCGCCACCCAGGAAATACAGCACTGGAGCGGCAAGGGCAGGCACACCACGACTTCCCGCGAGCTGGTGATGCTGCCGTCCGGCCTGATGGTGATCGACACCCCTGGAATGCGCGAGCTTGGCGTCATGGGGCGCGACGGCACGCACAGGTTCCATTCATCCGGTACGCATCGCTACCGCCGCTAGTCGTGCCAGTATTCGGCGATCCACTTCGTGGGGCGGCATGTGAGATGCGGCTTCACGCGCTTGTCGTACTTGAAGTAGTATCCGTTCTGCGCCTGCGGCAGGTCGGGCTGGCCGTGGAACGCCACTATCGATGCCGACTTCGGCGGCCGCCACGGGCGGAACACCTTGTTCAGCGGGAAGATCGGCACCAGCTGCCGCTTGAACGAGCACACCCAGTTGGACGGCCACCAGTTCACCTTCCCCGTCTTCATCATGGCGTAGGTCTGGAACTTCTGCGAGCCGAGACGGAACCGCTCCACCTGCCCGGGTATCTCCTTCTCGCGCAGAAAGACCTCCCACACGCCGTTCGACCGCCCCGCCTCGAAGCGGAAGCACGATGAATTGCCGATGTCAGGCAGCTTCCTGAACAGGGACTTGCGCCGCTCCACCCAGTTGTGGATGATGCAGAACTCGCCAGGCCTGTAGAGGAAGAACCTCTCAAGCGGACCGGTCACCAGCAGATCGATGTCGAGATAGAGCGTAGGACCCTTGAGATCCGCGAAGCCGTCCTTGAACAGCGCCAGCTTGGCGAAGATGTTTGGCCAGGGACGCGGGACGTACGTGCCGGGCACCTTGGGGTCCGGCGGGAACGGCACGGCCTCTATGCCCGGCGCGAAGCCGGTGGAGTCGTCGGTCACGCAGACGAAGCGGAACGGCAGGTGCAGGTTGCGCTTCACGCCGGCATAGAGCCGGTTGACATAGTCCGCGGTATAGTAGTCGCCCCATTTCATGCACAGGACGTTCACCCGCCCGAGCCTCATCATCGCCTGCGCATCCTCGCCGAAGAGCACGTCGTAGCTCCTGAGATAGCGCGCGAACCTCCGCCTGACCTTCATTCCCACGAGCCACGGGAAGATCTTGTCAAGCGGGACAAACGCGCGGGACGTCGGTTCGAAGTCCACTATGCGCAGACGGAACCCACCACCGGGCAGCCACTGCACAAGCACGTTCTGTGGATCGTAGAAGCTGACCGCATGGCGCGCCAGGCTGCCACAGAGGTCTTTCATCGCCTCAAGAAGCTTCTCGCGCAGGCAGACGTCCCGGATGGACATGAACACCTCGTGGAACTTGCCAGCCTGGCTGCCGTCCGCATTGCGTACCTCGTCCTCGACCAGGCACCACCCGCGGCCGGGCACCAGCATGCGTTCCATGATCTCCGGGAAGACCGCGAGCAGATCCGGCGGCAGACGGGCGCGCAGCGACTCGTGGTAGCGCCACTCCTGGCACGACGTGTTGCCTGCGTCGGAGAAGCGGTGCCTGCGTATCTCCCGCACGACCGAAGGCTGCAGCGGCTTGCTGTATGCGCGTTCCGGATGCTTCCCCTCGGCTATCTCCACCTCGCTCCTGTAGCATTTCACGCATAGCCCCGTGCCAGGCAGGCGGTAGCATGCCCGGCGCGAACCCATGCCGAGCCGCTCCAGGGTTCCAGCGGAGAAAAGCGCCGCAAGCTCGTCGGCCGTTGGGATATGGGGCGCAGCAGGCATCAGAACCCCAGGTCTGCGAGTATGCCCGCCAGCTGCCGCTTGATGACGGCCATGGAAAGATGCCTCTCGAAGAAATCGCGCGCGGCGGCGAAGTAGGATTCGCGGTTCACCCAGTCGGCGCGGTATTCCTCCACGGCCTTCACGAGCGCCGCAGGATCGCCGGCCGGTATGAACTTGATGGCCTTGCAGTCCTTCGCCTCCGGCGGATAGCCCGTGCAGAACTCGTTGATCGTCGGCCGGGCGCACGCCATGCATTCATACACCTTGTTGCCGATGACGCGCGCCGCCTTGGCCGTCGTGCCGAAGACGCCCAGCACTATGTCGTGCGCCGCGATCACCTTCGGCACCTCCACGTAAGGCACCTTGTCGAGGAACGTTATGTTGGATATGCCCTTCGCCTTGGCCTCCGTCGACGCCTTGTACGCGCCCCAGCCGAGGAAATCCCAGTGTATGCCCGTACCCTGCGTCATGCGGGCCGCCTCCACGATCGTCTCCGTGCCGTGCAGCGGCAGATATGCGCCATGGTAGAGAACCGAGAATGAAGAATGGCCATTTTCCTTTCTACCTTCTTCCACCGCGCAGGGACGGAAGACGGCCTCGTCCGTACCGGTCAGCAGCACGCGCAGCCTCTCGCGCGGCACCTTCAGGTACTCCGCGCAGAAGTCGACGTGGCAGCTCGTGTCCCAGCACACGAGGTCGGGCATGTTCATGAGCGCGGTCTCGCGGGCAAGCAGCTTCCTGGCGCGGGGCTCCTCTGCCTTCCACTTGCGCTGTTCCAGCACCTTCTTGTCCCAGGCGGAGATCATCGGGTCGAACACCACCTTCACGCCGCGCCTGTGCGCCCAGCGGCACGCGGCGGCAAGGTCGCGCTGGCGCGCCACCGGCACCCACACGAGGTCTGGCTTCGCGCGGAACGACAACCCACGCAGAAGCGCCTCCACGTCGCCGAAGCGGGGCCACACCTTCACGAAGAAGTAGTCGACATCCCAGCCGAGCTCGCGGAACAGCGCCGCATACACTCGGTTGCGCGAATAGCCCGGATCGAACCGGCCCCAGAACAGAACACGCCTTTTCATAGGACCAGATTATACCATATTTCCACCGTCAGCGGCAGAGCGTGTAGAGCACGCCCGCCACGACCGCCGACCCGATGACGCCCGAGACGTTCGGCCCCATCGCCTGCATCAGGATGAAGTTCGTGGGATCGTTGCCGAGCGACACCTTGTTCGAGACGCGCGCCGCCATGGGCACCGCCGAGACGCCCGCCGAACCGATGAGCGGATTCACCTTCTCCTTCGAGACGAGATTCATGATCTTCGCCATGACGACGCCCGCCGCCGTACCCACGCAGAACGCGCAGAGCCCGAGCGCGAGGATCGCGAGGGTCGTGCCCGACAGGAACTTCTCGCACGCGAGCTTCGAGCCCACCGAGAGGCCCAGCATGATGGTGACGATGTTGATGAGCGCGTTGGACATCGTGTCCGAGATGCGCGCGACCGACGGCCCCGCCTCCTTCGCGAGATTGCCAAGCATCAGCGCGCCGATGAGCGGCACGGCGCTGGGCAGCAGGATCGCGCACAGGAGCAACACCACCAGCGGGAAACAGATCTTCTCGATCTTCTTCACCTCGCGCAGCGGAGGCATCTTGATGAGACGCTCCTTCTTCGTGGTGAGCGCGTTCATGATCGGCGGCTGGATGATCGGCACGAGCGCCATGTAGCTGTACGCCGCCACTGCGATCGCGCCCAGGAGGTCGGGCGCGAGGCGCGATGTGAGCCAGATGGCCGTGGGTCCATCGGCACCGCCGATGATGCCGATGGAGGCCGCCGCCTTGATCGGGTCCGCGCCCATGAAGAAATCCGCCCCGAAGAGCGCCGCGAGCCCCAGCGCCCCGAAGAGCGCGAAGAATATGCCGAACTGCGCGGCACCGCCCAGAAGCGCCATCTTCGGGTTTGCGATCAGGGGGCCGAAGTCGGTCATCGCGCCAACGCCCATGAAGATCATGATCGGGAAGACGCCCGTATCGATGCCGAACTTGAAGAAGTAGTACAGGAATCCGCCCGGCTCCACGATGCCACCCTGCATCACGGGAAGTCCCGACGGAAGGAACGAGATGATTCCGTCATGCATCATGGCCGGGGCCGTCACGCCGCCCAGCGGACAGTTCGCCAGAAGTCCGCCGAAGCCGATAGGCAGAAGAAGAAGCGGCTCGAACCCCTTCACGATGGCGAGATAGATCATCACGAGGCAGAGCGGGATCATTATCAGCTGGCCGATGCCGTAGGGAAGGCCGCCAAGCACCGTGACCGCGTGCCCCTTCACGAACGCGCCCGTGTCGTCGAAGTAGCCGCCGATCCAGTCGCCCTGCCTTACCTTGTGCTTCTTCGTGGACAGCAACCTGCCATGCCACTTGCTCGTCACCCAGAAGCCGTTCTTGTTCGCATACTTCGCCGGATCGTTGATCGGCTTCGAGAAGTCGGGCGCCGCCGGACGGTCCTTCTCGGCGAAGTTGCCGGTGATGTAGGCCGGTGCCTCCTTGCGCATGAACCCGGCGATTCCCGTATCGCCCGAAAGGTCCTTCACCTTGCCGAGCGTATCCCGCCAGTCGCCGCCGGCAGAAGCGCCCAGCGCGCAGGCTGAAACGACAAGGGCCAATAAAAAGCGTTTCATCGTTCTTCCTTTCCGATTGCTGTCGATTGCATTCGATTACCGTTGGTTACACCAGCCACTAACAACTAACGACTAACGACTAACGACTAGCCTACCACCGCCAGCACATCGCCGGTCGCCACCTTGTCCGTGGCGGCCACGCTCAGCGTCACCGTGCCGTCGCATGGCGCCGTGACGGGCGTTTCCATCTTCATCACGTCCATGACGAGGATCTCGTCGCCCTTCGAGACCTTCGTACCGGTGTTGGCGGTGATGCGAAGGATCGTGCCGGGCACCGGCGCCTTCACCTCCGTGCCACCCGCAGGCGCAGCCGCTGTCGGAGCGGCGGACTTCAGCCCGCTCTCCGCCTTGAAATCAACCGGCTTGCCGTTCACCACAGCCTTGCCGTCGCCCTTGATCTCCACGCCGTACGCCTTGCCGTTGATGGTAACGGTGATTCCATTCTTTGCGGACTGAAGTCCGCTTCCCCGATCAGTGCCTTCGGCACTTGCGAACCGGCAGCCCATCGGCGCCTTGGATGGATCCTTCAGGAAGAGGATTCCCTTCTCCTTGCAGGAGGCGGCGATGAAGATGTTCTCGTCGGTCACGGGCAGCCCCGCGTCCTCGAGCATCTTCTTGGCGACCGCGCCGCCCTTGCGAGGATCTTCGTCGTTCATCTCGAGCACGGTCTTGGTGGTCGGTGTCGAATAGGGCTTGTTCTGCTCGCTCGACGCCATGAACTCGGCGGCCTTCTGCACGATCTCCGGATCCGGCGGGACGGGCGTCCTGCCGAAGTAGCCGAGCACCATCTTCGCGTAGCCAGGCGCGAACTTCTTGAACTTGCCGAACATGACGTTCTGGATCGCCTGCTGCGCGTAGAACTGCGAGACGGGCGTCACCGACGTGCCGAATCCACCGAGGCGCACGCAGTCGTACATCTCCGCGATCATGTCGTCGTACTTGTCCATCATGTTGTTGTCGCGCAGCATCTGCGTGTTCGCGGTCAGCGCGCCGCCCGGCATCGGGCTCCACACGATCTGCGGGTTCACGTTCATCGCCTCGGGCGGCAGGAAGTACTTCTTCATCGCGTTCTTGAAGGAGTCCTCCGCCTTCTTGATCTTGTTGATGTCGAAGTCGAAGCAGAAGTCGGGGTCGCCGTCGAGGCAGTGCCACATCGTGATGATGTCGGGCTGGCAGGTGCCGCCACTCATCGGGGCCATCGAGAGGTCGATGCCGTCCGCGCCGCCACGGAGCGCGGCGAGGTAGCACGCCACGCCGTTGCCGGCCGTCTCATGCGAGTGGAACTGGATGTGCACCTTGTCGCCGAGCAGCTGGCGGGCGAGCTTCATCGTATTGTATACGGTCGTGGGCGTGGACGTGCCGGAGGCGTCCTTGAACGCCACGCGGTCGAACGGGATGCCGGCGTCCATGATCATCCTGAGGCGATCGCGGTAGAACTCGGGCGTGTGCGTGCCCTTGTTGTCGATGCCGGGCGGCAGACCCATCATCGTGACGACCACCTCGTGGTTGAGTCCCGCGTTGTGGATGCACTGGCCGGACCACTTGAGGTTGTCCACGTCGTTCAGCGCGTCGAAGTTACGGATCGAGCTCATGCCGTGCTTCTTGAACATATCGGCGTGGAGCTTGATCATGTCGCTCGACTGCGACTCGAGACCCACCACGTTCACGCCGCGCGAGAGCGTCTGCAGGTCGGCCTCGGGCGCCGCCTTGCGGAAAGCGTCCATCACGTCGAAGGCATCCTCCTGGCAGTAGAAGTAGCAGCTCTGGAACCTGGCGCCACCGCCGGCCTCGAACCAGCGTACGCCTGCGGCGTATGCCTCCTCCACGCACGGAAGGAAGTCCTTGGAGAGAACGCGCGCGCCGACTACGCTCTGGAAGCCGTCGCGAAACGCCGTGAGCATGTACTTTACTGTTTTCTTTGACATGTTGTTTCCTTGATTGAGAGAGTTGTGAAGGTTGAGAGGGTTGAGAGGGTTGTGAAGAAGGTTGGGTTAACCGTTGAGCGCCACGGCGATGGCGAGCGCCACATCGGCGTCATCGCTGGAGGCGGTGGGACGCGGAGCCTTCTTCGGGGCCTCCTGCGGAAGGATGCCGTCGAAGCGCGACACGAACGCCGATGCGTACTTCGCCACGACGATCAGCACTGTCAAAAAGAGGTACACGATGCCCATGCCGGCAACCATCAGCACCAAACCTTGTCCAAGAACCGCCATCTTCTTCTCCTTTGGAAAAATTTGGCGGAAATTGTATCAAAAAACGGGGCAAAACACAAGGGCAATCGGCAAGCGACATCAAGCCCGCAGGTTGTCCGGTACCATCAGCGCACGCACCCTCGCCCACGAGCCATGCTGCAGGCGGTTTGCCCGCGTTGAAAACGCCAGGCGGAGATTGTCGTTCGCAGGAACGTCCTCCAGCTTCCCGCGCAGCCGTTCCTGGGCGTCCGCCCACAGCAGCCTGAGAAGATCCTGCAGCTGCTGCACGGGCGACATGCCGCATAGCGAATCGCGCTCGTCGGCGGCGAGACTGTCGAACCAGCGGCTCTCCTCCGGCGAAAGGTTGCGGCAGAACTCCACGAAGTCCTCGGTTGAACCGCCGCGGCCATCCAGCCACGCCCGCACGAACGCGCGCGTGAAGTCGTGATCGAAAAGGGCTGGCGGAGCATAGGCCGCGAGCAGCTCCGCGACATCCGCCGAATGCTCGTGGCGGAAGAGAAATCCACAAAGCGCAAGTTCGCGCAAAGGCGGCGGATTGTTAACCGGGGCGGCGGCATCCACCACCACATCGTCCGGCGCGGCCGAAGGCGCAGGACGCTTGGTCTGCTGCGCCGCAGGTTTTTCCGCAGACCTCTCCGCAGGCGGTGGCGTCCTCGCGGATGGGGACGGACGCGTCTTCGACATCGCGGCTAGGTCGTCCTCCAGCGCAGAGACGGGGAGGCCGAGAAGCCGTGCGGACTCCGCCAGCAGCGACGCCCGCATGACGGCCGATGGACATGCCGATACCATCTCAAGCACGGCGCGCGACACGCGCGTAACAGCGTCGATCGAAGATGGATTCGTCTCGCCCGCGCGCAGCACGCGAATCAGGAACGCTGCGATGGACTCAGCGTCGTCCAGCCGAGCCCGAAACGCCTTGGCGCCCTGGGTGCGCAGGAACGAATCGGGATCCTCGCCCTCGGGCAACGTAGCCACGCGCACCGGCATCTCGACCGCGAGGAACTCCGTGCCCGTGCGACGGGCCGCCTTCACCCCGGCGCCATCGGCGTCGAACACAAGCACAACGGAGTCCGCGCTCTTCTTCAGCAGCTGCACATGCTCCTTCGTGAAGGAGGTGCCGAGCCCGGCGACGGCGGTATCGAAGCCGCAGGCGTGACAGCGGATCACGTCGATCTGGCCTTCGCAGACTATGGCCTCGCGGCGCGGCGCGGAGAGGATGCGCGGCGATGCCTTGTCGAGCGCATAGATGATTTCCGACTTCCTGAAGATCGCGGAGTCCGATGAATTGACGTACTTGCCGCCGCGCATCTTCGTCTTGTCCGTCTCGAGCGTGCGGCACGAGAACGCGACCGTGCGGCCCATCTTGTCGCGTATCGGGAATACCAGCCGCCCGGCGAAGCGGTTGTACCAGGACCCACCCGCGAAGCGCGGCGGCAGAAGCACGCCGGCCGCCTCGAGGTCCTCGGGCTTGAAGCCGTACTTCGCCGCCCATTTCAGCATGGCCTTCGACGACGTCGGCGCGTATCCTATCTGGAAGCTCTCCGCTACGTCGCCATCGAGCGCGCGGCTCTTGAGATAGTCTCTCGCGCGCTGCGCCTCCTTCGCCTCCACGAGGCAACGGCGGTAGAACGCGGCGAGCTCGGCATGCACGGCCAGCAGCCGCTTGCGCAATCCCGCCTGCGGATCCTCCCTCTCCTCGATGGTCACGCCGCAGCGTTCGGCCAGCCTGCGCACCGCCTCGATGAATGTGAGGCCTTCCTGCCTCTGCACGAACTTGATGGCATCGCCGGATTCGCCGCAGCCGAAGCAGTGGTAGAAGCCGCGGTCCGGCTGCACGTTGAACGATGGCGTCTTCTCGTGGTGGAACGGGCAGCACGCCTTGTAGCTGGAGCCGGCACGCCGCAGCTGGATGCCGTACGAGGCGATCAGGTCCGCAAGGTCGATGCGCGACTTGATCTCCTCTATCGTGGAGTCTGGAATCGATGAAGCCATCGCACAAGAAAAAGAGCCTGCCCGCCAGTCGGCACGGGCAAGCTCTAGGCGTCTTAGGGAGACGCGGGTTCGATTACTTCTTCGCGGCCTTCTTGGCAGGGGCCTTCTTGGCGGCGGCCTTCTTTGCAGGAGCGGCCTTCTTCGCAGGGGCCTTCTTTGCAGGAGCGGCCTTCTTCGCCGGAGCCTTCTTCGCGCAGCACGCCTTCTTCGCGCAGCACGCCTTCTTCGCGGGAGCGGCCTTCTTTGCAGGGGCCTTCTTCGCAGGAGCCTTCTTCGTAGCCATAGTCATCATCCTTCTTTTTCCATAACGCGCGGCGCACCGAACAACGGCGCAATCTCCGCACGTTTGCGTCAATGATACAAAATTTTCGGCGAAATGAAAAGAGGAAAAATCAAGAATTTTCAAGTTCTTGCGACAGGCTTGTTTTTCAGTCCTCGAACATCACGCGGAAGCCGACGTCCGACACCTTCTGCCACGCCTCGTATGCGTAGCGCACGCTGGATGTGGCATCGCGCGGACGCGAGGCGTACGAGCCGCCGCGCGCAACCTTGCGTTTCGCGGTGTCGCAGGCGTTTCGACCGTCGCCGTCAACGTATGGATACGGCGCGTAGTCGGAGCGCGTCCACTCCGCGGCGTTGCCGTGCATGTCGTAGAGACCCCAGCGGTTGCAGTTCGCGCGGCCCACGTAGTTCAGGTTGAACCAGTCGTCGAGGAAGCGCTCGTCGTGTAGCGGATAGTTCTGGTCGATGCGGAACGGACGGCGGTTGCGGATGTTGCCGCCGCCGTCGAAGCCTACGACCTGGAAGCGCGTGTCGCGATCGGCGAGGTTCGCGAACTTCGAGAAGTCGTCGTCGAGTCCGCCCCACGGGAAGGGCGTCGCCGTGCCGGAGCGCGCGGCCCATTCCCACTGCGCCTCGGTGGGAAGGTCCGCCTTCACGCCGCACGTCTTCGATAGCCACGCGCAGAACGCGCGCGCCTCGTTCCAGCTGACCCTCACCACCGGCTGGCGGCGGTGGTTGCCCACATGGCCGGGGAACACGTGGTCCTTGCCGAACTCGTCCTGGTAGCGCGAGTCGTGCTCGGGATCGAACACGTGGTACTGGTCGTTGCGGATCTCCATCTCCGAAATCCAGAACGGCTTGGCGATCCTCACCGCGGCGCATGGACGCTCGTCCGGATAGCCAGTGCGCGAGCCCATCACGAACACGCCCGCCGGGATGCGGCGGAAGGTGATGGACTGTCCCTTGCCGATGATGAGCGTACGCGTGGTGACCGGCGCGAGCTCGGTGACCGCGCCGAGCTGAACGTCGGCGCTGCGCAGCACGGACATCGGCCAGACGTTGGAGGAGAGCAGCGACTCGTCGGGTATGACCTCGCGTGGTCCGGGCGCCACCGGCTTGATCTCGCGCGCGGCGACCACCGCCGCGTAACGATCATGCTCCTCCTCGGGATTGTCGGGCACGTTCGCGTAAGCCTTCTGCAGCTCGAGGCGCCTGGCCACCTGGTCGGGGATGCACGCCTTGAGGAAATGGTCCTTCTCGCCATCCATCGCCGGCGGCGGATTCCACTTGCCGTGGTAGGGCGCGTTGAGGTCAATCCATTCGTAGATCTTCAGGCAGTCCTCGGGCTGCATCTTCACGCCATGGTGGCCCTTGCGCAGCATCTGCACGAGCGGGGACGTGGAGGCGTGGAAGTCCATCGGCGTGAGAAGGTGCTCATCGGACTCGGGACCGGGGCGGCGGATGTAGGGATGGAGCATCTTGTACGCGTTCTGCGGCGTGTCCATGGCAAGCCGCCTGCCGCTGAGCTTGTAGTCGGTGAACCTGCCCACCTTCACCTCCTCGGCGCCGCCCTGGTCGGCCTTCGCAATCGGCGCCTTGGCGGGATCGCCGTGGCACGTGAAGCAGTACTTCTTCACCACCGGGAACATCTCGTTGGCGAAGCCCCACGGGCGTACCCCGTCGCCGTCGGTCGGCTTGATCTTCTGGATCTCGCCCCTGAAGTACTTCTTGTCGGCTATGGTCTGCTTCGTGTGCAGCGAACTGCGGTTGTCCTCATGGCAGCCCGTGCAGGAGACGCGTTCGCCCGGCATGCCCACGACCCAGGAACGCATCAGCTGCACGGCCTGGCCCTTCTCGTCGAGCGGCTGCAGCGATATCGGCACGTTGCATGGCATCTCGAAGCAGCAGCTTCCGTCCTCCTCGATGTCCACGGTGCCGAGTATGCGCTTGATGTCCCATCCGGACTCCACCCTGTCGCGGTAGTCCTTCTTGTATTCGATCCATCCGGTGGAGGAGTGTCCGCCCGTCTTGTGGTAGTTGTAGTGGTAGCTGAAGAGACGCAGCTTCTTCACCGTGCCGCGCGGCACGCCCGCGAGGCCGGGACCGTTGTAGATGTCGGCCACGTGTACCGAGCATGTCTTCATGCCGGGCTTGGAACGGTCGGGGATGATCGGGGGACGCTTCCGCGCGACGAACGGGATGGGGTCGCAGTAGAGGCCGTCCGGGTTCTCGGCGATGAGCGTGATGTTGTCGAAGCGGTCGACGAGATACAGCCCCATGAGAGCGTCTGGCGCCCCCTTCACGATGGCGAGGTGGTAGTTCTCGCTGAGGGGATGCGGGTGCGTGAAGTACGGCTTCCCGCGCGCAAACTGGTTCATCGTGTAGGGGTCGGACATGTCGCCCTCCACGTCCTTGCCCCAACCGGGGAACTCATGCGCGAGGCCGGTCTTCTCCTTCGGGAAGTTCTTGAACGGGATGCGGAGCGTATGTCTCGGGGGGCCCCATTCGCGATCCGGCGGGTCGTACACGGTCGGGTAGCCGCGCGCCAGCGTGGGATCCACGATGAACATGCGCCCGACCTCTGCGCGATCGTGGTGGCCGCCACCTATCATGGTGATCTTGTGGCTGTCGCCGGGGATGCACCTGGCGTAGTAGAAGAACGTGGGCACGTAGGAGTTGGACCCCCACACCGAAAGCTGGCCGATGCCGTCGGGGTTCATCGTCATCAGCACGCGCGACCAGTAGTGCGGCTGGTCGGAGTACTCCCAGCGCGTGAAGAGGATGCGGCCGTCGTGCGTGATGGAAGGCGTATAGTCGGAGTCCTGCTCGTACGTCAGCTGGCGCACCTCGCCGGTCTTGCGGTCGCGGCGGTAGATGACCGCCATCGGCATGTTGCCGTCCTCGCAAGGGAGGAACTGGTAGATGGCGGTGCCGAGCATGATCACCTGGTCCTTGTTGGGCAGGTAGCTCGCGTCCCACCACTGCACGTCGTTCTTCGGGTCGTCCGGCGATACCAGCACCGGCTTCTGCGAGCCGGTCGCAGGGATCTCGTAGATGGCGAAGAGGTTGTTGGTGCCCTTGTATCCGGTGAAGAGGATGCGCGATGCGTCGAAGTCGAGGTCCAGGTCGCGCACGACGGACGTCTTGTCCTCCGGCTGGTAGAGCACCTCGGTCTTGATCTCGCCGCGAAGGTTGGAAAGCACCACGATCTCGTTCTCGAAGCCGACACGCGGCGCGACCATGTGGTTCTCGGCGTTGAGGCCGGTCATGCCGGAACGGCGGCCGCCGAACGCCCCGCGCGCACCGGAGATCTTGCGCCGTATGCAGAGGATCTTGTCGAAGTCGAGAATCGGGTTGGCGAGCATCGCCGCGCGGTAGCCTTCGACGAGCACCACCGCCTCGTCCTCCGACAGCTTGCGCCCGGTCGGCGCCGGCGGCACGATCCCCTCCGCCGCCCCGGCCTTGAGCGCCGCCCGCACATCGCCCTCGGCGGCGATCAGCGCCTCGACCTTGGCCGACCATTTGGCATGGTCGTACTTCGGGTTGGACTTCAGATCCGCGAGACACCGCCGCGCGGCATCCGCCTTGAAATAGCGCAGCTGCTCCGCGGCCCTCTTCACGGCGACAGCATCGGCGGCATGCAGCGAAATGACCGATACGAAAGCCGACACAATCGCAAAAACTGTCTTCTTCATCTTTCTCTCCCTATTAGGATTCGCGGGCGCCATTATCTCAAAATACCCATGTGTTGTCAACAACCCATGCGGTGACGGAACCGGCACAGGGAAACTGTCACGCATGCAGGGGCGAGAGGGGGATTTCACGCGTGAAGAGCCGCTGCGGAGGCGCCTCCAGCGCACCCGTCGCGGACACGCGGGCGCGCGAGTACACGTGGAACAGTGCCTGCGTGCCCGTGATCTCGACGATCGCGAATGCGCCGCCGCCCTTCCCGCCTGGTTTCGGCGGATTGCACGTGGGCGTGCCGCAGTTGATATCCGAAAGCGGTCCCACCTTCGCCACCGGGTAGTCGCCGTTGTGCTCGTGGCCGTTGATGTAGAGGTCACAGCCGTAGCGCTCGCAGAGCGCGAGCAGCTTGCGGCGGTTGTCGTTCATCCTGTTTTCCTTGCACGCGTCCACAATCGGGCAGATGAAGTCCTTGCCGTCCCGCTCGGCGATCGCCCAGTGCGAGACGAGCACGATGTGGCGGATGGCGGGGTCCGCGGCGGCGGCCTTCATCTCGCGCTCGATGAAGGTCATCGCGTTGTCGGAGATGCACGCCGTGGAGCGGTACTCCCCCTTCGGCGCGGGCAGGCCCACGTAGGAGGCGAAGAACGTGATGAAACGCACGTCGCCGCCCGTGAAGGCGCACTCGCGGTAGAAGTCGCCCACGCCCGTGTCGTGGTTGCCCTGGATGGCGATCACGCGGGAGTCGGGCGGACGGCACGTGAACGTGACGGGCGCGCCGCCCTTCGGCAGGTTGCCGCGGCAGGTGAACTGCGGTACGGTCGCGAAGCGCAAGTCGGAGAGGTCCGTCCCCTTCGTGCGCGTGTAGAGGTCGAGCGCGGCGAGCGTGCGGTAGTAGTTCTTCATCTCGCCACGCAGATCCTCGGCGTGCGAGAGGTAGCCGGTGTTGACCTGGTCGCCGCCGAAGAGCGCGAACGCGCAGTCGCGGCAGAACGGGTCCGTGCTGATGAACCGGTACGTCTCGATGAGGGCGGCATGGTCGCCCGGTTTCCAGCAAGTGTAGGCGGGCCGCGCCTTGTCCCCGCCGAAGCTCTGGACGAAGTCCGTCTCCACGTGGTGGTCCGCCATGAAGAGGAACTTGAGGTGGCCGGATGCCTTCGCGCCCGGTCCCCCGCGTCCGCCCGCGTACCCGATGAACGGGAACGCCCCGAGCGCAAGTGCGCCCCGTATGAAACCACGTCGCCGCAGTCGTCTCGCCATGTGTCCGAATCCTTTCCTTGAGGGGAACTCAAAACCTCCGTGAATCTAATGGGTCCCCAGGTCCTAACCTCAGATCGGGCGGACACGGAACGGCTCTGTGGCTGGCGTGACCGTCGGGACAATGCCCTTCAGATTCTTCGTCTCGACCTTCGGCTCGCCGCCCCACGTGCGGAAGAACGGTTCCTTCACGCCCTCAACCTTCAGGTTCTCGGCCTTGATCCTCTCCACGTACGCGCCGCGGATGAATTCCGGCGGCGTGCCGGCGAAGGAGATGGAGACGTTCGTGGCGTAATGTACCGCGATGCCGTGCACGCCGCGGCATCCCTCCTCGTTCGTCGCGTCGTAGCTGTTGCAACCGTCGATCACGCTTCCCTTCTCGCCGATGATCGCCACGTTGGTTGCGTCGTAGATGCGGATCATCGCGTCGTTCCACCGGCTGCCGTAGAAATTGGAAAGCTTGATCTTGCCGCGCAGCGCCGGGTCTTTTCTCACCTGCTGGTTGGTGAGTTCCAGGTGCTGCAGATCTTTCGCGCGCGCGGGCTCAAGCGTGTCGCCCGCGAGGATGCGGTAGCGCTCGCAGTCGCGCGTACCCTTCAGCACGGCCCCGCTCTTGAGATGGAACGTCGTGCTGCTGCGGAGACGCAGCCCACCCACGTTGTACGTGCCGGACGCGAGTGTCACCGTGCCGCCACCCGCCTTGAAGCACGCATCGAACGCCGCCTGGATCGTGGCCGTCGCGTCAGCGCCGTCCGCAGGAGCCATGACGGGGAAGTCGCGTCCGCCCACGGCCGGCTTGCACCTAGACGTCACCGTCACGCCGATCTTCGTCTGGGGCGACACAGGTTTGCCCGCGCGGACATCCGCCTCGGTGAAGCGCCCGAAGAGGACTTCTCGGTCGCCGCAGCGGTTGCAGTCCCACACGGCGTAGACCGTGCCGTCCTGTCCGAGCGCGAAGTCGGGATAGGTGGCGCTTGGACGCGCATCAAGTAGCAGGCCGCCCTTCCAGGTCTTGCCTTCGTCGTCCGAGACGTACGCAGTCAGGTTGCTACGTCCCTGGTTGGCGTCTGGCCTGTCGCCGTTCTTGATGAGCAGCAGGCTGCCGCTTGCGAGGCGCGTCACCGCGCAGCGCGTGGGCGTGTTCGCGAACGTGCCCGCCACGACGGGCGACCACGTATAGCCGCCGTCGGTCGAGAACGATTCCTTCGTACCCTTGTTCGTACGGATCCAGCTGTGGATGGACCCGTCCCTCATCAGCACGATGCAGTGCTCATCGAATGTCTGTCCTTCCTCTGGCGTGACCGTCGCGCCGCCGCGCCGCGTGAACGTCCGGCCGCCGTCCTCAGATACGAGCAGTCCCGCGCTCGCCTTCGACCACCAGATCGACACGGGGAAGAACCACTCGCCCTTCGGTCCGAGGATTGGCTTGCACATCATCACGCCCGTACCGATCTGCCGCGGCGCAGGATACGGCGCGCACGGCGCCTTCGACGCATCAAGCGTGAGCATCATCAGGCGGTCGCGCGAGCAAAGCCCCGGGTCGCCGGCACCTGAGAGGTGGCCGTAGTCCCACTTCCCGCCAGCCGGCTTCTCAACCACGGGAACGGCACGCTCAGTCCAGGTGATCCGCAGCTTGCCGTCGGGGGAGATCCACATCTCCGGGTCGAAGGCGCGTATGGGCCCGCTGCCATCGGGATCGTACACGAGCACTTCCTTCCACGTGTCGCCGTCATTCTCGCTCGTCGCAATCATCAGGTAGTTGTTGGAGTCCTCGCACGGCGTGATGCCGCCGTACCACACGACCCAGAGGCGACCCGTGGCCGGATCGCGCGCCATCGAGGGAATGCCCTCGTGCCGGCGCATCGCATGCGCGTGCTCCGCGTCCGGCGCGCCGAGATAGTACGCCTCAACCGGCGTCGTCAGCACCGCCGCCAACATGAATCCGCAAAGTGCTTTCATCATCCGTGTCCGTTCTTTAACGACATTAGCATCCCATTCGACCACCGAAAGTGACGTAAAATGTTACCGATGAAAGATGTTTGGGGCAACATGCCCCTAGCAAAAGAAACTCCCTCAAAAGCAACGCGGACAGTATACACTATCCCGCGTCAGATAGCAACTCTCATACCTCGCGAATCGTCAAGCCGCCGCCCTGCGGGGACTGTCCCCACGGAAATCCAACGGGGTTTCACCCGTGGATGATGCGTTTTCGGGGTCAAAAACCTCACGAAGTGAGACGGTCAAGGCAACATCGTATGGCAAGGTTCTACGCCGAGGATACCAAGAATGATCGCCAGTAAGGCCAATCCACCAAAGCAGAAAATTCCCGCACAAAGAAGCTGGAGAAACAAGTTGATGTCCTCCTTCGTGTAGTCCTTTGGTTGCGTTGCTTTGTCTCCCATGACGAAAAGGAGTATAACACATTGATGGCGACATAGTCAACATCGTGTCCGGAATCAATGGGGGCAAACCTCCAAAGGCCTCATGGACATCAGAAGATGCAAAAAGACGGGCGCGGTGGCTACCACCCGGGAGGCTCCGCCAAAAGGCTCGACGACATCCCTACACCCGTCAGACACCGACAGTGTACTACAATCCGTTTACGCAGCCAAACCGTCTATGGGGACAGTCCCCAAGGCCCTTCGACGCGGCGAATTTCGCGTCGCGCATTATCTGTCCCGTGCGTGTCGCCGTCGGCTTCTCAGACACGACCTGCCCGCCTTGCGCGGTATACGCCGCCTACAACGAGATAAAGGTCGCGGACAAGGCAATCGGCAACGGTATCGGCATGACACATTCCTGTTCAGAAAGGTTCTACTCAGAATTCGGTGCCTGGACCAGGGAGTGCGTCGTAAACGGGCGGAAGTAGCGCGGTTCCGTCAGGATGTTACGGGCCAGACTACGGCTAGAAACGGCTTGCCGCGCGGAAAACGGTTTTGATATAATGGCTCCATCCACAAGAAGGAGAAAAACTGCCGATGAATACCCGGAAAGTTCTCGCGGGACTGGCCCTGACGGCCGCTATCGCAGCGCAAGGCGGCCCCAAGATCATCTTTGACACCGACATGGTGTCGGACTATGACGACGTGGGCGCCATTGCCGCGTTGCACGCGATGGCGGACGCGGGCCAGTGCGAAATCCTCGCCATGGGCTCCTGTTCGCGCGGGAACTCCTCCGTCGCCGCCGTGGAAATCTTCAACGCCTTCTACGGCCGCCCCGACATCCCCGTGGGCTGCTCGAAGGACATTGGCGTCGTCGTCGTTCCCCAGGGCCACAACCCCAAGGGACACCAGAAGTACGTCGATCTCGCCGCCGCCTACCCCGAATGGGTGAAGCACGCCAATTCCGACGACGCGCCGGACGCGACCGACGTCTATCGCAAGGCGCTCGCCGCCGCGCCCGACCGAAGCGTGATCATCTGCTCGGTGGGCTTTCTCACCAACATGCGCCGCCTGCTCGAATCCAAGCCCGACGCCCACTCGAAGCTGGATGGTCGCGCCCTGGTCGCCAAGAAGGTGCAGTGCTGGTATCTGATGGGCTGCCGCCATCCGGACCAGAAGGAATACAACATCGTCGGCGACGTGGCGTCCGCGCGCATCGCCATCGAAAAGTGGCCCACGCCCATCATCTTCTCCGACTGGAACTACGGCACGGACGTCTATTCGGGGCGCCGCGTGGCCGAGACCGAATACGCCTTCCGCAACCCGGTGAAGGACATCTTCGCGAAATGCCTGCCGCCGCGCGGTTCTGGCAAGGGCGGCGTATCCGAAGGTCACGAGTCCTGGGACGAAGTGACCGTCTTCGCCGCCGTCCGCTGCGGCCTCGGCATCTTCGGCAAGAGTATCGGACAAACCCGCTTCTTCAACATCGAAAAGGGAACGTACAAGATCGCCGAAGACGGCGCGAGCACATGGGTGGCGGACGAAAAGAGCCGCAACTGCCGCCTGTTGGAATCCGCCGGCAAGGAGCGTTTCAACACGCCCAAGTGGACGATTGGCTATCTGCTGGACGAACTGATCGCCCGCGTGCCGAAGTGCCGCCGCACGGACGATGCCATCACGGACTTCCGTCGCTCGAATCTGGAGAAGACCGCGACGGGCGTCAAGATGCTGCGCGACGGCAAGACCTTGTGGAACTTCGAGATCGACAATCCCGAAGGGCGTCCGTTCTTCCATCCGCTGAACCTGCCGTCCGGCAAGCCGCTCACGGATGTCCGGCCAAAGGATCACATCTGGCATCTCGGCTACTGGTTCTCGTGGAAGTTCATCAACGGCGTCAACTACTGGGAGCCGGGCGACGCGGCACGCAAGGGCGTGGAGCCGGCGGGTCGCACGCGCGTGACGAAGAAGAGCATGTCAATCGACGGACTGGACTGCATGGTCCGGCTGGAGCTGGACTACGCGCCGCGCGCGACCGGCAAGACGGCCCTCAAGGAATCGCGCACGGTGACGATCGACCCGCCCGACCCGAAGGGCGGCTACATCATCACGGTGCGCCACACGTTCACGGCAGTTGAGGACGTGACGCTCGACCGCACGCCGCCGCATGGCTCGACGGCCTCCGGCAAGTGGGGCGGCGGCTACGCGGGGGCCACCCTGCGCCTCGATCCCGCGCAGGCGGCGGCGTTTGCCGTGCGCGGTTTCGCGGGCGGACGCACGTCCGCCGACGTCACGGGGAAGGAGACGAAGTACGTCGATTTCACGGATCCCGCCACCGGCGAAGGCGCCACCTTCACGCAGCTGGTCGCGCCGCCGACGGGCAAGTTCTACGTCTGGCCCGACCGCCGCATGGTCAATCCGTCGCCCGTCTATGACGGTCCGCTCGCGTTAAAGGCTGGCGAGAAGCTGGAGCTGGCGTACAAGCTCGCCGTCCATGCGGACAAGACCGTCAAGGGTGCGCTCGCGCAGCGTCCCGTCGAGAAGCTCGATCGCGGCCTCGTCGCTTCCGTCACAGCCCAAGGCACGTATCTTTCCTGGCGTATGCTGGACACCGACCCCGCCGACAAGGCGTTCGACGTCTGGCGGCAGGTGGACGGCAAGACGGAAAAGCTCACCGCCCAGCCGATCGTGCAGACATCCGACTTCTGGCTGCCGGGCTACGTGAACGCCGACGCGAAATATTCCGTGGACGGCAAGGACTTCGTGCCCGTGACCTGCTTCGCCAAGGCCGGCGAGTCGCCCTACCAGCTCATCCGTCTCGCCAACACCAACGACGCGCCGACGCTGGTGGGCGTGGGCGATCTCGATGGCGACGGCAAGTACGACTTCGTCATCAAGACGCCGCGCGGCGGCACGGATCCGTGGGATCTCGTCTATACGCCCGCCAAGACCACCTGCCGCCTGGAGGCCTATCGCAGCGACGGCAAGTTCCTCTGGAAGCGCGAGCACGGCTGGAACATCGAGATGGGCGCCTGGTATTCGCCCTACTTCGTGGCGGACATGGATGGCGACGGCAAGGCGGAGGTGGTCACCAAGCTCGCGCCCCTCGAGCCCGACTATCGCGATCCGGATGGCCGTGTGCAGCGCGGTCCCGAATACCTGGCGATCCTCAACGGCCTTACCGGCGAAACCATCGCCACCGCGCCCTGGCCGGAGCGCACCGCGCCCGATCCCGTGGACGGCTACAACCACTATGCCTCGCGCAACCAGATCGGTCTTGCGTATCTCGACGGCAAGACGCCCTGCGCCATCGTCGAGCGCGGCACCTACGGCAAGATGATCGTCGATGCGTTCTGCCTCAAGAACGGTCGCCTCGAACGACTGTGGCGCTTCAACAACGAATTCATGCCGCGTCGCTTCAAAGGCCAGGGCGACCACGCGATGCTCTGCTGCGACGTTGATGCCGATGGCTGCGACGAGGTGCTGATCGGGTCGCTCACGCTCGATCAGGACGGCACGGTGCTGTGGTGCAACGGGCGCGGCCACTCCGACGCCCACTACTACGGTGACATCGATCCGCAGCGCCCCGGCATGGAGCTGTTCTTCGTGTACGAAACGCGGCAGCCCCAGGGCGGCGGACTGCTGATGACGGATCCCGTCACGGGCGAGGAAATCTGGAAGCTGCCCGTGCCCACGCGCCACGTCCATGGTTCGGGCATCTGCTCGGATCTCGATCCGATCTATCCCGGGCTGGAGGTCTATGGCCAGGAGGTTGATCAATCGACCGCCGGCGTCTCCAAGAAGATGACGCATCCGCAGAGCGACAACCGCTGGTTCTACACCGCCAACGGCACGCTTCTCAGTTCCTACACGAACTGCACCTACAGGTACGGAAACGGGCGCGTGTCGATCTGGTGGGACGCCGACCTCCAGCGCGAGACCATTGGCGGCGGCATTCGCGACCACGAGGGCACGCAGGTGGCGCCCGGCTTCCGGGGTGGCGGCATGGCGGTGGACCTCTATGGCGACTGGCGCGAGGAAATGCTGGCCGGCAATCCGGGCGAGCTGCGCATCTACACGACGGACATCCCCGCGATGGACCGGCGCGTCACGCTCATGCGCGACAAGTCCTACCGCTCGCGCATCGCGCTGGAGACGTCCGGCTACAGCCAGCGGCCGATTCTCGAGTATGTGCCGTCGGCCGTTTCGCC
>JAFXTB010000076.1 GCA_017525225.1 Kiritimatiellia bacterium
CGAAGTCCGAAAGGTCTCCGGCGTTGATACGCTGACGCCCGACGAAACGGGGCTGGTTAGCATTCGCGTTGATGATGCATACAACGTGAACCTTCAGTTCGTCGAGGCGACGGGCAAGATTCTCTGCTTCGTCGAGGTGACAGAAAGGAAAAGGCAAATGTCGGAAATGTACGATAGGCTGATGGCGGACATGAAGACCGCCATGAAGGAACATGACATGGTGGCGGTGAATGCAATCCGCGGGGTGATCGCGAAGGCGAAGGGACCTCACGGTGAACGCCGGAAAGGAAATGGATTGCTTCCGTCCAAGTCGTGTTCGGCGGTGACTATGTGAACTGCCAACTTGAGAAGTTCGGCAGGGAGGAAGTCTGGGTGAGCGTCAAGGTTCCAGCCCCATTTCGGCCAACACGGCCTGTACGGTACGCTCCATGCGCACCTTCGTCTGGCTGACGAGGTTGCGCGAGATACCGAAGCGCGCGGCTACCTCCTCGATGGGTACGTTCTCCAGCACGTACGCACGGTAGACATCCTTCTTCTGCTGCGAGATGGCGGGGTTGGAAAGCACATGCTCCAGCGCCTCCTGGCGCTTCGCCGCAGCAAACTCCAGGTCGAGCCGGTTCCATACTTCATCGCCGGACAAGGCCATCTCCGACAGGGCGGCAGCCGCGGCCGAACCGCCCGCACTCTCCTCGGAATCATCGTCGATGTACACCCGTCTGTCCATGCCGCGCACCTTCTCCCTGCGGTAGATCATGCCGAGTTCGTTGCGGATCATCTGCGCAAGGTACGATCGGAAACTGCCCTTGCTGCGGTCGAGGCGGCCGCTGCGGAACACATCGACGAGCTTGCGCATCACCTCGGAGACGACATCGTCGGCATTGTTGGCATTGCCGAGACGTTCCGCCAGGCGGCGGATCGCGTTGGAATAGAGGTTCCAGAAGCGAAGCCAGTTCGCCTGGTCCTCGCCGGTGACCTGCGCCGCAAGCTTGCTCAGCAGCGTGACGGATGTTGGTGGGAACAGCGTATCGCTCATTGTCTTTCTCGTCTGCGCCATACGCGCATGAACGCCTCCTTGTCCGCAGGGACCGGCAGCAGCGAATCCAGCCCCTTGAGCAGGTCGTTCGCCCAGTCCTCGTTTTCCTCGTTGATGTCGTTGAGAACATCCGCGGCCCGTTCATAGTTGGGCTTGCGGCCTTGTCCCGGACAGAGATACAGCCTGAATGCCGCCTGACAGCCAAGCATCTGGATCGCCGAGCGGACTTCCTCGCCATCGAGATCCGCATACCGCTGCGCGATCTGGTCGATCTCCTCGCCGGCGTCCCCTCCAAACCCCAGCGCATCGCGCTCTATAAGGTCGGCCATGGTGCCGACCATGAGGAGGCGGACGATGGAGCATGTCTCGTCGCCTCTGACCGATGCCGGAAGCGTGCAGCACACGTTTGCGTCCTTTTCCGCCTTGATGCGCAGGGGGGAGCGACCATCCGGCGAGGTTGTCCGCGAGGGTCCCGGCGGACGGCGCAGCAGCGTGGCGACGCCGACCAGCAGCAGGACGACGGCGGCGGCCAGAACGGAAACCCGCCGCCATCCTCGCCAACGCGAGGGATTCTCCTGTCTGGACTGCCTCGCCTGCAGCTCGTCAAGCTGCCGGAGCCTCGGGTCGGTCCAGGGGCGGCATACGCGCTTCGCGGGATCTTCCGCCAGCAGCGGAGCCAGTATGTCCTGCCACTGGTCGTCGAACGTGGCGAGCAGATCGGCCGTCCTGGCGCCAGGGGTGTACCACACCTGGTTCAGGAGGTAGAACAGCAGCACGCCGAGCGCGTAGAAGTCCGATGCGAACGTCTCGGCGCCACCAGCGCGCACCTCGGGCGCAAGGTAGAAAGCCTTGCCCATGAGCGGACGACCATTGGTCGTCTGCGTGACAAGCGAGAGGCTGAGTTCAGCGCGCAGGTCGCGGTCGACGATCTTCGACACGCCGAAATCGGACAGCACCGCGCGGCCGTCCGGCCCTACCATCACGTTCTCAAGCGAGACATCGCGATGCACCACCCCCTTGCCGTGGATGTACGCGAGGGCCTCGGCAAGATCGCCATACCATCCGGCGATGCGGTCTTCGTCCACCTCGCCGTACGAAAGGGCGTCGCGCAGCGTGCACGGCCTGCCCTGGCCATCCAGGACAAGATCCATCACGAAGTACGGACGTTCCTCATCGCCTTCCAGGCCGAAATCGTACACTCGCACGATGCGGGGATGGTGCAGCTTCGCCAGCAGGCGTCCTTCCGCCAGGAAGCGTCTTTTGAGGAACACGGCGTTAGCCTGGTCGCACACGAACACCTTGAGGGCGTATGGCGAGCCGGTCCGCTCGCTCTCGACCTCGTATACCTCGGCCATGCCGCCCTTCCCGAGAAGGCGCAGGACGCGGTAGCCGCCGACTACGCGGCCAGATTCAAAGACCTGTCTCTGGTCCGCTCCGTCCATGGCCTGCATCTCCGATCCATCACTGGTCTTCGGTCACGCGTCTGATCTCGCTTATGCTCGTGACGCCCTTGAACACCTTCGCCCAGCCGTCCTCTCGCAGCGTCTTCATCCCCTTCTCCAGGGACAGATGCTGGATCTGCGTGGCGTTCTCGCGCCGGATGATGGCGCCTTCGATGTCCTCGTCCACCTCCAGCACCTCGAAGAGTGCGCGCCTCCCCTTGTAGCCTGTGCGGCTGCAACCGTCGCATCCCTTCTCCTCGGGCTCGAAGACGGTCTGGGCGGCGGGCGGGTATGGCAGGTCGTACCATTTCATGTCGAGCGGCACCTCGCGGCGGCACTTCGGGCATAGGCGGCGGCAGAGGCGCTGGCCCATCACGCCGGCGACGGCAGAGGCGATGAGGAACGGCTCCACGCCCATGTCTGTAAGGCGGGGGAATGCGCCTGCCGCGGTGTTGGTGTGCAGCGTGGAGAACACCATGTGGCCCGTGAGGGAGGCGTTGATGGCGATCTCGGCCGTCTCGCGGTCGCGGATCTCGCCCACCATGATCTTGTCCGGATCCTGGCGGAGGAAGGCCCTGAGCGTGCGCGCGAAGTCGAGGCCGATATCCTTGTTCATCTGCACCTGTATTATGCCGTCCATCTGGTATTCGATGGGGTCTTCGGCGGTGAGTATGCGCACGTCCATCGTGTTCACCTCGTGCAGGAACGAGTAGAGCGACGTGGACTTGCCGGAACCCGTGGGACCTGTCACGAGGAAGATGCCGTTCGGACGGCGGATGATCTTGTCCACCACGCGGAAGTCGCGATCGTTGAAGCCGAGGTCCGTCATCTTCACGAAGTTGCCGGCCTTCGCCAGCAGACGGAGGGATATGGACTCACCCCACGCACCCGGCATGGTGGATACGCGGATGTCGATGTCCTCACCGCCGATGCGGATGCCTATGCGGCCGTCCATCGGCAGTCGCTTCTCGGCGATATCGAGGTTCGACATCACCTTGATGCGCGAGATGATGGCGGATTTCAGACGGTTCAACTGCGGCGGCACGTCTACCTTGTGGAGCATGCCGTCGATTCTGTAGCGGATCCTGAGCTCCGTCTCCTGCGGTTCGATGTGGATGTCGGTCGCGCCCTGGCGGTCGGCCTCGGCAATGATGCGGTTGACGAACTTGACGATGGAAGCTTCCTCGCCCTCCGCGCCTACATCGATCTTGGAGATCGATCCATCGTCGTCGTCGACCGAGTAGCGGCCGTCCTCGATCATCTTCTCGATGGCGTCCGCGCCGACGCCGTAGAACTTCTTGACGGCCTTGTCGATCTCCTCGCGCGGCGCGAGCGCGATCTTGACGGGGCAGCCCGAGGCCAGGCGCAGGCCGTCGCCGGCCACGGTGGAGAACGGATCGGCGGATACCACCGTAAGCACTCCGTCCGAGAACCGGATGGGCAGCACGTTGTACTGGTACACGGCCGACGCCGGCAGCTTGCCGAGCACGTCGGGGCGGGGCTGGACCTTCTCGAGGTCCACGAAGTCGAGCCCGAGCGCCTCGCCGGTCTTCTGGAGGAACTCGGCCTCCTTGGTGCCGCCGAACTTGAGCACGGCCTCCACAAGCCCCATGCCGGGGTTGGATTCGCGGCCGCGCTCGATGCGATCGAGGGCATCGGCCGAATAGAGGCCGGTCGAACGGAGTATTCCCATCGCCAGTGTGGATGTCTCTGTCATCTATGCTCGGTGTGTTGGGTTTTGAGTATACGGTTCATTAAATGCGCGGCGGGCGGGGCGCTGACAGCGCTGGCGCGATTTCTAGATGTCCAGCGTACGGACATTCAGCGCGTTATCCTCTATGAACCGGCGGCGCGGCTCCACCTCGTCGCCCATTAGCAGCGTGAAGATCTGGTCGGCCTTGACGGCGTCGGAAAGGCAGACGCGGAGCATGCGGCGCTTCGCCGGGTTCATCGTGGTATCGAAGAGCTCGGCGGCGTCCATCTCGCCAAGGCCCTTGAAGCGCATGATGTTCATGCCCTTGCGGCCGCGCGCGCGGATCGCCTCGAGAAGGTCCGGAAGCGACCGAACGGCGATGGACGCGCCGTCCTCTGCCAGCGTGGCGATCTCGCCGGTCTCCCCCAGGTAATCCTCCACCGAGAAGCCCATTGCCGCCAGCGACTCCATCTGCTTGCGCAGAAGCGACGCGCGGTACATCTCCATCCACCTGAACGGCATCTGGTCGGTGGGGTGGTAGGTCTCAACCTGGGAGCCGGGGATATCCACGACCGACTGGGTCTCCTGCTGGTACGCTGCGACCGCGGCCTTGAACGCGGCCTCGTCGCGCGCGAAGGAGAACTGCGCGCTGTCGCCCGAACCGCGTATCATCACGTAGCGGGGAACGGTGCCGTCGGCCTCGCGGTGGGACAGCAGCAGCTTCACGTCAAGCCCGCGCTTCTCGATGATCTTCGCGGCGTCGTCGATCTCCGCAAGAAGCTCCAGCAGCCTGCGCGCGTCCTCGTTGGAAAGCGCCTCGCCGTTCGCGCGCGCCACGACCATGTCGTCCAGCCCGAGGAAGAGGAGCCGGCTCGTCATCTCGCCGTCGGTAAGGACGTATTCGGTCTTCTTCTTGCGCTCCACCTTGTAGAGCGGCGGCTGCGCGAGATATACATACCCCTTCTCGATGAGCTCGGGCATCTTGCGGTAGAAGAACGTCAGCAGCAGCGTGCGGATGTGGGCACCGTCCACATCGGCATCCGTCATGATGACGATCTTGTGGTAGCGGAGCCTGGAGATGTCCCACTCCTCGGCGAAGCCGCATCCTATGGCGGTGATGAGCGTACGGATCTCGTTGTTCGCGAGCATCCGGTCCACCCGAGCCTTCTCGACGTTGAGCACCTTGCCCCTGAGCGGCAGTATGGCCTGTGTGGCCCGGTCGCGCCCCTTGCACGCGCTGCCGCCGGCGGAATCGCCCTCCACGAGATAGAGTTCCGTCTTGGAAGGGTCGCGCTCGGAGCAGTCGCGCAGCTTGCCTGGCAGCGAAAGCCCGTCCATCACGCCCTTGCGCACGGTCTCCTTCGCCTTGCGCGCGGCCTCGCGGGCGCGAAAGGCCATCATGATCTTGCTCACCACTATCTTGGCGACGGATGGGTTCTCGTCGAAGAACGTCATGAGCTTGTCGCTCACGATGGAGTCGACGATGCCCTGCACCTCGCCGTTGCCGAGCTTGGTCTTGGTCTGGCCCTCGAACTGCGGCTGCGGCACCTTCACGCTGACGATCACCGTGAGGCCTTCGCGCATGTCGTCGCCGGTGACGGCGTCCTTCTCCTTGATGCCGTCCTTCATCGCGCGGCCGTACTTGTTGATGGTGCGCGTGAGGGCGGCGCGGAACCCCGACAGGTGGGTGCCGCCCTCGATGGTATGGATGTTGTTGCAGTACGTCTGCTCTATCGTGGAGTAGGTATCGGTGTACTGCAGCGAGATCTCGGCCTGCACAACGCCCGTGGCACCAGGCGCCTCGCCCTCGAAATGTATGACGGGCGTGATCGGCTTCTTGTTCGCGTTGAGGTATCCGACGAACTCGTCGATGCCGCCTTCGTAGTGGAACGTCTCCTCGTGGTGGCCTTCGCCCTCGTTGTCCTTGAAGTGTATCTTCACGCCCTTGTTGAGGAACGCGAGCTCGCGCAGACGGTTGCAGAGTATCTCCCACTTGAACGCATGGCACGAGAAGATGGAATGGTCCGGGAAGAACGTCACCTTCGTGCCCGTCTCGTCGCCACATTCGCCCACGATCTCCAGCGGCTTCGTCACATGCCCGCGCGAGAACTCGATGTGGTGGATCTTCCCGCCGCGCTTCACCTCCACCTTCATCCAGTCCGAAAGCGCGTTCACGCAGCTCACGCCGACGCCGTGCAGTCCGCCAGACACCTTGTAGTTCGAACCGTCGAACTTGCCGCCCGCATGCAGGATCGTCAGCACCACCTCGATCGCAGGCCGATGCTGCGTGGGATGCATGTCCACGGGGATGCCGCGCCCGTTGTCGGTCACCGAGAGGGAGCCATCCGGATTGATCTGCACGTCCACGAGCGTGCAGTAGCCCGCGAGCGCCTCGTCGATGGAGTTGTCCACCACTTCGTACACGAGATGGTGGTAGCCGCGTTCGCCGGTATCTCCGATGTACATGGCGGGACGCTTGCGCACCGCCTCCATGCCTTCAAGCACCTGGATGTTGGCTGCATTGTAGGCGGCATCGCCGGGCTGCGGCGCGGATGTTCCGGTTGCGGACTCTTCAACGGTGTTTTCAGACATTGTCTTTCCTTGCTAGAAGTGACAATATTATACCAAAAATACGCGCGCGCGCGCAAGCGCGCGCGTGAGAAACATGCAACTACGGCATTATACCGCGCATGTATCCAAGGGCAAAGGCCATGCCCGTCTCCCACCAGTCGGAAGCCTCAAGCCGCGGGGTGTGGTCTGGGACGACGGTGCCGTTGAATCCACACTTCTCGTATATGGACATCGCCCGCTTCATGTCTACGTATCCGTCGTCAATGAATACCTCGCTGTAGCGCGGCAGGGTTCCCGATGTATTGCGGAAGTGCACATAGCCAATTCGACCCGACGATGCGAACTCCTCTATTGCCGCATAGATGTCTATGCCCCGCATTGTCGAGACCGTACCCTGGCAGAACTCAAGGCAGTTTGCCGGAGAGTCAACAAGTGCAAGCAGCCTGCGCATTCCTTCGACGGAAGTCAGTGGCCGGAACGTGCCCTTCAGACGCTCTATCGGCGGATCGTCGGGATGGGCGCAGAGCTTCATGCCGTACCTTTCAGCGACAGGGCAGAGGTTCTCAAGAAAATACCTGAGCCGCGCCCAATGCTGCTCCGGCGTTGTCGGCGGCAGGACGTCCACCGCGCTACGCCGCTCGATCTCGGTGTTGAACCAGAACCGCCGCGACGGAAGCGGCGAATGATCGACCTTATCCTCGTCGAACTTCTTGATCGCCGCCGCGCCGCGCCCATCGCCGTTGTTCGTCTCCGAATAGTAGCCCTGCACGCCGCAGCAGCTGAAGTTGTAGCCGAAGCACTTGATGCCGACCTCGCCCGCGTTCGATACGGTCCGGACCAGATTTGCCATCTGCTCGTCCTTGCCGGGCTCGTCGAGCACCACGTGGTCTATGTGCTGCGGGTGGAAGTTCTCGATTCCCTCCAGCACGAGGCCGTGCTTCTTCGCCTGGAGGAAGATGCGCTCGAAATCCTCCGCGTGCCACACGCCGTCGCCCGCGCCGAACGGAACCCACGCTATCACGGTCTCGCAGCCGAGCTGCCGCGCCATGGCAAGATGCCGGTCGCTCCATTTCTCGGGATGCATCGCAAGTCCAAGCTTCATATTACCGCTCCCTCATCTTGGTCGTGTCGCCCTCGCAGCCGGTGAAGAGGACGTCCTTCCCGCCAAGATGCTTCATTTCCGCATGTTGTTCCATTTGTCGACGCTCTTCACCGAGAAGCTCCGGACATCATCCGCCTTCCCACCCGGCACTGGAAACGATGTGGAGACCGTGCTTGCTATCTGCTTGCCGTCCTTGAACACGCGATAGTAGCGATGTTCCGGCTCCTCGTTCGCCGCCCAGCCGAGCGTACCGTCCACGATGCGGATCTTCGTGATGGCGGCTGGTACGCGGTCCTCGTAGTCTGTAGTCAGGAACGTGAGCGAACGCGCGGGTACGGACACCACGACCTCCCCCTTCTCGGCCGACACGGTGCCTTTCATGGGCTGCAGGTCGTTGAACGGATTCACAGGCGGACGTTCCGAATCGTATTCGTAAACGCGCAGCGGTTTGTCCAGCGGATGCCGCACGACGAGCGTCACCTTCTTAGCCTCGCCCCAGTTGACAATCGCGAACGACGCGGTGCCGTTCGGGTTCGTCACGCCGCCCGCGCGCAAGGTGTCGTCGTCCGTCGTGTACGGCAGCACGCGCGCGCCCTTGCGGAACAACTTCACGAGGTAGCCCATCGTGTAGAGGTCGGGATACGACGAATAGTCGCGTTCCTCGTCGCACCAGCGGAACAGCCCGTTCTTGTTGTAGCGCACGTCGAGTCCGAATCCGGAGAAACGCGCCACGTCGTAGCGGGCCTTCTCCTCGGGCGTGTCGCCGTCCTCGCGGAGGAAGGGATCGGGGTAGTCGACCATCGTCCACGAGACTGCCGATACGGCACCCGCGTTGAGCGCGGCAAGCCCCATCTCGGCGCGGGAGATGGCCGCACGGCGAGCGAACTCGCTGCCGGGATGGCGGAAGGAGTCGTGTCCGTCGTCGCGCATGCGTCCCCGTCCGTAGGGCGTGATCTTGCCAGTGAAGCCGAATTCGCCGAGCGAGAGGCGCTTTTCCTTGCGCAGGGCCTTGCCGACGAGATCGGTCAAGGCTGCGGAGAGTCTTGCGTAGAGCGCGGGATCGCCCGGCTGGAGGTTCCGCTCGTAGCAGTGCCAGCAGTAGGTGTCCGTCTGCTCGTTGATGTTCGTGATCGCCCAGTCGATGTCGGCCATGCGCGAATATCCCGACGAATCGGGCGTCTGCAGCCCGATGTCGAGCCCGTGGCGCATGAAGGCGCGGTGCATCTCGCGGTTGATCTCAGCGTACTTGTCCAGATGCTGCGCGAACCAGGCGTAGGTGGGGCCCACCGAAAGCTCGTTCGACAGGCAGTAGTAGCGGATCTTCGTGCACTTCCGCTCCTTTACCAGGTATTCAAGGCGCGTGGCGACGGCCTCGCAGTAGGATGCCGCGTCGAAATCCTCCGTGATCACGGGCATGCGCCCTGGCACGACGTAGAGCGTCGTGCCCGCGCGGCGGAAGGTCGCGTCGTAGTAGTCGGCGAAACGATCCATCGCCTCGCGCGTCCAGTTCCAGTAGCCCGCGAAAACGCGCGAGTAGGAGGGGGATATCTCGCGGAACGTCTTCAGCACGCGCTGGTCGCGGAACTCCCTGGACATCATTGGCGTCATGGTGGCCTCGGAGTTGTGGAAGCCGAACCCGCCCCACAGCCAGCGCATCGCCGGCTTGGTAAAATCAATGCGGCTTTCAGTCAGGACGGAAGTTTCCGACGACGCGCTGAGCGCAAGACCGCAGGCGAGTGCAGAAATCAACGTGTGTTTCATCAGTGCCATGCATTCCCCCACTTGTCAACGCTTTTCACAGAGAATCGGGGCGCGTCAGACGGTTTCGCATCTGGCACGGGGAGCGAGGTCGCAACGGTCGAGGCGATCTGCTTGCCGTCCTTGTAGACGCGGTAGTAGCGGTGTTCAGGCTCCTCGTTCGCCGCCCATCCAAGCTTGCCGTCCACGATGCGGATTTTCGTGACGGCTGCCGGCTGACGATTCTCGTAGTCCGTGGTGAGGAACGTGATCGACTTCGCTGGCAACGCCACGCTGAACACACCATCCTTCGCTTCGACCGTCCCCGACATCGGCTGCAAGTCGTTGAACGTACTGTACGGCACGTGCGCCGCCTCGTACACGTAGCGCCGTAGCGGCTGGTGGAGCGACGGAGTGCCGTCCACGCGTGATTTCCACGAGGAGCAGTCCACGCTGACAGTCTTCGCCGGACCACGGTTGACGAGCGCGATGGAAACGGTCTGGTCCGGATTCATCACTGCGCCGCCGCGAAGCAGGGAATCGGCGAAGGTGCAGGATAGCACGGTGGCGTTCTTGCGGAAGAGCTTCACTAGCCAGCCCATCGCGTACATCTCCTCGTATGCCGAATAGTCGCGGTCGGTCGTAGACCAGCGGAACGCCCCCCACTTGTTGTACTTCACGTCCATGCGCCAGCCACACTTGCCGGCGTCGTACGTGGCACGGCTTTCCGGCGAGTCGCCGTCCTCTACCACGAAAGGGTCGGGATAGTCGACGAACGTCCAGTTCACGCATGCCGCGGCGCCCTGGTTCATCGCTGCAAGCCCCATCTCGCACTTGCAGAGAACCGTCTCGCGCCTCTGCTCCGGGCAGCGTATGTGATGGCTTGCGTCGTCGACCATCACGCCAGGCTTCCCGCCAACGGGGGAAAAACCGAATTCTCCGAGGATGTAGCGCTTCGCCTTGCACGAAAGCGCCCGCTGCACAAGGTTCGAGAAGCAGAAGTTGTACTCCGCCCAGCGTCCGAGATCGTCCACCCTGCCACCCGTGTACCAGTGCGTGCAATAGACGCCAACGTAGTTGTCCATGTTCGCCTTTATCCAGTCGAGAAGCGGATAGACGCTATTTGCGGCTTCTGGATTCGGCGTCGCCGACTGGTCCGAGGCTAGCAGACGGATGTCCAGGCCGTGGCGTCGGAACGCATGGAAGAGAGCGACGTAGAACTTCTTGAAGAGCCGCCTCCGGGACTCCTTCTCCTCATCCCCCTTTCCGCCTCCGAACCAACCCCAGTTCTCGTCGTTCATCAGCTCGTTGGTAAGGCCATAGTAGCGGATCTTGCGGCAGTTGCGCACCTTGACAAGATACTCGAGGTTCTTCGCCACCTTCTCGGCGTATTCGTCGGCATCGAGCCCTTCCACGAGCGGCATTGCGCACGGTACGGCGTAGAGCGTCGTTCCCGCCTTGCGGAAAGTGAGATCGTAGTAGTCGGCAAAGCGGTCGAGCTGTTCCTTCGACTGGTCGGCAAAGCCGGTGTAGACGCGGGCGAAGGTAGGCGAGAGCTCCGCAAACGACTTGAGGACGCGCTGGTCGCGGAAGTCGTCCGGCATTAGGGCTGTAAAGTTTGCCTCGGAGTGCTGGAAGCCGAAACCATTGAAAAGCCAGCGGAAATAGGGCTTCTCGATGGTCACGTCGGCGGCATTGACCGTCGCCGAGCCACTTGCGACTGCGACGGCAAGAGCACAGAGTGCCATAAGGTATGTTTCTTTGCCCATTTCCACGTTCCTTCCACCTCAGGCTACCCCGCACAGTCCCACCGCAAGAAACACCATGCGCATCTGTGGAGCGTCGCCTTCATCTGACCCAGCCGATGGCCCTTGGAGTCTCCACGCGCCGCCAAACGCCCTGGCTGGAAAGCGTCTTCAGCTCGGTGCCCGGCGGCAGCACGGCCACGGCCGGCGATGCATCCGAAGGGGCGAAGCGCAGCGTCACCGGCTGGGATGTCGACGGGGTGGCGGCGGCCGGCGACTGGGCGTCCACCAGGACCGACGTGTTCTCCGTGGAGGCGGCCTCTGCGGAAATGAAACTCAACCGCGCGGGCTGCGTGGTCACCTTCGCGTACCGTTTCGCCGCAACGTCGTAGTAGTCCACAGAAAGCACGGCCGCGTTGGTCGCCGCGGACGACTGCGGCACCAGCATCTGACGCCAGGTCACGGAACCTCCGGTACGGGCGGTCTCCTTGGGTTCGTAGACCTTGAAATTCCCTTCCAGCCCTTCGATGTGCGGCAGCATGTTCGTAGGGAAGTAGCCGTTGAAATCGAGCCTGTATTCCGCCGTCACCAGATCGCCCGGGTGCACCTGCGCCGGGGCGAGGCGCTGCCTCAGGCGGAAGTTACGCCCTACGGCGCCGGAGAATCCGGCAGGCCTGCCTGGCTCCGGCAGCGGCGCGACCTTCAGCGCAAGCGGCGCGCAACGCGATTCGAAGTTGACGGACGAGGTGAAGCTGAACGAGGTGCCGTTTCCACGCCGCGTCACGAGCATGCCGGCGACCGCAGGCGAGATCGTACCCTCGAACGGCGCATGGAATCGCACCGGCACCTTCACGCGCTGCACGACACGCCCGCTGGAGTTCACCGGGAGCGGCGGCAGCTTCGCCTGCTCGCCATACTCGATCTTCCCGCCGCTGGGATCCGGGAGCCCGAAGAACCTGACCGATTCAACACCCACGCCATTCTCCACCTCGAAGCTGAACACCAGCGCCCCGGGCACATCCACGAAGATGTCCTCTGGCACGGTGGACGCGGTCACCTTCACTTCCGATGCGCCGCCGGACGCGAGGCGCATCGAACGGCGCATCGGCCATTGCGCCGAGGCATCCAGCGCCGGCAGCGCCGCCAAGGCCAGCACAAGCACGCCGCCGCGTCCGAGCCGTCCGGCCAGCCACCATGCGAATGCAAGGGCGATCGCCCCCAGCACGCCGACCAGGAGGCGCATCCTGAGCGTGAGCCTGAACCAGAACGGGAAGAGCATACGCGAGAGCGGCAGATCGGCGCGAGGGTCGTTCCTGAGCCGCGCGCATGCCGCGCGCATGCCACGGAGGAGCGAGGGATCGTCGCCCGCAAAGGCGCTGGCTCGGGAGTACGCCTCAAAGGCTCCGCGCGCATCGCCGCCCAGCAGCCGGAGCGCGCCCAGGTTCGCGCAATGTCGGGCAAGCCTGTCCGAAAGGCCGGCGTCGAACACTGCAAGCGGCGCAAGGCGGTCCAGCGGCACAACTGGCTGCTGCGAAAGATAGTCCGCATACGCCTTAGCGGCGGCGGCGAAGGCGTCTGGCGTGGCGGCGTGGCGTGCCAGGGCGACGGCGCGGCGAAAGGTGAAGTCCGCCGTGCCTGCGTCCGGAAAATCCAGGTCCAGACCATCCGGCATGGGGAAGGCCCCGTCGCCGTCCGCATCGTCGTCCGAAAGCCCCAGCGCCACCTGCGCGCCGGCCTTCACCTGCACAGGGACGGATTCGGTACGGCACATGCGATAGGTGCGAGAGGCGACATCGAAGAACGCCACCGTAAGAGACGGGAACTCGACCGTCCCGGCCTTGCGCGCGCGGACGCGCCATGTGAACACGCGCGAAGACCCTTCGATGCGCGACTTGACCGAGGATTCATCCACGCGGAAGATCCCCGTCGCGGACGCTTCCCCTGCGATCGACGGCACGCGAATCTGCGGGGGAGATGTCGCGCCGGAGATCGACAGCGTAAGGATCAGGGGATCGCCTGCCGTGCAGACATTCGCATCCAGCCGCGCAACGGCGGTGACATTCGATCCGATCGCGCCGCAGTAGGCGGAGGGACGGCCCTCCCGTGGAGGCTCGTGGACGGTGACGACAACGCGCGGCGCCGTGAAGCGACGGACCACCGTCACAGGTTCCGGACTGAAGAACCCCGGTCTGAACTGTCCGTTGAAAAGCGACGCTTCCACCGTGACAGGGCCGACGTCGATGCGCCCTGGACGCTCCGCGGGGATTGGATCCGACATGAGCTTGACGCGCCACCAGTTGACACCATCCTTCTCCAGCCTGTCGATCTTGTGGGAGAAGCGCACACCGTCTATGGGGAAACCATGGATGGCCAGCCCGGTACGCGACTCGTTGAAGAGCGAAGGGAACGGGGACGACGACGGTGACGACAGCGGGCATGTGGCTGCATAGCGGCCTTCCAGCGGCGCGATCAGGAATTCTATGCCCGCATGCCAGGATTCTGTCACGACCGGATCGGGATTGGACACGGTGACCCTGGCGGAATGCGCGGTTGCTGCGGCGGCAGCCTGGAATGACAGCGCGACAATGGCGAGGAGACGTCTCATTGGATCACCGTCACGGAAAGCGGAGCCCGGCCTGAAGCACGGATGGTGACATTCGTTCCGCCCTCCTCGTCTCCACCGAGCGTATCGAGCTGGGAGAGGGTTTCACGCAGACGCTGGTCCCGCTGGCGTTCGGAGATTGAATACCCCCAGATGACACCGCCCACGAAAGCCAGCACCACCAGCAACGCGGCCGTGACGAACAGGGAGACCGGCCGACGCGCGCGAGCGAGCTTCGCCTCCGCCTCGGCGTAGATGCGCGCCGCCGCGAGGCGTTCCCGCTCGACCGCGAGAGCCTCGCGCTCGAGCTTCAGACGCTCCGACTCCAGCTCAAGCTGCGTCGTATGTACATCGGTATCGTTCATGGCATCGACAGAACCGCGCCTATTATACCATAATTTCGCCGCCCGTCACCGACGGAAAGCAACATCGTGCACCGATCAGAGGAAGCGACCGGTCACGCTGGACGGGCAGCGACGCACCTGATCGGGCGTGCCTTCCACCACCAGATGTCCGCCCGCATCGCCACCACCCGGCCCTAGATCCACGATCCAATCGGCACAGCGCATGACGTCGACATTGTGCTCTATCACTACAACCGTGTTGCCTGCGTCCCGAAGCTTCATCAAGAGCCTCATGAGCTTGGAGATGTCGTCGAAGTGGAGGCCCGTGGTCGGTTCGTCGAGAAGGTATAGCGTCCTGCCGGTGGACCTTCGTGAAAGCTCTGTGGCGAGCTTGATGCGCTGCGCCTCGCCGCCGGAAAGAGTCGTGGCTGGCTGCCCCAGGCCGATGTAGCCGAGCCCCACATCCACCAGCGTCTTGAGCTTCGCGGCGAGGCGAGGCACCTTGGCGAAGAACTCGTACGCCTCGGCCACCGTCATGTCAAGCACGTCGGCGATGTTCCTTCCTCCGTACCTGACCTCCAGCGTCTCATGGTTGAACCGCTTTCCGCCACACTGTTCGCATGTGACATACGCATCCGGCAGGAAGCTCATCTCAAGGCGCACCACGCCATCGCCGCCGCATGTCTCGCAACGCCCGCCCTTGACGTTGAAGGAGAAGCGTCCAGGGCCGTATCCCCTGACCCGTGCGCCCTCCGTCCTGGAGAAGAGCTCGCGTATGTCCGAGAAGAACCCGACGTACGTGGCAGGGTTGGAACGCGGCGTGCGGCCGATGGGCGACTGGTCGATCTCAATCACCTTGTCGATATGCTCCACGCCCGAGATCTTCCTGAACTTCCCTGGAACGGCCTTGGCATGGTAGAAGCGCCGCATCAGCTCGCGCTTGAGCGTCTCGTCCACGAGCGACGACTTGCCGCTACCCGATACGCCCGTCACGACGGTAAACGAGCCAAGCGGGATGCGTACCGAGATGTTCTTCAGGTTGTTGTGGCAACAGCCGGAGATGGAGAGAAATTGAGAATTGCGAATGGAGAATGAAGAATTGCCTTTCGCCACATCTCCATTCTTCTTTTTACATTTTTCATTCTCAATTCGTTTTCGCCCAGTAAGATAATCGGCCGTGAGGGAACCGCAGGCAAGCAGGCCTGCGTAGTCACCCTGGTACATGACCGAACCGCCATCACGGCCTGCGCCAGGCCCCAGATCGACGATCCAGTCTGCCGTCTTCATCATCTCCGCGTCATGTTCTACGACGACAACAGTGTTGCCGCGGTCGCGAAGTTCGCGCAACATCGCTATCAGGCGTTCATTATCGCGCGGGTGAAGGCCTATCGTGGGCTCGTCAAGGACGTACAGGACACCCGTGAGGCCGCTACCGATCTGCGTGGCAAGGCGTATTCGCTGCATTTCTCCGCCGGAAAGCGTAGACGAAGGGCGATCCAGCGAAAGGTAGTCGAGTCCTACATCGTTCAGGAATCCCAGTCTCCGGACTATCTCCTTGAGAATGTCCTTCAATGGCCCATCAAGGGCCTTAAGACCATCGGGGGACGCGGTGGCGGCAGGTCCTTCAAGGCTCTTGAAGAACGCCAGAGCGTCCTTTACGCTCATGGCCATGATCTCCACTATCGTCTTTCCGCCTACGGTGACGGCGCGCGATTCGGGTCTGAGGCGCGTGCCGTGGCATGATGGGCACACGCGATCCGACTGGTACGCTTCAAGCTTCTCGCGCGCCTCCTCGGACTCCGCGTTCTCCAGGCGCTTCTGCAAGGTGGCCAGCACGCCTTCGAACGGCTTGTCCACGCTGCGCCACGGCAGAACGAGATCGTCGTCGAAGCCATGCATCAGCTTCCGGCGGAAACTGGCCGACAGCTTCTCGTACGGGGTTGAAAGGCGGACCTTGTACTGCTTGGCGATCTGTTCCAGGAGGGCGTTGTAGTATATGATCGCGTTGTGGCCGGCGCGCCGCCAGGGATGTATACACTCCTTGAGCGGCAGCGACTTGTCGGGGACGACAAGATCCTCGTCGAAGAAGAAGAGCGAACCGAGGCCTCCGCAGGTTGGACACGCCCCGAACGGTGAGTTGAAGGAGAAGCTGCGCGGTTTGAGCTCGTCGAAGGATATGCCGCAGTCCGGGCATGCGTTCTTCTCGGAATACACGACTTCGTCCGGACCTGTCTCGCCGTTTCCGGCCAGGCGTTGCACATATACAAGCCCATCACCGGTCTTCAGCGCCAGTTCCACGGAATCCGTAAGGCGCGTCGTGAATGTCGCATCCACCGGCGAGGGCATGGCCAGCCGGTCAACGACCACGTCGATGGAGTGGTTCTTCTTCTTGTCGAGTTCAGGTATCTCCTCGACAGGATGCATCGTGCCGTCCACGCGTACCCTCACGAATCCATTGCGCCTGATGGCGGCGATGGCGTCTTCATGGCGGCCTTTACGCCCTTTAACGACCGGTGCGTACAGTACGAGCTTCGTCCCGGCGGGATTGCGCAGGATCGTCTCCACGATCTCCTCGGCGCTCTGCCGCCTAACGGGCTTGCCGCACTTGGGGCAGTGGGCGATGCCGATGGAGCCGTAGAGGATGCGGAGATAGTCGTGGATTTCCGTGACGGTGGCCACGATGGACCGTGGATTGCCTCCGGAGGTGCGCTGTTCAATGGCGATCGCCGGGGACAGTCCCTCGATGCGTTCGACATCGGGCTTCTGGAGCCTGTCAAGGAACTGGCGGGCATACGCACTCAGGGACTCCACGTAGCGGCGCTGCCCTTCCGCATACAGGGTATCGAACGCAAGCGAGGACTTGCCACTGCCGGAAAGCCCCGTGACCACGGTAAGAGAATGGCGCGGGATGCGTACATTAACGCCCTTGAGATTGTGCATCTTCGCATTTGTTATCAATATGTCGTTCATCTCGCTCTTCATGTCTTC
>JAFXTB010000077.1 GCA_017525225.1 Kiritimatiellia bacterium
ATGGATTATAGAATGCAGGCGGACGACAATGCCGACACTGCGCATAGGAGAAAGACATGCATCAAGCAACCCGGGCGGGAAATGTGGAAATCGCCAAAGCGATTTTGCCTATTGACATCTGTTCTCATAGGAGATGCGCCCCGATGAAAGTATCGGCCGTCAAGGAGATCCGGCCTTGCGTGCGTGTTGTAAAACGAACCAGAGTCTGATATAATGACGGAACAACGGCAGCAGGAGCAAAGAGAATGAATACTAGACGTGAGTTCATAAGGAACGCGGCATGGATGGGCGCGGCATGCGGTCTTGGAGGCTGCTGTACGCGTGGCGGCATCTTCGGCGGCACGCAGGGGGCGCCCATGCATGGCTACGCAGCCCCCGCCATCAGGCACATCCGCCTGGGCGTGATCGGGATGGGCGGGCGCGGCTGCGGGGTTGTGGGGCGGGTCTGCAACCTGCCGGGGATCTCGGTGGTGGCGATCTGCGACAACGTGGAGTCCAAGCTGGCCAGGGCCCAGAAGATACTTGCGGACAGAAAACGTCCAAAGGCCAAGGAGTATCTTGGCGACGATGCGTGGAAGAGGCTCTGCGACGCATCGGACGTGGATGTCATCTACAACACGACCCCGTGGGACCTGCACGTGCCGGTTGCGCTCGCCGCGATGCGCGGCGGCAAGCATGTCTTCACCGAGGTACCCAGCGCCTTCACGGAGGCACAGTGCTGGGAGCTCGTGGAAACCAGCGAAAAGACGGAGCGCCACTGCATGCAGCTCGAGAACTGCTGTTACGGCGAGATAGAGATGCTCACCTTTAACCTCGCGAAGCTCGGCATGCTGGGCGAGCTGGTCCATGGCGAGGGCGCCTACATCCACGATCTCAGGACCATGTGCAAGACCGAATGGCCGGACGCCGAATGCTGGCGCTTCGCCGAGAACCGCGACCATGGCGGCAACCGCTATCCGACGCATGGACTCGTGCCGCTGTGCCTCACGATGGACATAAACCGCGGGGACCGGCTGGACTACCTTGTTTCGCTCAATTCAAACCAGGCGAACTTCAAGGCCTACATGGAGGCGGTGCTTAAGCCTGACAACCCGCGTAGAAAGTCCAACGTGAAGATGGCCGACATGAACTCCACTCTCATCAAGACCGCGAAAGGACGCTCACTGCTCATCCAGCACGACGTGTCCTCGCCGCGTCCGTATTCGCGCATACAGTTCCTTTCGGGCACCAAGGGCGCGATATGCGACTACCCGTACCGCGTGGTGTTCGAGGACAGTCCCGGCTCCGGCGCGCACAAATGGTTCGACGATGAACGAGCCAAGGACATCCGGCTCAAGTACCGCCATCCCCTCTGGAAGACAGTAGGTGAACTGGCGAAGCGCGTCGGCGGGCATGGCGGCATGGATTTCATCATGGACGCCCGCTGGATCTACTGCCTGCAGATGGGCCTGCCGCTGGACATGGACGTGTACGACCTTGCCGCTACGAGCTGTCTGTGCGAACTTACGGAGAAATCCGCCGACAACCGTTCCTGCGCCTGCACGATACCTGATTTCACGCGCGGCGCATGGCGTACAAACCCGCCGCTGGGGATTGTTGATATCGACCTCGCCAGGATGGGGATTGAAGACCGGAACGTGAAGAAGTCCGCCGGACAGATGAGTATCTGACCTCCGTGCGGTCCGGCTTGTCAGGTGTAGCGCATCTGCAGGTCGAAGGACTGTATGTCCGGCGTGGTGAGGCGCCCGTTGGCGTCGGCGACCGGGCATTTGGCCATTTCGGGCGTGATGCCGAGATGGAAGCGGCTCTTCTCCCCTTCGACCCGTATGCGGCCGTCCTGCGAAATGGTGATGATGGCTGAGATGGGATCGTCCCACATCACGGTATGACTGGCCTGCCGCCAGCGCGTGGTGTAGTCTGCCGGGTAGGCGGAATGCGCCTTGGGCATCCATTCGTAGCTGGCGGAATTGAGGTCAAGATAGACGATGTTGTCGAGTATCCGCACGTTGTCGTGGTGGTGGTGGCCGTTTATGACGAGCCGTACGCGGCCGGGATGCCTGGCATTTGCCTCGTTGAAGATCGCGCGCACGGCATCGCCGTCGGGGCTGCCCCATTTTGCGCGCTCGTAGCTGGCGTGGCTGGTTACGATGCAGGGGTATGGCGAGCTTTCTATGGTGGCCTTCATCCATTCCAGCTGTGCTGGCGAGACACGCGAGATGTTCGAACTGTTGGCGCGGCCGACGGCAAAGTAGTTGCCCTTTGAGTAGTGTACCCACTTTCCGTCGATGAGGCAGTGGTTGGTGTCGGTCACCACGAACCTGAAGCCGTTGCGGTCGAAATGGTAGTAGCTGCGTTCGAGCCGGTAGGCGTCGAGCGTCTGCTCGTGCACGTTCCCGTCGTCGTCGTGGTTGCCGATGGTGTGGTAGCAGGGCAGCTTGAAGTCGTTGTAGAAGTCCACATAGTCCCTGCAGACGTGGGGCGTATGGGTGAAGTCTCCCATGTGAATCACCATGTCGCACTTCGTCTTCATGGCGCGCTGGAGGATGCGCTCAAGCCATTCGCGCGTATCGTGCGGGAAGGACTTGGGGGCGTAGTGTATGTCCGCGAACGCGCAGAAGCGTAGCGTGCCTGGGGTGGTTGGACCCGGCGCGGGCATTGCGGCGGCCGACATCATGGTCGATGCGCCCAGCAGGGCCGCGCCGGAGATGAATGAACGGCGGCCAAGGACGTCGTTCCTTGCCGCCGCGGGGTTTCTGGCTTCTCTTTCCATTTTCACAAGCTGTCCCTTCCTTGATGAAGGCGGGAACATTCTATCAAAAACCGTCTTTCGTGTGAAGCCCCCTGTCGGGTACCCCACGTTGCAGATTTCTTCGCGAAAGGGTCTGCATGTCGTTCAGAATATGGTATAATACGCCCATGGAAGCATCAGCGCCACAGCCTTCAGAGCCATCTTCATCATGAAAACGGTAAAATCTTCATTCAAGTTCCACGGGGGAGTGCATCCCGACTATAACAAGGAGCTTGCCGCAGGCCAGCCCATCGAGGAGCTGCCGGTTCCAAAGACGCTCGCCATTTCCATGAGCCAGCATCTCGGCGCACCTGCGAAGTGCATCGTGAAGGCGGGCGACCGCGTGCTGCGCGGCCAGCTCATAGGCGAGCGCAACGGTTTTATCTCAGTGCCGGTGCACGCCTCCGCCAGCGGCACGGTCAAGGGTATCGAGAAGCGCCTTGGCCCCGCGGGCGGCATGGCCGACTGCGTGATCCTCGAGACCGACGAGGTGCAGGAGGATGCGCCGGCCCTTCCCGCGCTCGACTGGAAGACGGCGTCCATCGACGATCTTCGCGCGCGACTGAACGACGCAGGCATCTGCGGCATGGGCGGCGCGGGCTTCCCCACCGTGGTGAAGCTGACGCCCCCGCCCGACAAGCGCTGCGAATACCTCATCCTCAACGGCGCAGAATGCGAACCATACCTCACGGCGGACTGCCGCATGATGATGGAGCATCCCGACCGCATCCGCGCAGGCGTGGAGATAATGCGCCGCATCCTCGGCCAGCCTGCAGTACGCATAGCGATCGAGTCCAACAAGCCTGAGGCGATAGCCGCGATGGAGAAGGCTTTTGCCGACATCGACGGCAACGTCGAGATCGTCGTTCTGCCCGTCCTTTACCCGCAAGGTTCCGAGAAGCACCAGATATATGCCACCGTGGGCCGCATCGTCCCCGAGGGTGGGCTTCCGATTCAAGTAGGATGCGTCGTGGAGAACGTGGGCACCGCCGCCGCCATCGCCGATGCCGTGACGAAGGGCCTGCCCCTCATCAGGCGCGTGACCACCGTCTCGGGCGATGCCGTCGCCAACCCCAAGAACATTCTTGCGCCGACCGGCACGCGCTATGCGGACCTGATCACGTTCGCGGGCGGCGAGAAGATGCCTCCGGCGAAGATCATCTCCGGCGGCACGATGATGGGCTTCAACGTGCCGACTACCGAGATCGGAACCACGAAGACGACCTCAGGGCTTCTGCTGCTCTCGAAGGATCGCGTGTTCCAGTACTCGTCGCAGCCCTGCATAAACTGCGGACGCTGCGTACGGGCCTGCCCGATGCAGCTCAACCCGGCCGCGATATCGCGTTCGGTGGAGGCGGACGACATCGCCGCCGCAAAGTCGTTCGGCGTGATGAACTGCATCGAATGCGGAGCGTGCGCCTTTGGCTGCCCTGCATATCGGTCCATCACCCAGCACTGCCGTCGTGCAAAGGCAATAATACGCGCGCAGATCGCCGCCGAGAAGGCCAAGGCCGCCGCGGCGAAGAATGCGAAATGAAGAATGTAGGATGTAGAATCGACACTACCAACCAGCGACTAACGACTGTTCAGCCATGAAACCCAAACAGACAACCGGACACTACGTCCTTTCCAGCTCCCCGCACACGCACGCGAAGATCGGCGTGAGCGCGCTCATGCTGGATGTCATCATAGCGCTCATGCCGGCCACGGCCTGTTCGATCTACTTCTTCGGACTGAAGGCCGCCTACCTCGTAGGCACGTGCGTGGCGACATGCATCGTCGTAGAGGCGCTTTGCCGCCTGGCGATGAAGCGCGAGAATTCCATCGGCGACCTTTCGGCGGTGCTTACCGGACTTTTGCTCGCCCTGAACCTGCCGCCAGACCTTCCGCTGTGGATGGCGGTCGCCGGTTCGGCGTTCGCCATCGCCGTGGCGAAGCAGGTCTTCGGCGGCCTTGGCTACAACCCGTTCAACCCCGCGCTGGCCGGCCGGGCCTTCATGCTGATCTCCTTCACGGGCGCAATGACCACATGGAGCCAGTCCGGCTGGCAGGTGTCCGCAGGTGGGATGGAGGCCGTCACCACGGCCACCCCGCTCGCCTTCATCAAAAAGGGCGCGGAAGGTTTTGACTGGTCGCAGGCCGCGCTCCTCAAGGACCTCTTCTTCGGCAATGTCAACGGATGCATCGGCGAGGTATCCGCCCTGGCGCTTCTCATAGGCGCAGGATACCTGCTGTGGCGCAAGGTTATCACCTGGCACATCCCCGTGGCATTCATCGGCACAGTGTTCATCTTCGCACTGTGCAAGGGTGGCGTGCCGCCGCTCGTGCATGTGCTCTCCGGCGGCGTGGTGATCGGTGCATGCTTCATGGCCACGGACTACGTGACATCGCCCACCACCGCCAAGGGCAAGCTCGTCTTCGGCTGTGGTTGCGGACTTCTCACGATGCTCATCCGTACAGCACCTACGGGAGCCTACCCTGAAGGCGTATCCTTCTCGATCCTCATCATGAACGCCTTCACGCCGCTCATCAATAGGTTTACGCAGCCCAAGCCGTTCGGAAAGGCGTGAGAACTGTCGCCCTTTGGCCCGCAACCCGCAACCCGAAACTAGAAACCGGAAACTGGAAACCCATGAAAAAGATAGTGCAGCTTGTTCTTTCGCTGACAGTCATCGCGGCCGTATGCGCCGCGGTGCTTGCGACCGTGGACTCCGTCACGAAGGTGCAGATAGCCACCATAAAGGCACGCGCTACCCAGAACGCCGCCAGGCTAGTCATGCCGGCGTCGGTCAAGGAGGTGGAGCAGAAGTCCGACGGCGGCGGCGACTACTTCGTCGGCAAGGGGGCGAACGGGCAGCCCATCGCCTACGCGCTCAAGGGAACCAGCCGCCAGGGGTACGGCGGCAGCATAGTGCTGATGGTCGGCTTCCTGCCGGATCGCACGATCGTCACCTACCAGAAGCTTGAGGCCGCCGAGACGCCCGGGCTTGGTTCCAACCTGACATCGGAGAATTTCATGAAGCAGTTCAAGGGCATGCCTGCGGCGAAGGACATATCCGTCAAGAAGGATGGTGGAAATGTGGAGGCGATCACTTCGGCAACGATCACCTCGCGCGCGGTCTGCGGCGCCATAAACGCCGCCCGGGCTAGGCTGGACGGCATTCTGGCGCGCTAGTCCGCTGGGCACGGGCGCTATTGCTTGGCCTTGATGCGCGGAGCGGGAGTCTGGTTGTACACGCGCGAATAGGGCGGTATCGAATCCATCAGCCACACGTTGCCGCCTATCTCGGAATCGTGTCCGATGGTGGTGTCGCCGCCAAGGATGGTGGCGCCCGCGTAGATTACAACGTTGTCCTCCACGTTCGGGTGGCGCTTGTGCCCCTTCATGAGCATTCCGGTGTTCTCGTCCTTCGGGAATGAAAGCGCTCCAAGGGTCACGCCCTGGTACAGCTTGACGTTCCGTCCGATGACGGTCGTCTCGCCGATGACCACGCCGGTACCATGGTCGATGAAGAAGTGTTCACCGATGGTTGCCCCGGGATGGATGTCTATGCCTGTGCGCGAATGGGCTATCTCGCTCATGACGCGCGGAAGTATCGGTACCTTGAGCTGGTAGAGGGCGTGCGCCAGGCGATGCACGGTTATGGCCTGCAGCCCTGGATACGCCATCACCACCTCCATCTTGCTAATCGCGGCGGGGTCGCCCTCGTAAGCGGCGGCCACATCCTCCTGCAGCACGCCGCGCAGCCGCGGCAGCTGGCCCATGAACGACTCCACGATCCGTGCCGCCTCGTATGCGCAGTCCGCTTCGCCGCGCATTTCCGCGCCGGAGGCTGCGGCGGCGCGCCTGGCTTCCTCGTCCCTGTAGGCCAGCACTTCGCGTACCTGTTCCTCGAGTTCGGCGGCAATCTGCGCGAAAAGGCGCTCTATGTGCATGTGGCATCGTTCATGCGGCACCGAATTCAACCCATGGCAGCCAGGGTACAGCAGCGAGAAGAGATGCTTGAGTGTGGTCGACACCTGTTCCGTGCCCGGCAGGTTCACCTCCTTCGAGGTGGTTGCGAGCGCGCATTCGCCGCATGGCAGGAATGATCTGGCCAGTTCTTGTATGTCCATGGCGATATTATAGCAAATCTCAGGCGGATTACGGACGAGTGAACGGCGTTTTCTTGATTGCGGATGTCATCCGATGCGTGCCTTCACATGGCTGTACAGGACCGCTCCCGCGCAGGCGTCGAAGAGCGCATCGTGCCATGTGCGGTCCGGGCAGAGCTCCAGCACCTGCCTCTCGAGGCCGAAGGTGCGTATCAGGTCGCCAAGCGCATACGACTTCAAAATGGGCCAGCAGGTGCGAACCATCTTGAGGGTGTCCAGCCACGGACCGAACGGCGTCAACGGCGCGCGGCGTTCCAGGATGGTGCGCTCCGTGGCGGCGTTGTGCGCGACGAGCGGCACGCCCACGATCAGCGTGGACAGCTCCGGCCACATCTCCATGAAATCCGGCGCGGCGGCGAGCGTTTCGCGCAGCTGCGCCCACCGTCCCGGCGCACGCACGGAGAATGGGCGATTCGCGTCGACGCGGAAGAAGGTCTCCCACTTTGTCTCGGGGATGACGCGTCCATCCTCTATCGCCACCAGGCCGAGCTGCCAGGGCTCGTTCGGAAGGCCATCGACGGAACCCGTCGTCTCGAAATCCAGAGCGACTAGCCGCATGGTTCAGGAACGTGGCGGCGGGAACGTGCCGGCGGCGACTTCCGCCACATAGGAGGCGAACGCCCGCTTCGCCTCGGCGGCGAGATCGGCGTACTTCTTCACGAAGGACGGCACATGCCCTTCGTTCAGGCCAAGCAGGTCGTGCATCACGAGCCATTGCGCATCGCACACGGGGCCCGCGCCTATGCCGACCGTCGGTATGCGCAGCGCGGCGGTGATCTGGGCGGCGAGCTCGCTGGGCACGCATTCGAGCGTCACTGCGAATGCGCCGGCGGCCTCCACCGCCTTTGCGTCCCCTATCACCCGGTCGGCATCCTCGCGCGTCTTGCCCTGCGTCTTGAAGCCGCCGTACGCATTCACGCTCTGGGGCGTCATCCCTACATGCCCCAGCACGGGGATTCCTGCCTCGGTCATGCGTCGTATGAGGCCGCACACCCTGGTACCGCCTTCCAGCTTCACGGCATCGGCCCCAGCCTGCAGGCAGGCCACGGCGTTCGCCATCGCGCGGTCGTCGCCGCACTGGTAGGAGCCGAAGGGCATGTCCGCCACCACGAGCGCGTCCTTGACGGCGCGTGCCACGGCGGCGGTGGCGCTCAATGTCTCCTCCATCCTGACCGGCAGGGTGGTGGAATAGCCCAGCATCGTCATGCCCATCGAATCGCCGATGAGTATGCATGGCACGCCCGCCTCATCCGCCAGGCGCGCGAAGCATGCGTCGTAGGCGGTGCAGCAGCCGAGGCGCATCTGCCCCTTTGCCGCCTGGAAGGTCGCTACAGTCCATTTTTTCATAGATGCCCTTTCATCAGTGTATGTTGCCCCGCGAGGGGTGCGACTTCTTCTTTGGCGCGTCGAGCTTCAGAAACGTCGCGAACCTCAATGCCTCGGCCGGTATCTCTTCGCCCGTGGTGTCGGGCATCTCGCTCAACGGCGGCGGGGCCTCCTCGAGATGCAGATGCGCGCGGGGTTTCGGCGGCGCGATGCGGCGCAGCTCTGCCTTGAAGGCGTCGAGCCCCACCAGGCCGTCATAGTCCTTGAGATCGGCGTATTCGCGCAGGTCCTTGAGCGAAGGCTCGCAGGAAAGGGCGATGGGCGTCACGCCCGTCTCCCTGACGAACCGCGCGAGGTTGCGGCGCGCGGCGGCACGGTCCATCTTGTTTGCCACGACGATGGAAGGACGCGATGCGAGCTCCTCGCTGTAGGCGGCGATCTCCTTTGAGAGCACCGCATAGTCGTCCCAGGGCCGCCGGTTGTCCGTGCCGGCCATGTCGATCACATACACGAGCGCGCGGCTGCGTTCCAGGTGCTTCAGGAACGCGAGCCCCAGCCCCACACCGCGCGAAGCCCCCTCGATGATGCCGGGCACGTCTGCCATGCGGATCTGGGCATAGTCCTCGTATTCCACCGTGCCCACGATAGGATTGAGCGTGGTGAACGGATAGGCGGCCACCTTGGGCGCCGCGCTGGAAAGCCTGGCCAGGAGCGAACTCTTGCCCGCATTGGGGAATCCAAGCAACCCTGCGTCTGCGATCGTCTTCAGCTCCAGCCTCAGGCGGCGCTCTTCGGACGCACCGCCCGGCGTGTGCTCGGTGGGGGCCTGGTTCACCGAACTCTTGAAGTGAACGTTGCCGAAGCCGCCGGCGCCGCCCTTTGCCACTATGACCCGCTGGCCGGGAGACGTGATGTCCGCCACCACGAGGCCGGTCGTGGCGTCGGTGACGAGCGTGCCGCACGGCACATCGACCACGAGATCCTTTCCGCGGCGGCCGAAGCAGCATCCGCCAGATCCCTGAATGCCGTTCTCGGCGAAGAGATGCGGGTCGAAATAGAGCGAGATGAGGGAATTTACATGCGTCGAGCCGCGCAGCACAACGTCGCCGCCGCGCCCCCCGTCGCCGCCATCCGGTCCACCGAACGCCACCAGCGCCTCGCGGCGGAACGACGACGACCCGTCGCCGCCCTTGCCGGAGCGCACCTCCACCTCGACCTGGTCTATGAATGTTCGCGTTTTCATGCCTTGCGCGAATAGTATACCATAAATCCGCCCACCATCGCAAAATCTATCAGTTGCTTCCGCGGATCAAATGGTAGGGCCCGCTCGCCGAGCGGGCCATCATCAACGTTGAATCACATTGCCAGTCATTCGCGTTTGCGGTCGCCTCGGCGAGGCGACCCTACCATTTTAGCATCTGTTTCGTAGCCCTTGCACGGGGATGGACTGGAAGGGGATGTTCTGATATAATTGGCGGCATCGACAGGAGACGTGATATGGATCATCTGGAGTTGGTAGCGCCCGTTTCGCGAAGGAGGCAGCTCGCCTGCCTTGCCATGCTTGCTCTTTCCTGTTTCGCCGCGACCGCCGCCGGGGAATGGGATGTCTCCGCCTTTGGGGCGATTGCCGATGGGACGTCCGATGCGACAGACGCGATCCAGCGTGCCATCGACACCTGCGCATCCAGCGGCGGCGGCGTGGTTCGGCTTGATGGGCGCGGTATCTACCTGAGCCGCAGGCTTTCCCTGAAAAACGGCGTGGAACTCACGATCGGGGAAGAAGTCACTCTTAGATGCAGCGACGACATCGAACGTTTCCCCCGCTATGAACCTACCGAAATCTGGCGCTGGGACCGTCCTGTGCGCTGGAACAGCTACGCGTTCATCTACACATGCGGACAGACCAACGTGGCGATCACGGGGAAGGGGACGCTGGACGGCAATTCCACCTCGGAACGGTTCCATGTCCGTGTCGACGGGCGCTACATGCGTACCAGCGACACGAACATCGTTGCCCGCGGGCTTTTCTTTGCCGGATGCCGTGGCGTGCGGATCGAAGGTATCCGCTACGTCAACCCGTGCGGCTGGGCCACGTGGTTTCTCGACTGTGACGATGTGAACGTGCGCAACGTCGCCATCCGATGCGACCGTGAACGGCCGAATGGCGACGGTCTGCATTTTGGCGGATGCCGGGACGTGCATGTGTCCGGGTGCGACATCGATGCGAACGACGATGCCATCATCGTCCGTTCGCACCAGGAGCAGATGCGCTCGCCGCGTCCATGCGAACGGGTACTTGTGGAGAACTGTCGTCTCCGCTCGAACCAATACGCGGTGCGGTTCGGATGGACGGGCGATGCGCCGGTCAAGGACTGCGTGTTCCGCGATGTCGACTGTCCGTACTCGTACCGCGGGCTCGGCTTCTCCCTGCCGCAGATGTTCGACCCGTCCTACACGCGCGATCCCCCGCGCGGCAACGGGATACCGGCGCCGGACTTCCCGACCATGCCGTTCGCGCTGGAGAACATCCGCTTCGTGAATCTCCGCCTCACGAGCTTCACCATCCCTTTCGGCGTCATGGTAGGTCCGTGCGAGCGTGTGGCGTACATGCGCAACGTCTGCTTCTCCAACTGCCAGTTCCGCTCGCAGATGCCGCCTGTGTTCAAGTTCCGCCAGCAGGACCACGTCTCGGACTGGCGTTTCGTGGATGTGGATTTCAACATAGAGAAGCCGAAGGGATACCTTTCCCCGAACACGGGCGCTTGGTTCGACAACGCGGCGGACATCGTCATGGAGCGCGTCAGATGGCGGTGCGTGCCGCGCGACGATCCCGAATGGCGCATCGTGATACGGCAGATCGCCAACGGCAGATGGGAATGCTACAGGGATCCGAAGACCAGATATGTAAACCTGCGCCCCTGCACGAAGCCCAGGCAACCGCTTCCGTTCGTTGTCCAGGGTGCGAGGCTGCGTCCGCGGATTGATACGGCGCCGGACGGTTCAAGGCGGTTTATCTACGACGGGCTGGGCAATGGCGTATCCGTGTGGAAGGTGCGCGTGGTCCTGGAGGAGCGCATGGATGCATCAGGACGATGCTGGAAGGTCCGCATAGAGAATCGCGACCCGGATCTGGAGGTTCTGGGTTTCGAGGGACCATGGGAGCCGTTTGGCGACTTCCGGGCGCTTGCTTCCCGCATGGCGGTCTGCGGCGATGATGTGGATGGCTTTCCCGAATCTGGTGCCGGGCTTGACGCCATCACGGCGGATGCCGTCGGCTGGCGCGCCGCCCCGGATCGCGAACTGCGCCGCAACAAGGAATCCGATACGCGGGTTCCTTCCGATCGCGTCCGCGCGGTCTATGTGTCGAAATGGTGTCGGGCGCCGTCCTTGGATCTCGCTTCAGAAGGTGCGGCGATGACGGCCCGCGCCGAAGCGCAGGGCGATGACGTCCGTGCGCTTGCCAGATACGACCATGAATGCGGCCTGGTGGATTGCGCCTTCGAGCGCCGGTTTCTCGCCCGCCATGGCGAGACCGCGTGCTTCACGGCCACGTATTCCAAGTCCCCGGCCCGCTGATTCCCGTCTCAGCTTCCAGCCTCGAAGTGCGCGTCCTCGGCGATGCACTTGCGCGGGCATTTGCCGACAATCGTGGCGTCGGTCGGCGGGTTCTCGTAGTTGACCTTTGCGAGGAAGCCGTTGAAGGTGAAGTGCCCGGCTTCCTTGCCGCCCGAGTTCTTTTCGCAGAGGTGGCAGCCGATGCACCCCACGCCGCAGACCTTGGTGACATCGGGACCCTTCAGCGGGTTGTTGCACAGGACGTGGATCGTGGCGGAGGCGGGTACGAGCTCGATCAGCTTCTTGGGGCAGATCGCGACGCACTTGCCGCAGCCGATGCACAGGCGCTTGTCCACCTTCGCGAGACCGTCCTCGATGCGGATCGCGTGCTTGGGACAGATGTTCGCGCATGCGCCGTAGCCGAGGCAGCCGAAACTGCAGCCCTTGTCGCCGCCGGCCGTGGCGGCGGCGGACGCGCAGTCGCAGATGCCGTTATAGTCGCCGATGCGGATCGCCTCCGAACGCGTGCCGCAGCACTTGACCACAGCGACCCTTCGCTCGGTGGCGGTGGCGGCGATGCCGAGAATCTTCGCGACTTCGGCGGCGCATGCGTCGCCGCCTGCCGCGCATGCACCGTTGGGCGCCGTTCCGGCCACGAGCGCACGCGCGTATCCGTCGCATCCGGCGAAGCCGCAGCCGCCGCAGTTCGCGCCGGGAAGGGCCGCCGTCACAAGGCCGATGCGTGGATCCTCCTGCACGGCGAGATACCTGTCGGCGATGGCGAGCGCAAGGGCCGCTACTGCGCCCACGGCTGCGATTACGAGAGTGGCGATGAGAATTGCGTTCATGTCGGGGTCTCTGGTTTCTGCCTACTAGGTGCTAGATACTGACTTCAGGTTGTGAGGGTTGTGAAGGTTGGGAAGGTTGTGAGGGTCATTTTGCGACCTCGGTCGCGGCCACCGTAGGCGCACTTTCCATCTTGAATGTCTTGAGCGCGTCCTCTTCCTTCACGAGTCCCGAGAAGCCCATGAACGCCAGCGCCAGCAGACCGGCCGTGACGAGCGCGAGGGCTACGCCCCGGAAGCAGCGGGGCGGGTTCGCATGCGCCAGCTTCTCGCGTATGCCGGAGAATATGACGAGCGCGAGGCCGAAGCCGATCGCCGCCGCGAACGAATAGAGGACGGATCCAAAGAAGTTGAGGTCGCTCTTCGCGTTCATCTCCGCCACGCCCAGCACCGCGCAGTTGGTGGTAATGAGTGGCAGGAATATGCCGAGCGCCGCATGCAACGGCGGCATGAAGCGCTTCATCGCGATGTCGATGAACTGCACGAGCGATGCAATCACGAGGATGAATGCGAGCGTGTGTATGTAGCCAAGGCCGTTCGGTCTCAGGAGGAACTGGTCCAGGCACCATGTCACCGCCGAGGCGATCGTCATCACGAACACGACCGCGCCCGACATGCCCAGGGCAGTCTCGGTCTTCTTCGATACGCCCAGGAATGGGCAGCATCCCAAAAAGCGGTTCAGGACGAAATTGTTCACCAGAACCGCACCCACGACTATTATTAGATAGCGCATGGGGAAATTATACCATAATTTGACGGTGGCATGATGGTTAAAATGAAACAAATGCGGGCGTCACTTGCCGGCGGCGGGCACGGGCGCCTCGGGTTTGAGTATGATGCACTTCGTGCGGACTTCGTGGCGGTTGAAGATAAACAGGCTCCATGCCTTGCTGTCGTCCTCGAACGTCTCAAGCCCGACGATGCGGCGGGAACCGACAAGGCCAAGCGCGTGGTTCAGGGACTTGAGGTTGTTGTCTATCGTGGCCTCGTCGCGGAACAGGCTGACGTTGTATTCATCCACCGTTTCCTCGGTACCCTCCGTCCACGGAAGGCCGGTGCAGATCGGTATTACCCACAGAAGCTGGTAGGAGAAGTTCTGCGTGAGGAACGTAGCCACGGGGACTTCTCCGTCTTCGATTGGGGTGTTGGAATTCCAGCGGGCGATCTCGCTGTAGGAGCTGCAGCCTGCAAACACGAGAGCCAATATCGCAATTGCCAGATGGTTTTTCATTTTCCGGTCCTCCATGCTATTCTGCTTTGTTACGCGGTACAAGCAAGGCGGACACGCTCATTTGCGACGACCCGAAAAGGGCGCCTATGATGCCGGCCTCGCTCGCTCCGGCGAATGACGCATCCGAATCCGTATAGTGAACGTCGGCCAGGTCGCAGTTGCGGCTCTTCGCGACATTCAGCAGCGCCGTCTGGAGTTCGTTGACCCCGACCTGGTCGCTGAAGAACGAGAATCCGCCGTTGATGGACTGCTTTTCCGGATTCCATCTGAGATCGCCCGAGAACAGAGGGATGGTCCATAGCACATAGTATCCGGATGTGCTGATCACGACCTGCCGAAGCGTCTGTTTGCCCTCGATGCCCTTTACCGAGATGCCGTCCAGCTTCCCTGGCGAAGAATAGCTTATCGTTGCGCAGCCTGCCGCTATCGCAGCGAGCGCGGCCGCCAACGCTCCAGTTTTCAGCGCTTTCACCTTGATCTGTCCTTTCTAGCCACAATCATTATTCCCCGCCATCCTTCAGCCAATGCGACACCCGTTGCACGGCATGATCCGACGGACACCTCCAAGCGTTTCAAACGACTTGAGAGTGGACGCAGTATGACATATCCCTACGTGACTTGCAAGATGATCGGGCACACATTGACTTTTTAGGCCGAAAATGCGGACCAGACAACAACACAGTGAAGCGTACATAGACGGGCCGGAAGGTCTGCCGCCTGTCGCCGCAACGGCAGCTTTCTGCTCCGGTCTTAGTTCGCCGTGGAACTCTACGTGCAACGGGACACCCCCCATAACGCTTGTCAACAATATCCTCCCTGAACCCGTCATCTTTCAATATCTGAACCGCAGAATCAAGGTATCCTCTCGGTAATCGGCGATGGGCAGTCTCCTGGGATCAAAGTGGACCATAGCGGAAGAAAAAACGTCCACGGCTTCTCTTCGTCTCGCGTAATATCATACCTCCTGGCGAACACGTCACCCCGTCCGCCGAACAGCGAACGGAAGAACATCACCTTCTCTGCGTTGGATGAATGCTTGTCAATAATGGCCATAATGTGAAATGAGGGGAATTATACCATTTTTTCGGTGTCATGGTGAAACCGAAATGTGCTATAATAGACAGCGTTTGAGCAAAGGAACAAAACATGCCAGCGGTACTAGAACAAGTTAATCAGATGAGTACGGCCGAAAAACTGTACCTAATGGAGTATCTTCTTAATTCGATTTCTCGTACGGTCGAACAATATGACCACGCCGCTGGTGTACAGTCGCCAATAAAGCGCAAGAAGCCATGCATCAGGGATTTCATCGGATACGGCAGAAGATTTCATCCAGAGTATCGCTCGACGGAAGACGTGATGCGTGAACTTCGCGAGGGAGAAGAAGAATGATTTGGGTCGTGGACACATGTGTCTTGATCGACGTGTTTCGTGGGGACAAGACATTTTCAGAGATGTCATCCATGGCGCTACAGTCAAAACTCGATGATGTACTGACAGTGGCACCTATCACATACGTAGAATTGTCTCCAGAGTTCAATGGCGATGTCGCTGCGCAGGATGCATTTCTGGACGCAATGTGGATTCAACGCGATTTCAAGGGTAGCAAGGAGGCCGTTCTTCTCGCCCACAAGGCGTGGTACGAGCATATCATGCGCAAGCGTGCCGGAAATGCCCCAAAGCGTCCGATAGCAGATGTTCTCATCGGGGCTTATGCCCTGCAGAAAGGCGGCCTTATTACCCGCAACGAGGCGGACTTCAAGGCCCTTTATCCCAACCTGACGATCTTCAATCCTGTTCCGTCTGCATCATGAATCTCAAATCACAAACTGGAAACGAAAGGAAGAAGGAAGAAACAACAGTGAAGCGTACATAGGCGGGCCGGAAGGTCTGCCGCCTGTCGCCGCAAAGGTAGGGCGCGATGACCCCATCGCGCCACCGCCGAAGCGGAGTGACATTCATCCGCCGGAGCCTCGCAAGAGGCGAAGGAGGAAGATGATTTAAGCAATGCTGCAAGGCAGTCGCCGTCTGAAACTTAGGAACTTTCAACGAATGACGACACTATGCAGAGGAAACGCGCAAGCGTTTTGCCTCTCTTTGTGTTTCATTCATGGTTTCCTAAGACCTCAGACGGAACACGAAGAGAGGTTTTCTTTTTTCGTTCCGATTGCCGAGTAGCAGAGATAAAAGTACGCCACTTTCTTATCGTGCCTTGAGTGGAATGACGTACGAACCAAGGCGCGAGAAAAAAGAAAAGATTCCCATGTCAGATATTCCTTCCGATTGGAAGTATCTGTGTAGGAAGATTAGATACTTCGCTTGGCAACTGCGCCACAAGTGGAGTGTTCGCCTAAAGGCGCGGAGAACGGAACAAGAAATGAAAAGGTTCGTGATTGTAGCAGTTTCACTGCTCATGATGGTTGGTTTCTGTGATGATAGGGGAATCGTAAAAGTTCGTGGCAGAGGTACTGGTACGGACAAGACGGAAGCGTTGAAAGACGCATACCGCGATGCTATAGAAAAGGCCATAGGCCTGTATGTCGATGCGGAACAGATGGTCAAGAATGAGGAACTGGTGAAAGACCAGATTCTCACACAGTCCAACGCCTACATCGAGAAATACAATATCGTCATTGAGGGGAAGTCGCCAAGCGGTCTTGTTACGATCACAATTCTTGCTGAAGTACGTAAGCGTGACCTTGCTAGGAAGATAAAAGACATCATGCCGTCGCAACAGGTCAACCTCTCAGATGTCAGTAAGAACCTTCATGCGCAGATAGTCACGGATTTCAAGGCAAACGAAGACGCGCTTTCGATCATCAAGAACGAGCTCAAGGTGCTTTCGCCTGTAAAGCAACTCATGAAAGCCTCTTTGGGCGCTACTAAGCCAGTCGTTGAGGCAGTCAAGGAAGATCCGTCGCTTGTGAGGCTATGGTATCCTGTCAAGATCGAGGTTGATCCGGACAAATACTACAAGGAGTTCGTTCCAAGGTGGAATCGAATACTCGACCAGATAAAAACCGCGCCGGCCAAACGGTTTGATTTGAAAAACGAGTTAAAATATGTTAATGAATATAAGGCTTATATCGTAAAGAAACATGGAACTTCCCGTATGCAAAAATCTGGAGTTATGACATGTTGCAATGAAGTACGAAACATGTCATCACTTGAATCTTCTGATCCCCTATCAACCTATGGTATAGCTTTAAATGAAGAATATAAGACGACAACTTTTTTGTCCGTTCAGATTAACGGTAGAAATTATGTCTTACATGGACATGGCATAATGGGCAATGCTTATTACTACAACGGCTGGGGAATTCGTTTCTCTGATCGCCTAGGTGAGAGGATGAGTGGAGCACGGTTTGTAAGACGGAGGTTCTCTGGTAATATTCCAGAGAGTTGTACATTTGATGTTGGTATTGTAAAAACTGCTCGAGGATATACATTGTCAGGATGTCTTTATAGACTTTCTTACAAATGTTGGGAGGAAATCGTGCGCTGGCAGAATTATTTTCTTTCACCAGAGACAAGCAACAAGTATCCTGATTATGCACCAAATGCAACTGTCACTACCTATGCGCTGTCATTCAAGAATACGAATGGCGATGAAGTGGCAGGGACGAGTATAGTTGTTAGGAACATTGACATTTTAAATTTCGCTACGACAATATTAGAACACGGAGATGATTATGTAGGTCAAAAGCGACTCTGGTTCATTTCGCCGCTTGTCGGCGGTTTCGCCAAGAGTTATGTCAAGTGGGTGAGTATCGATATCCCAATGGACGATGTGGCGAAGATCGTCACGGCTTCAATTTCGGTCGAGGAGTGATCCTCGGTTACAAAACAAGAAACCACAAACAAAAAGGAGCAATCCAAATGAAGAAAATAATGACACTCGCGGCTTACGCACTTGTTGCGTCCGTCGCATTTGCCCAGGAACAGGATAGGGTCAAGGAGAATGCCTCCAATCCGGCAGTTGAGGAAATCCTTACTCAGCCAGATGGCGTGAGCCTGATCAGGAACGAAAACGATGGCTCGTTGCAGGTGTTCGCCCGTGGTACGGCATCGTATGACTTCGGCGATGTGCGGGATATCCGCAGCAAGACAAAGGTTGCCGAACTTCGCGCAAAGGCTGCATTGTCCAAGTTCTTCAACGAGGTCGTCGAAGTAGAGGAATCTGCCACAAGCGGGGAAGGGCGCATGTCGAAAGCCGTTTTGACGCAGACTGGTGAAGGTGAAGTCGTGAAGAAGTCCATCACCAGAGAGAACATGGAAGCCATAAAGGAGACGCTTACCGTACGCTCGGCGGCAATTCTATCCGGCATTCTAACGTTGAAGACCATTAAGATTCCGACAACAGGGAGCAAGACGTCTGGCGAGATCCAAGTGACATTGGGTATCAGTACCAAGACGCTTGCCGCTGCTGCCGAGGCGCACAACATGATAACGGACAGCATGAACGCAAGGCGGGCGATTGGCGAGAAAGCGAGAGAATCCAAGAGGCCAGAGACGGGTAGGCAGAATTGCGGTTCGGATTGCGGCGCTAATCAAAACAAGCCAGAAGTCCGCACCAACAACACTCTGTTCTGACAAGCGCCATTACGCTGGAACGCACCACCGATGGCAAGGCCAAGGCGATGGTCACGCCTAACGGAACACCGCCTACTTTCTTCCTGCGTGTGAGGGTGAAGTAGCAGCGGTACTATAAATCCCCCTCATCGGGCAATGTCGTTTTGTCTGAGGAGGGGGATTTTTGAGCCACACGAAGGGGGATTATGAGCCATTATAAGGGGATTTTTGAGCCACACGAAGGGGAATTTTGAGCTAGCACAGGTCTTTTCAGCTTATAGAGAATGGTATATATTCTATTGGTCGGACGCTTCTTGATGTACTGAAGCTCTATGTATCCGCAGTTCCTGAGGCCCGTGATTTCTCGCTTGATCGATGAACGGCTGACGTTTAACCTTTTCGCAAGATTTCCAAGGTCGGGTATGACGAGCTGGGTGGTTTTGTCCATCCTGCTTTCAAGATCGCGCAATATCTGTTCGGGAAGATCGGACGGCAATGATGGCGGTCTTCCTCTTGGTCTTCCTGTGGCTCTATGACTTTTCATGGCGTATATTCTATCATATTTCCTCGCCGGACAATTGTGATGTTTTGTATTTTGTTTTAACCTAAGCGTCACAGTTGACGGCAATGATGCCTTTGAAGTTGTTAAAGCTCAAGGAAATGGGCATAGTATCGGATGGTGAGTACGAAGAGAAACGGCGAAAGATACTTGCAGAGATATAAACTTCGCGCTCTGCTTTCGCTACCAAAAGGTTTGTTTAATGGAAGTTCATGTAAGTCCAAGGCGACCATAACGCGGCGGGCAGGGGGCTGCCCGCCCTACCAGTCGGGCGGTTCGTTCTTTATGCACGTGAAGGTGAGGCCGTAACGTGCCATGTTGCCTATGAAAGCGTTGCTATGACGAGGTCGATCATTTCATGGCAGCGCTCATAGAGCATCTTGCGCGTTGGCTTGCGGGTGGAGGCTTCGTAGAGCGATAGGAAGAGCATGCGGCCTTGGGCGCAGAAGCGTTCCTTCTCGCGCGGCGGATGCCATCGCGGGGAGAATCCTTCTGGCGAAAGCACGATCCATTTACCGCCCGCCTTGGCGATGGCATTGCCGCAAGCCTTTTCAAGCGGGCTCATGAAAGTGGAAACGCCTGCGCCACCTGGCCCGATCCGGGATGCCGTCGCCAGAAGGGCATTCCATTCCGGCGAGCCGGGCGGCGTGGTGCGATGGCCCTTGATTGGCACAAGCCCCGGCAATCGCAGTATTTCAGTGTTGCCATAGGCGAACCATTCGCACCCTAAAAAGGAAACCCGCCTTGCGCTGCCGAAGAAATGCGCATTCTTGCGGCGCATGGCGGCACGCATTGGATTCTCCCTGATGTAGCGGCGAAATGTGGCGAGCTGCCCGTCGCGCTTCACAATCCAATCGTGCCATTCCTTTTCGAAGATATCGCGTGGCGCGCTGCGACCCGCCGCAGACGCGGCGGGCGCAACACCCGGCGCATTACCCTGCACAGCCCTATCGGTGTGCGCAATACCAGGCGCAATGCCAAGGGTGTTGCGAGTTGCCGCGTCTGCGGCAACAACACGCCAATATTCACCGCGCAGCGCTTTCGCCAGCTGGCTCACGATCACCCCAAGCGCAACACGATCTGGCGTAGCTCTTATCTTGATCATCAGGTGGATATGATCCGGCATCACCACGAATGGCGATATCTCTTCAATGCACCGCCATCTCCTATGGAATGTGCTGATGGTCCTGTCAAATGCATCTGTGATGGCATTTCGAACAAGCCGCCCATCTTCGCCGATGACGGAGAAATCCGAAATACCCGGTAACCGCTTGAGCGTTACCATGTAGAAAAACGGTGACTTGTAGTCAAAGTTGAATAGTCGTGCCATGTCTGTGATTATATCATAACATCATGCTGAATGGGCGAGAACGCATGGACGAACAAGAGTGGGGGACTGAGCCACAGAAGGGGATTTATGAACCAGTACAATCGAACGGCAATGATGGCGGTCTTCCTCTTGGTCTTCCTGTGGCTCTATGACTTTTCATGGCGTATATTCTATCATATTTCCTCGCCGGACAATTGTGATGTTTTGTATTTTGGTGTAAAGTTCGCAATTCTATTAGGGGCATTGCCGTGGTTGTGGTATAATGTATCAAAGTTTACGCGGAAAACAGGAGGAGACAACGTCATGACGAGAAGATCTGTTGCGATGATGGCGGAGGCGGGCGCGATACTCGTCGCGGCGCTTTTAGCCGGCAGGGCGGCAGCGGAGAATGCCGCGCCGGCGGACGAGCTGTCCAGATCCGGCAAGGACGCCTCGGCAGCCGTTCCTGTCGCGCCTGAGGAATATCGTCGGCCGCGCGGCTGGAAGCCGGTCCTCTACCCGAAGACCCTTCGGCAGATAGCCCGAGACCATTCGCAGGAGACGATGGAGCGCGCGAAGGCGCAGATGGCCAGGGTCGATGCCGTGAATGCTGCCGGAAGGTACAAGGCCACGGGCGTCTCCATGGACTCCCATCCCTGTCCCGAATGGTTCATCGACGCGAAGTTCGGCATCTTCATCGACTGGGGGCTCTGGTCACTGGCGTCGTGGTGCCCGTACGTCAAAGGTGCGCGGCTGTATCCAGACTGGTATGAATTCCGCTGCGACGTGAAATATCCCGAGGGCCACGCATTCCACGGTATGAAGGAATACCACGAGAAGAACTGGGGAGCCGACTTCAAGCGCGATCATTTCATAGACCTCTTCCGTGGCACGAAGTTCGATGCACCCGCCCTTGCGAGCCTCTTCGTGAAATGCGGCGCCAGATATGTGGTGCCTTTCCTCAAGCACCATTCGGGTTTCTGCCTGTGGGACTGTTCCTATACCTTCCGCGACTCGGTGGACCAGGGTGCGCACCGCGATTTCGCGCGGGAGATGTCCGATGCATGCCGCGCGCACGGACTCAAGTTCGGCGTCTACACCTCGCAGGCCGGGGAATGGGAATATCCGATCCTCCAGGACGATGGCTCGGTGAGGATATGGAAGGAGGCATCCACGATGGTCGATTGTACCCCCGACATGGAATGGAAGGCTTCTGGCAAGATCGCGGTGAAGGACTTCGTCCGCGACTACATCGTGCCCCAGACCACCGAGTTCATCGACAAGTACGACCCCGACATCCTCTGGTACGACTACGACTGGGCCACCTTCGCCCACGAGAACGGCAGCTACGACATAACCGCCTACTTCTACAACAGGGCCGAGGGACGCAAGGAGGTCGCCTGCAACGACCGCTATGGCAAGGGCAGGCCCGAGGAGGTGAAGGGGCGCGGCAAGCTGAAGGTACTGAGGACGGTGCGGGGCGACTTCTTCACCGACGAATGGGGCGACACGGAGGAGTTCCTGGACCCTGCGAAGTGGCATCCGTGGGAATCCTGCTCCGGCATCTCCAAGGCGTACGGTAACCATTGGCAGGAGACCGCCGACATGGTCATGTCCGAACGCGAGTTCGTGATACACTTCGCCGACATCGTGGCGCGGGGCGGCAACCTGCTCCTGCTCGTCAATCTCGACCCGCAGGGCGCTATCCCGGCCGTCCAGCGCGAGCGCCTTATGCAGATCGGCAAGTGGCTTTCCAGGTATGGCGAGGCGATCTACGCCACACGCATCCTTGCCCCGTTCTCCACTCCGGACATTGACTACACGCAGTCCAAGGACGGCTCCACCGCCTATGCCATCGTCAAGAACCCTTCCGCCGAGATCACGCTAAAGTGCAAGCTCCCCGCAGCCGTTACCGTCACGCTCGTCGGCGATAGCGCTCCACTTCGCACGGAAAGGACCCCCACCGGGCTCAAGGTGGCGTTGCCGCCATCATACGCCTCTGCCACCGTCCCGTTCGCGCTGAAAATGCGGGCTTCTGGACGCGGCAAGCGGGACGCGATAGACTTCAAGGGACTCTTCCCGCCAGATGTCAAGACCATCGGCATCGTTTCCGTGTCCTCCCTGATCCCGACAAACGTCTTCACCCGAGGCACGAACCTCCTTGTCGCGGCTGGATATCGCGTGAAGGTCATGCCTAACGTCCTGAAGAAGGAGCCTCCGGAGGTCAAGGCCAGGCTCTTCGAGCAGGCGTGGCTGGATCCAGAGATTGACTTCCTCCTGTTTTCGCGGGGAGGGCAGGGCGCGGCGAACGTCATTACCCGCATCGACTGGGAGCGTCTTCGCGGACGCAACATGCGTGTGCTGGGATTCAGCGACGTGACGGTGGTGCTTGGCGCGATGCTTTCCAAGGGTGTGGGCGTTCCGATCTCCGGTCCGTCGCTCTCGACCCTTTCGACCTACAACACGAGGGAATCGCGCGAGCGCCTTGCCATGATGCTACACGGCACGCCGCCGCCGATCCAGCTCACGCCCGTCAAGCCTTGTGCCGCGCCGGTCGGCGGCAAGTCCTTCGTCGGCGTGCTGGAGCGATTCATCGTGCTGTCGAAACTAGGGTATCTTCCGTCGTTCGACGGGCGGGTCATCTTCATCGAGGGGATTTCGAAGTATGCAGCCGACTCGGAATCGGCGCTTGAGAGGCTGAGGGCCGCGGGCGTGTTCGACAAGGCGGCGGCGGTGGTGTTCTGCGATTTCAACAGGAAGTGGGAAAGGACCAGGGTCGAGGCGCTTTTCACCCGCTTTGCCGAGAAGGTGCCGTGTCCGGTGTTCTCCGGCTATCCCTACGGACACGTTCCAAGGAGTTTCGCGATCGATTGTTCGCGTCCCCTCCGCATCTCGCCGACGGGCCTGCTTGAATGGCAGGCGCGCTAGGATGTCGGACACCCGCGCGGCTCAACTTTTTAACTTTTCGCTTTGACATACCTACCTGAAGGTATGTTATAATATCGGGCTGTGATGGAGAAGGTAGGAACTTCTTGAATGGAAGGGAACAGATGAAATTCCAGAAGATGCTTTTATGGCTGGCGGCGCTGTGCGCCGCAGGCTGCATGAGGCCGTCGTGGCTTACGGTGGGGCCGGACTACGAGGAGCCGGAGGTGGTAGCCCATGATGCGCCGCCGCCTGATGCGGGCTATCCCACCACGAACAAGACCGCCACGGGCGAATTCGCCCCGGCCACGACGAACGACGATCCGCGCATGGCGCTTTCGCCCGAGGCGATCGTATGCTGGTGGTGCCGCTTCGATGACCCGATTCTCACGAACCTGGTGTCGTTGGCGGCCTCGAACAACCTGTCGTTCGCTATGGCGAAGGCGCGGCTCATGCAGTCGCGGTGGCTGCTGCTGGGCAAGGCATCGAGCCTGGTGCCGCATCTCGACATGTCCGGTTCGGCGCGCCATTCGGAGGCGCACCGCAACAACTCTTCGCTCTATTCGTCCCACAAGAGCTCCGGCACGCGCGCGTCGCATACGGATCTCTTCAAGGGCGGGTTCGACGCCACGTGGGAGATCGACATCTTCGGCGGCGTGAGCCGCGAGGTGGAGTCGGCCTATGCGTCGGTGGAATCGGCGGAGTACTCGCTGGCGGATGCGTGGGTGTCGCTCACGTCCGAGATCGGCAGCAGCTACATCCAGCTGCGCACGATACAGGAGCGCTTGAAGGTGGCGCGCACCAACCTGAAGCTCCAGAGCGAGACGTACGACATCCTGAAGTCGCGTCTCGATTCCGGCATCGGTGATGAGCTTGCCGTGAATCAGGCGAAGTACAACGTGGAGCAGACGCGCGCCTCGATCCCGAACCTGCTCTCGCAGGAGGAGAGCTTCAAGAACTCCCTGGCGGTGCTCTGCGGCATGATGCCCGGTGCCCTGCACGACGAGCTGCAGACGCCCGACGACCGCGACTGGCTGATCGCGCCGCAGCGGCTCGATTCGATCCCCCTCGACCTGATGCGGAACCGTCCGGACGTCAGGTCCGTGGAGCGGGCGCTGGCCGCGCAGGTGGCGTCCGTGGGCGTGGCGACCTCCTACCTCTACCCGAAGTTGTACCTCAACGGTTCGCTCGGGCTGGAGTCGGTGAAGATCCAGAAGTTCACGAACCGCGGATCGCTCTACAGCTGGATCGGCCCCAGCTTCTCGTGGCCGATCTTCCAGGGCGGCAACCTCATCGCCAACTTGAAGGCCGAGGAGAGCAAGATGGACGAAGCGGTGCTGAAGTACGAGCTTGCGATGCAGAACGCGTTCGCCGAGACGCGCAACGCCTATTCGGCGTACACGCAGGAGTACCACCGCTACCAGTCGCTGCAGGGCGCCGTGAAGGCGGCGCAGGACGCGGTGAACATCTCTCAGGACCTCTACAAGAACGGTCTTGCGGACTTCAACAACGTGCTCGACGCGCAGCGTTCGCTGCTCACGCTGGAGGAGGCGCTCACGATCAGCCGCGGCAAGATAACGGAGGATCTCATCGCCCTGTTCAAGGCGCTCGGCGGCGGTCTTGCGATGTGATTGCATCCTCCCGTCAATTATGGTACAATATCCCGCCACATGGGAGAACTAGAAGAGACAAGCGAGCTTAGGCTGGATTTCACCAAGCTTGAGAAGGTCGGCCGGCAGGTGGCCGATACGCGCGCGGCCGGTACGGCGGCGTGCGATCCGGGCGTCATACCTGTGGCCGTGCAGAACGCCGATACGCGCGAGGTCATACTGGTGGCGTACACGAACGAGCATGCGATGCGTGAATCGTTCGCGAAGCGCAAGCTCGTGCTGTGGTCCACGAGCCGCAACAGGCTCTGGTTCAAGGGGGAGACGAGCGGCGAGACGTTCGATCTTCTCGAGGCGTACGTCAACTGCGAGCAGAACTCCCTGCTGTACATCGTAAGGCCCTGCCGCGGCGGCATCTGCCATACGAAGAACGCGGCGGGCGCGCCGCGCAACTGTTACTACCGCAAGATAGATTTCGACACGTTGAAGCTGACGTTCGTCGATCCGTAGGAGATGATAAGGGGCGGCCTTGTGTGCCGTGCCGACTGGTTTCAAACGAAGAAAAGGAAAAAGCGAAATGAACATCCTGATTGGTTTTCTCTATGTGGTCGAGGTGCTGGTGTGCCTTCTGCTGGCGCTCGTGGTGATGCTGCAGAAGCCGAAGGAGGGCGGTCTCGGCGGCGTGATCGGCGGCGGCATGGCCGAGGCGGCGTTCGGTGCCGACGCGGGCAACATCCTCATCAAGGTGACTATCTGGCTGGGTGCGATATTCCTTGTCAATACGCTCGTGCTTGCCAGGCTCACCTCCACCATCCACACGAAGACGCTCATGAGCGATGCGGCCGCGCCCGCACCCGCGCAGCAGAAGCTGCCCGATCTGCCGGCGCCCAACATCCCCGCTCCGGCGGCTCCTGCGGCGGCGCCTGCCGTGCCGATGCCCGCGCCCGCTCCGGCGGCGGCGCCTGCCGTGCCGATGCCCGCGCCCGCTCCGGCGGCGAAGCCTGCGGCACCTGCCGCGCCTGCGCCTGCCGCTCCGGCGCAACCTGCTCCGGCTGCGCCGGCGAAGAAGTAGGCTAGTTCCTCTTCGATGTACGCTCGGGCGAAAATAAATCTTACGCTCGAGGTTCTGGGCGTACGTACGGACGGCTTCCATGACATCCGTTCGCTTGTGGTGCCCATATCCCTTGCTGACGAGATCGAACTGCGTCCAGCCGACGGCATAAGCTTGGATGTTGCGGTCGCGCCCGACGCCGCGTCCCCTGGAAGCCTTGACCGGCTTTGTCCTGCCGGGGAGAATCTTGCCGTGAAGGCGGCGGAGCTTCTGCGGCGCGAGGCCGGCCATGCCGGCGGGGTGGCGATATCCCTTCTGAAGCGCATACCGTCTGGCGCCGGACTTGGCGGCGGTTCGGCTGACGCGGCGGCGGTGCTTGCGGGGTTGAACGGACTATGGGGGCTTGGCCTTTCGCGGGAGAGGCTTTCAGAGCTGGGGGCGGGGCTTGGCAGCGACGTGCCGGCGCTCGTGCTTGGCGGGCCTGTGCTGATGGAGGGACGCGGCGAGAGGGTCCGGCGCGAGGCATCCGGCGCCGTGGTCAATCTTGTGCTTGTCTTTCCCGGGGTGTTCGCGTCGACCTCCGCGGTATATGCAAAATGCGTTCCCCAGTTGACAGACGGGCGTCAAATATTGGATAATATGCGGCATGCGCTTTCCGGAGGCGGGGCGGAGGCGGTGGCGGCGGCGTTGCACAACGGCCTGTCGCCGGCGGCCGAGGCCCTGCATCCCGAGATAGCGCAAGCGCGTGCGGCGCTTCTGGCCGCAGGGGCGTGCGGCGCGTCCATGACGGGCAGCGGCTCCTGCGTCTTCGGCGTCATGCGCGACGCGGACCATGCGCGCATGGTCGCGGCGGATCTCGCGCAGGCCGGGTACGAGGCCCGTCCGGCGCACACCTGTCCGGTGATGTAATGGCAGCATAGGAGGTTTTGATCCTCTTCGAACTGGTTCGAATCCAGTCCGGACAACCAATGTACGGCATTGTAAAGGAAGAAGAACGACATGAAGAGCTATCTTGAGCGTCTTGCGTGGGGCACGGATGCGGGGTTCTACCGCTTCGTGCCGGAAGAGGTGCTGATGCCCGCCGACGAGGCGGATGTCCAGGCGGTTGTCGCCCGGGCCAGGCGCGAGGGGAAGAGCATAACCTTTCGCGCGGCGGGGACGTCGCTTTCCGGGCAGGCCACGGGCAATTCGCTGCTTGTAGTATGCGGCAAGAAGTGGGAAGGCGCCGAGGTGCTCGACGGCGGAGCGCGGATCCGGATGCAGCCCGGCATCGTGGGCGGCAGGGTGAACGAGCTTCTGAAGCCGTACGGCCGCAGGTTCACGCCAGACCCGGCATCGGTGAACAGCGCGATGGTCGGCGGCATTGTCGCCAACAACGCGTCCGGGATGTGCTGCGGCACGCATGCCAACAGCTACCGGATGCTCGAGAGCGTACGGCTGGTGCTGGCGGACGGCACGGTGCTTGACACGGGCGATGCCGCCTCGCGGGCTTCGTTCGCCGAGACGCACCCCGCGTTCCTTGCGCGGATATGCGAGCTGCGCGACCGCACGCGCTCCGACGCGGAGCTGTCGGAGCTGATCCGCCGCAAGTATTCGATCAAGAACGTGACGGGTCTGACGATCCTGCCGTTCGTGGAGTTCGAGGATCCCTTCGACATCATCGCGCACCTCATCCCCGGCAGCGAGGGTACGCTCGCGTTCCTGGCTTCGGTGACGATGCGCACGGGCGAGATACCCGCCTGCAGCGAATCGGCGCTGCTGCTCTTCTCCACCACCAGGTCGGCATGCGAGGCTGTCTCCGCCATGAAGCCGACGGGCGCGCTCTCGGCGGCGGAGTTCTTCGACCGCAAGGCCATGCGTACGGTGGAGGGCGACTTCCCGGAGCTTGCCGGCCTGCCGGACGACGCAGGGGCGGTGCTTGTGCGCATAGACGGGGCAGACGCCGCGGAGATCGCCGCGAAGCGCGCGACGCTCACGGACGTGCTCGCGGGCTTCGAGCTTGCCGCGCCGGCGGACTTCACCGACGATCCGGCGCGCACGGGCAAGTGGTGGGCGATGCGCAGCGGGATATTCCCGGCCGTCGGTGGTACGCGCGAGATAGGCACCACCTGCCTCATCGAGGACATAGCGGTGCCGGTGGACAGGCTCGCGGAGCTGACGCTGGAGCTGCAGGCGCTCTTCAGGGAGCACGGCTACCCTGGCACGGTGATCTACGGCCATGCGCTCGAGGGCAACTGGCACTTCATCCTCAATCAGCGCTTCGACACGTCCGAGTCGGTGGCGCAGTACGACGGGATGATGCGCGCGGTGGTCGACCTCGTGACGCGCAAGTACAAGGGGTCGCTCAAGGCCGAGCATGGCACGGGACGCAACATGGCGCCCTTCGTGCGGCAGGAGTGGGGCGATGCCGCGTACGGGCTGATGAAGGACGTGAAGGCGCTCTTCGACCCCGACGGCATCTTCAACCCGGGCGTCATCTTCAACGAGGACCCCAAGGCGTACATCAGCAACCTTAAGCCTCTGCCGCGGGTGCACGAGATCGTGGACAGGTGCATCGAGTGCGGCTTCTGCGAGGTGAACTGCGTGGCGTGCGGATTCTCGATGTCGTCGCGCCAGCGCATCGTGGTGCAGCGCGAGATAGCACGGCTCGAGGGGCTGGACGATCCGCGCTCGCGCGCTCTCGCGAAGGAGCTGAAGCGCGACTTCCGCAAGCTGGGCAAGAACCTGTGCGCGGGCGACGGGCTGTGTTCCACCAGCTGTCCGGTGAAGATCAACACGGGCGACTTCATACACGTGCTGCGCGAGCGCGAAATGCCGCTTCTCGGGCGGAGCTTCGGTCGGTTCGCGGCGGACCATCTGGCGTTCGTGGCGTGGGGCGTAGGCTGCCTGCTCGACCTCGCGGCCCTCGGGCAGGCGGTGCTCGGCAACAAGCTCATGTTCGCCGTGTGCAAGGCGTTGCACCGTGGATCCTTCGGGCTGATACCGCTCTGGACGCCCGCCATGCCGCACCGTGTGCGCGGGTTCCGTCCTGGCGCCGGGCGCGCGGAGGCGCCCGCCGGCAAGGTGGTGTACTTCCCAAGCTGCATCAACCAGCGCATGGGGCCGGCCAAGGGCGACGTGTCCGGCAAGCCGCTCGTGAACGAGATGACGGAACTGATGGAGAAGGCCGGGTACGAGGTGGTGTTCCCGGCCAACATGCGCAATCTCTGCTGCGGCACGACGTGGGAGTCGAAGGGGATGCCCGAGGTGGCGGACCGCAAGGCGGCCGAGCTGGGGGCCGCGCTGCGCGAGGCTTCGGAGAACGGCCGTTGGCCGGTCGTGTGCGACCAGAGCCCGTGCCTCTACAGGATGCGCCATACTATCAAGGACATGCACCTCTACGAGCCGTTCGAGTTCATCGAGAAGTTCGTGCTGGACCGCGTGGACATCGAGCCGGTGGACGCGTGCGTGGCGATACATCCCACGTGCTCGATGCGCAAGATGGGGCTGATCCCCTCGATGCTCAAGGTCGCGAAGGCGTGCGCGCGCAAGGTGGCTCTGCCGGAGGACGTGGGCTGCTGCGCGTTCGCGGGCGACAAGGGCTTCACCGACCCGAAGATGAACGCATGGGCGCTCAGGAAACTGCGCGGCAGGATCGTAGAGGCGGGCGCCACCGAGGGCTACTCCAACTCCCGCACGTGCGAGATCGGCCTCACGCTCCATTCCGGCATACCCTACAGCGGCATAGCGGTGCTGGTGAACCGCGTGGCGAAGGCGAAGGGCGGCGCAGGGGCCGCGGCGCCAGACCGGGCGGAGGAACGGTCGGCGTGACGCCTGCCGACTTCACCACCGAGATCCTGGTAAACTGGGGCGGCGAGGAGTGCTTCCGGCAGGCGATGTCCATCGCGCAGCGCGGTGGCGTCGTGGAAGCGCACTGGGACGACTTCGACCATGTGATCTTCGGCAAGATCTCCATGGCGGACGGCTGGGAGATGCCGACGCGGCTGGAGGTCCTCGATGATGGCACCATCATCTCGCACTGCCCATGCCGCACCAACAAGGAATACGGGATGGTGTGTCCGCACGTGGTGGCGCTTGGCCTCTACATGATGGTGGAATACATGCCCGAGAAGCCGCCGGGCGAACCTGCGCCGCAGGCGGAGGACGCGGCGCAGGGCGGGGAGGATGCCTCCGTAGCCTCGGTGCTGAGCAGATTCGAGCCGATGGTACCGCGGGTGCATGCGAAACTCTCCGGCAGCCGCGCGTCGCTCTCCATCAGCCTCGATGCGCAGTATGGCGCCAGGTATTGGGAATGCGGCGAACCTGGGCCCATCAACGAGGTGGTGGAGGAGGATCCGTACGATCCGTACCTCTACCGCACGCGCTGCCTTGCCGCCGAGAACGATGCCATAGAGCTGGTGAAGAAGTACCATTTCGAGGACATCCCGCCTGAGACGATACCCAAGCGCTACTACATCACCGAACCGCGCGACGTGCTGAACTTCCTCGGCTCGGGCCTGCCTTCTCTGCGCAGGCGGGGCTGGGTGGTGGAACTCTCCGACAGGCTCATGGCTACAGCGGACTCCATGCCGATGGTGGTGCCGGTGGTCACGGTGACGGACGCGCCGCGCGGCGCCTTCGACGTGGGCTACGACTTCGACGCCGGCGGGCATTCCGTGTCGCCCGTGGAGATACAGCAGGCGATAAACCGGGGCGACTCGTACATCCTCACCACCGGCCAGACGCTCCTCATCGACACCGAGGCGATCGCGGCCATGCGCGATGTCTTCTCGGATTGCGCGGCGCGGCAGGACGGCGCGGCGGCCGGGAGGTTCCGGGTCGGCGGCATATACGCGCCATACGTGCGCGCGTCGCTGCGGGCCCTCGACGCGGTGGATCTCGACGACTCCGGCGCACCCAAATGGCGCGAGACGGCTGCCGCCCGCAACCGCGACGAGGGCGCAAGGTTCGAGCCGGTGCCGCTGGGCGACCTGGAGGACGTGCTGCGCCCGTACCAGAAGCAGGGCGTGTACTGGATGCGCTTCCTCGAGAAGAGCGGACTGTCCGGGCTGCTGGCTGACGAGATGGGGCTTGGCAAGACGCTCCAGACCCTCGCCTGGATATCGCTCGGCCGCAGCGACCCTGAGGCGCAGGGCAGGCCCGCGCTCATAGTGTGCCCAACGTCGCTCGTGCGGAACTGGGAGGCCGAGGCCGCCAAGTTCACGCCGGGGCTGAAGAGGCTGGTGGTATCGGGTTCTGACCGCGCGGCGCTCTTCGGCGAGATCGAGAGCGCAGACCTGGTGATAACATCCTATGCGCTGCTGCAGCGCGACCTGGAGGATGCGTACCTCGGCCGCAGGTTCAGCGTGGTGGTGCTGGACGAGGCCCAGCACATCAAGAACCGGCAGACGCGCAACGCCCGCTCGGCGAAGCGGCTCGACGCCGTGCAGAAGCTCGTGCTGACCGGCACGCCCGTGGAGAACTCGGTGGCGGACGTGTGGAGCATCTTCGACTTCCTGCTGCCCGGATACCTCGGCGACTATGCCGGCTTCCGCGACTCCACCGAGCTTCCCATCGCCGCCGGCGGCAACGACGGCGCCCTGGCGCAGGAGAAGCTGCACCACAAGCTGCATCCGTTCATCCTGCGTCGCCTCAAGAGCGACGTGGCGAAGGACCTGCCCGACAAGATCGTGAAGGTGGCGTACTGCCCGATGACGCCCGACCAGCAGGCGGCGGCGAACGGCATACGCGCGAAGGCGAGGGGCGCGAAGACGAAGTTCGAGATGCTGGCCGTGCTGATGCGGCTCAGGCAGGCGGCGAACCACCTCGAGCTTCTGAAGGAGCGCAGCGACGACCCTTCCGGCAAGCTTGAGACCTTCTTCGAGCTGCTCGACGAGGCCATGGACGGCGGCCATCGCGTGCTGGTGTTCTCGCAGTTCGTGGCGATGCTTGCCATACTCAAGCGCGAGCTGGATGCGCGCGGCATCAGATACTGCTACCTCGACGGCCAGACGAAGGACCGTCTCGGCGAATGCCGCAGGTTCAACACCGACGGGTCCATCCCGCTCTTCCTCATATCCCTGCATGCTGGCGGCACAGGCCTCAACCTCACCGGTGCCGACATGGTGGTGCACTTCGACCCGTGGTGGAACCCGGCGGTGGAGGCGCAGGCGACCGACCGCGCCCACCGCATCGGCCAGAAGAAGACGGTGTACGTGGTGAAGATGATAGCGGAAGGATCGGTGGAGGAACGCGTGCTGGCGCTGCAGCAGAAGAAGCAGCTCGTCATCGACGCCACGGTGGGTGCGTCCGACGAGGCGATCATGTCGAAGATGTCGTTCGAGGATCTCCGCGCCGTGGCCGGGATATGAGAAAGTGTAGATGAAACTTATTGCATTTTCTGTACGCATCCGTGGTTGGGTTTTGATAGAATAATGGCATGAAAATTCCACGAGTACAAATGGCGGCATGCTTCGCGCTGGCGGCATCCCTGGCCATCGCGGCGGACGACGCGGGGATGGCGCAGAGGCTGTCGAGGGTGAAGGCCGTCGCGGACGGCGTGTGCCGGATCGATGGCACCTTGCTGGTCACCCGCGCCGAGCCAGAGGGCGTCGACCCGCTTGCGCAGTGGGCGGCGATGCAGAAGGACGATGCCAGGATCGAGGGTGCATTCGTGCGCGTGGACTACTCGCTCGCGCCCGAGGCCGGCAGCGACATCCGCTGCCGTGCCGAGCTTCCGCTTCCCGGCAGATGGAACGGCCGGTTCTGGGGCCGGGGTAACAGCGGCCATGCGGGACTGCTGCCGGGCATCACGGCGTTCGTTGCCGAAGGTGGTGCCGTGGTGACGACGGACCTTGGCACGCGCGGCATCACGGACTGCGGGACGACCAACTCGAGGATATGGCCGAAGAACATCCAGCGCGACTTCAACTGGCGTGCGACACACCTGATGACCGTGTACGGTAAGCGGATCGTCGCCGCGTTCTACGGGCGGCCGTGCGACAAGGCGTATTTCTACGGCGGCTCCACCGGCGGCAGGCAGGGGATGAGCGAGGCGATACGCTTTCCGGAGGACTACGACGGCATAGTCTCGGCGCTTCCCGACAACAACGCGGCGGTGAACGAGATCGCGGTGTGGCACCTGTGGCGGCAGACGCACGACGCGGAGGGAAGGGCGATGTTCACCACCAACGAGATGCGCATCGTCTCCGACGCCGCCGTGGCGTTCCGCGCCGGGAGCGACCCCGCGCCGTACGCCGGGCACTTCTTGGCGGACGCGCGCTTCTCCGAGGCCGAGATCGACGGCTTCCTCGCTCTGGCCGCGAAGAGATGCCCGTCCCTCGCCGCTGGCGACAGGCTCGCGCGGTTGAAGGCGATCTACATGCCGCTCGTCCACGACGGCAGATGCTATTTCAACGGCTTCGCGCCGGGGTCGTACCTCGGCAAGAACATGAACTGGATGGGCATAGTGAACCTCCGCAGCCATCTCCAGGAACATGGCTTTACGCGGGATGCCTGGAAGGACGTCGGTTGGAAGGAGATCGACGGATTCCTCGAAGCCTACGCGCCCGAGTTCAACGCCTGTTCGGCGGATCTTTCCGCGTTTGCAGCGCGCGGCGGCAAGCTGATAATGACGACCGGCTGGGAGGACCAGACCATCCCGCCCGCTCCCATCGTGGACTACTACGAGCGCGTCTGCCGGAATGACGGCGGTATGGAGAAGACGAAGTCGTACTTCCGCCTGTTCTGCGTGCCGGGCTGTGCGCACGGTGGCGGCAAGGGGCGGGTGATGACGGCCGCGCCAGGCGGCAGGATGATGAGGGAGGTGCTGGTCGGCTGGCGCGAGAGGGGCGAGGTGCCGGAGTCTCTCGTCCTGCCGGGCTGCCCCGGCGTCGGCACGATGCCGGTGGCGGCGTACCCCGGCCTGATGGTCAAGGATTCTTCCGGACGGTGGATCGTACGGCAGACAGCAAGAGGGGTGGCATCCATCGACGGGCGCTGCCTGGATACAAAGAAAGAGGTGGAGAAATGAACAGACGTGAATTCATGATGGCGACGGCCGCGGCGGCAGTCGGAACGGGCATCAACGGGGCTCGGGCGGAGGGGATGCCGCCGCCACCGGCCAGCCGCGGACTTCCTGGGTTCAAACGCGACGTGCCGCCGAGGAACCGGCATCCGTACAAGGGGATCGACTGGTCCTCCGCGTACCAGATAAGGACCACTTCGCACGTCCACTGCCTGACGCAGGCGGACCTCGACGTGCTCCTTGGCCGGCTGGAGATGATCACATTGTCCAACTACTATCCGAGCGCGCCGTGGTGGCCGCTCTCGAAGATGACGGAGAACTACTTCAGCGTGCACCACGATTTCCCGGTGACGGTGAAGGGCAAGCGCGTGGAAGGTCCGTTCGACTGGAACAAGATCATTGGAGAGTGGATCAAGGAACTGCCGCCGGAAGTCCAGAAGGACTTTCCCTTAAAGGAGGGCGGCAAGATCTTCAAACCGCTGCCGGAAGGTGTGCTGGAGGCGCCGAACGCCGAACACCACCACTTCAAGGGCGATGACGGCAAGTTCGTGAGGGGACTGCACATCAACGCGCCAGGCTCGACCTTCTCGTCGGGCACGTTCGACAAGTGGGGCCGGAAGTTCCAGACCCCTCGACGCGGCGGGTACGACCCCGGCTCCGGGGAACACTGGGCCACGGCCATCGACCACATGATCGAGGGGCTGCTATATCCCGACGGTGGTGGCGTGACGATCAACCACCCCGTGTGGTCGTCGTACTACAGGCCGCTGCTGCTGGACATCCTGGACCACGACCAGCGCGTGCTCGGCATGGAGGTGATCGAGGGTGGCAGGGTCAACGGCGAGGCGTACTGGGACTGGGTGCTCGCCACGGGGCGGCAGTGCTTCGGCTTCTGCGTGCCAGACCACAGCATCCGCATCAAGGACGGCTCGTTCGGCGTGAACGTGCTTGTCACGCCGGAACAGAGCGTCCATGCCTGCCTGAAGGCGTACCGCGATGGCAACTTCTACGGGGCGAGGCGCGGACTGAACGAACTGAGGTTCAAGCGCATCGTGTTCGACGGCACGACCGTGGAGGCCGAGACCGACAAGCCCGCGCGCTTCGAGGTGAAGACGGGCGTCGGCATCGTGAAGGAGGTCAAGGAGGCGACATCCGTCAAATGGACGATGGAGGCCGAATACAGCTCCAGCAGTCCGCGCGCCGAGGCGCACATCTTCGCGCGCATCAAGGCGTATGCGCTGGATGGTTCGGGCGAGGAGCTTTTCTCGCAGCCATACATGCTCGTTCCAGGGCGGTAGCCGCCGCTGGGGCGTTGGAAAGGAATCCATGCCATGGGGAAGAGACTTGAATCGCTCGACGTGCTGCGCGGCTTCGACATGTTCTTCATCATGTGCATGGATCCCGTACCGTGCATCTTCTACGCGCTGGGCAAGGCCCTCGGCCACGAGCACCACTGGCTGACGCAGCAGTTCGAGCATGTGCCCTGGATCGGATTCCACTTCTACGACCTGATATTCCCTCTCTTCCTCTTCATAGCGGGCGTTACGTGGCCGTTCTCGCTCGCAGGGAAGAGGGAACGTGGCGACTCCACCGGGCGGATCGTCTGGGGATGCGTGCGGCGTGGCCTCACGCTGTTCGTCCTCGGCTGCTTCATCGAGGCGCTGGGACCGGGCGGCGACCGCAACATCCTCCAGTTCGACTGGCCGAACTTCCGTCTCTGGAGCGTCATCGGCCGCATCGGCCTCACATGGGCCGCGGCGGCCATCATCTACCTGTTCTGTTCGCGCAGGGCGCGCATCTGGACATCTCTCGGCATACTGCTATTCTGGTGGGCGTTCACGCGCTTCGGCGTGGCGCCTGGCGCGCCGGAGGGATGGAACCCGCTCCTCACGGGCAAGTTCACCCTCGCAGGCTGGATCGACGCCAACTACCTGACGCCCGCCCATCGCGGCGAAGGGGCTGTGGCGATGATCCCGATGGTGTCCACGGCGCTCTTCGGCATGTTCGCGGGCGAATGGCTCAGGCGGACGGACGTCTCCGGTCCGCGCAAGGCCGGGCTGCTTTCGGCATGGGGGCTTTGCGGCATCGCCGCCGCGCTCGTGGTCGCCTTCGCGTTCGGCGGCTATTCGTGCCCGATAGCCAAGAACTGCTGGTCTAGTTCGTTCACGCTTCTGGCGGGTGGGTTTTCCGCAATGCTCCTTGCCCTCTTCTACTGGATCGTGGACGTCAAGGGCTGGCGGCGCTGGGGGTTCTTCTTCAAGGTGATCGGCGTCAACTCCATCCTCTGCTACTTCATGGCGCGGACGATTCTGCCGTACGACCACATCGAACGGCTGTTCTTCGGCGGGATGCTGCCGCATCTGCCGCCGCTCTGGGGCGCGTTCATCGCCGAGATCGGCGTGATGGCGTTCTACTGGCTGATCCTGCTGTTCTTCCACAGGAAGGGAATCCACATAAGGGCATAGCCGCCGTGAAGGAAAGGATGAATAGGATGAAAAGAAGGATCGTCGCCGCGCTTGTGGTGCTCTCCGCCGCCGCCGCGTTCGCGGCCGGGCCAGGGAAGATCAAGGCCAAGTGGTTCGAGGCGGACATCTCGCCGGATGTCGGCGCGCTCATCGCGGGCTATGGCGCAAACGACGTGTCGGTTGCGAAGTACGACGACCTGGTCGCCTCCGGCCTCTGCCTCAACGACGGCACGAACCGCGTGGTTCTCGTGTCGCTCGACCTGATCGGGCTGGACTACGCGGCGATCAAGCGGCTGCGCCGCATCCTTTCGTCGGTCACGGGCGCGCCCGAGGATGCCGTGCTCGTCTCCTGCACACATACGCACGAAGGCCCGTACACCTCGATGTACAGGAAGGAGACGGCGCTTGAGGAGAGGCTGTTCGACGAGACGCCTGGCAGCGCCGACATGCGCTATATGGAGCGGCTCTATTCCCGCATCGAATCGGCGGCGCGCAGGATGATGGAAGGGGAGTGGGGCGAGTACGTGGTGGGTTACCATTCCGCCCCGTGCCATGAGAACCGCAACCGCCGCTACACGACCGAGGACAACCACGCCACGTTCAACGCGCACAGGCCGATCCTGCACAGGCTCACGACTGGCGTCACCGATCCGGAGGTTGGCACCGTGATCCTGATGGGTTCCAAGGGGCCGGCCTACGTGGTAGGCAACTGGGCGGCGCACGCGCTCACGGCGCACGCTCCGGGACTGGGCGGCCTGCGCATATCGTCCGACTTCCCTGGCTTCTACCGTCGCTACATCGCGAGCGAGACGGGGGCAAAGGCGATGTTCATCCAGGGCGCGGCCGGCGACCTCGTGACCAAGGACGACGAGTATGGCAACGCCGCCGCGAAGCGCGTGGGCGAGGCCGTCGCCATGCAGTCCATCTTCGGGATCCTCTCGATGGGCCGCTGCTACGAGCGCTTCGCGATCCAGAACCCGCGCGTGGGCGCGGTGGTGCGTCCGTTCACGTCGCGGTTGCGCAGGAAATGGCGCGACATCTACGGACGCGACGCCGAGACATTCGACGTGCAGGCCGTCGCCATCGGCGACGTGTGCTTCGTGGGTCTGCCGGGCGAGGTGGTGTGCGAGCTGGGGCTGGAGATCAAGTGGAACAGCCCGTTCGCCCGCACGTTCATCGCTTATCTCGCTACGGGCTACTGCGGGTACGTGACCCCCATGAACCTGATGGCGGCGGGTGGATACGAGGCACAGAGCCACCGTTTCGCCTCTGCCGACACTATCACGATGGTAAAGACCGCGCAGGACGCCATGCTGGAGCTGCGCCGCCGCATATTCCCGGATGCGGATACCGATGAAGATCCCTATCCGGACAACCAGCATCCTCCGATCGTCAACATGCCCGGAATGTACAAAGCCTCCAAGTGGAGCCACTGAGCCGAGGTGAAAGGAGGGCGAGAATGAAGAAGCAGGAATACAGGTGCCTGTACATGCAGCTCGGTCAGCACATGTGGCGCGGGCCGATGGATACGTTCAATGGCAAGGTACGTGGCGACGAGCGTGCGCCATACGATGACGGAGCGCGCTGGGTGGTCGAACATTGGAACCGGCTGAAATTCGACGAGGGTTCATGGCGGCGCATCACGGACTATGCCGCCAAGCGCGGTTTCAACATGATTCTGCTCGATCTTGCGGAAGGCGTGCGCTATCCAAGCCATCCGGAGCTTGCGATTGACGATTCCTGGTCGCCGGACAGGGTCCGAGACGAGGTGCGGCGGTTGGCGAAGATGGGTATCGAGTTGATACCGTCTCTCAATTTCTCCGCCACGCATGACATCTGGCTTGGTGAGTATTCGCGCATGGTTTCCACGCCGGAATACTACCGGGTCTGTTCTGACATCATCGCGGACGTCTGCGAGATATTCGGCACGCCGAAGCTCTTCTGCATCGGCTATGACGAGGAATCGCCACGCCTTCAGCGGAACCAGAACTACTGCGTGTGCCGTCAGGGCGGGCTTTGGTGGCATGACCTTCTGTGGTTCGTCTCGGAAGTCGAGAAGCGTGGGGTACGTGCGCAGATGTCGGCGGACTACGCATGGGCGCACAGGGATGAATATCTGAAGAAGGCGCCGCGGTCTGTCGTGCAGACGAACTGGTACTATGGCGCGGAGTTCGATCCTGCGAAGATGAAGCATCCCGAGTACCTGCTCACCTACGATGACCTGGAGAAGGCGGGGTTCGACCAGTTCCCCGGCTGTAGCAACCATTCCAATGCCACCAATATCGGCGACACTGTCCGCTACTGCCGCAAGCATATCAGTCCCGACCGTCTCAAGGGCTTTCAGGTCTCGATCTGGCGTTATACCACGCCCGAATACGACCAGCGTCACTTCGACGCCATTGATCAATTTGCGGCCGCATACGCGAACACTGCGCATTTTCGCGGGCACATGACGGAATGCGAAAGCCCGCGGAGGAGGGCTTGATGCTGTGGTATAAAGCCAGAGAACTGTTCCGCTGTACCGTTGCGGCGGCTGTGTCTGCCATGGTCGCAGGTTCCTCGCTTGCGGCGGGGCATGACGTTGCCGCGCAAGTCCAACCCGGCGAGAACCTGCTTGCGAACGGCAGATTTGAGGCGGAACAGTCGGCTGTCCCGTCATTCTGGCAGGGGAAGCCGGAAACGGCCTTCCGCTGCTCGCCGTCCGGCGGCCCGAACGGAGCACCCTATGTCCGCATCGATTTCGGCGCGGGCAAGGATGTGTCCATGCGTCAATATGGCTTCCACCTGGCCACCGGCGGCTGCTACCGCATCTCCGCCTTTGTGCGCACGAAGGGGCTTGCGGCGGGAAGGCGCGGCATCTGCGTGCCCAACAAGGACTGGCTGTTGTCGGCGCTGGACATCGGCCCGCTGCCGCAGGATACGCATGGAGAGTGGAAGCGGCTTGAAAGCGAACGCGTGCTGACGATTCCATCGGCAGACGGCTCCTACTTCGTGGTCGTCTACGGAGCTGGCGCCAAGGGCGTTCTGGAGATCGCGGACATGCGCCTCGAGGCTGTCGACGAGACAGCCTGCCGCAAGACTGTCCTGGACGGGGTTCTGAGATCACAGAACCTGCCGAGGCTTGTCCCGATGGCGCCGCTTCTCTGGAGGATTCCGACGGATGACCCTTCGGTTGAGTTCAGGTTCTTCGGTAAGGCTGCGGAAGACGACTTGCGGGTGTCGTTGAAGGTGCGCGGGATCGCGGACGCGAGCTGCGTGAAGCTGGAACGCCACCGTCCGTTTCGCGTGCCGCTGCCGTCTGGCGCGACGAACGGCGTGTTCACGGCGGAGATCCGTTCTGCCGGTGGAGAGGTACTTTTCTCGCGGGACTATGCCTTTGCGACCGTTCCACGCTCAAAGACCATTGCTTCCAGGGGCGTCAGGCTGAATAACTTCGTGACGGAACTGGTGAAGGAACCGGTTGACGGATCTGGGGAGTTTCTGTTTCAGCTGGGTGAACCGTCGTGGGTCTTCTTTGGCGTAAAGGCCGCGACTCTCGGCAGGGACTTTGCCGTACGGCTGGATGGAGAGCCTCTCATGGACGGCACGACGCTGTTCCACGAGGCATTCCGCCATCTGCAGGCTGGTGACTATCGCCTTGCCGTGGCGGCGGCGAAGGGTGGAACGGTGGTCGTCCGTGCCGTGACGGAGACGTTCTCCTACCAGCCGGGCGTTCGTAGCCCTGTGCCAGAGAATCCTGTCTACGACTGGAACTACGAGAAGAAACATGGCCTTTCATCCGTAATCACAGAGAACAACGGCATCATACCGCCGAATGAGATCGGCGCGTTCCTCAGGCGCGGGCATCGCTGGGTCAGGAACATGGGAGTCCATGGCCTTGACGAGAAGACGCTGCCCGAGAAGCTGAAGCAGAACATCTGGCTCTCGGACAAGCGGGTAGGTGGTCTGTCCTGCGACGAGGTGGAGTTCCCGCGGCCCGCGCATATCGACGACTACACGCGTGGCCTGCGTGCGTTCGACATGGAAGTTTCGCCGACAAAGCCTGTATACACGTGGATCATCGGCAATCCTGGAACGCCCGGCGTCGATCACGACTTCATCTCGACCTGCATCAACGCATCGCGCGGAACTGCGCGACTGATGAGCGAGATCTATCTGAAGACTGCCCCGACCGAGAAGGAGGCGATGGACAGGATACGTCTGGCGCTCGTCGGAAAGATCAACGCCTACCGCAAGGCGTTTCCGCTGTCCATCGGTTCGCTTGGGATAGCGTTCGGCAATTTCGTGCAGGCACCGGTGCTTTCGTTGGCGCACCACCCTGAAGTCGACTACAAGTACTATCTCGACCTGCAGTTCAATGTCGCGGCGAACGATCCGTCCTGTCGCGGTCTTGGCGTGATCGGGATCTGGGGGCAGGTCTACGCGGATGACGAGATGCGTCGCTGGTCGTATGCGCTGCTGCGCCACTATGCGATAGAGGGCGAGAAGACCATGCTGTCGGAGCGGCATGGTTTCGTCTATCGTCCCGGCCTCCTGGAGAACGGAGATTTCACCAACGGTCTCGATGGTTGGCACGCCACTGGGCCCGTGAAGGTGGATACCCATGCGCGTCTTGGCGAGAAGCAGGAAGGGCGCTGGTTCTGCGATGCGGGCACCGGTGATTCGTATGCATGCCTCGAGCGCAGCGGCGATGAAGTCTCCATGTTGCGCCGCGCCATCGTTGGACTGCGCCCCGGGCGCTGCTATCGGCTCGAGTTCTTCACGTTCGACGTCGACAACCTGAAGTCAGGCCGCATCGCCCCGAGAAGGATCGAGATCGAAGGCCGCCTTGGCGATGGCGCAGAGGTCGATCCCGGTAGGAGCTGGGTCCATGTCGGCAAGGGTGGACGCAAGGGTGGCGGCCAGGTCAACGTCCACCATGTCGTGTTCACGGCAAGGACGGAGAGCGTCGAGATCACGTTCATCAACAGGTCGGCTCCCGTCGGTTCCAGGCTCGGAATCAACGGTATCGGCGTGCTGCCGTATTTCGGCGAGGGTGGCAGGCAACTCACGGAATGAAACAGGGTTATTTTATCATCGGTTGTTTTCAATTCTCAAGGTGCTTAAGTGAAGAATGCAGATGAGATGATGAAATCGCTTGAGGCGGCGCTTGTGGCACTGCTCGCGCTCGCCTTCCTGCCGCCCGCCGCCTTCGCGGAGCGGCTGGAGGTGCCGCCCCTGCCCGTCTCCCCCTTCGCCGACACGGAGGTCTCTACCAACGTCCCGTTCGCCGTGGACGGCCGCCACGCGCGCGACATCGAGATGAGCTTCCTGCTGGACGGGTGCCGGTCCAACTGCGTCCAGGTGGCGTTCGGGCGCGACGCCGACGGCGACGGCACGCTCTCCTTCGCCGAGACGGAGACGTTGTACGGCTGGCGCAACGGGCGGCGGTTCCTGGAGAGCGTCCCGGACGGCGTCCGCATCTGCGAGGCCGCGGCGGAGCCTGGGGACGCCGGCTGTTTCGTCGTGGACATCCGCCTCGCGAAGGGTCACGTGCCCGCGGGATTCTCCGCGACCAACCTGCTCGGCTCCGCCGTGTTCGCGGACCTGCCGCAGTCCGCGCGCGCGTGGCTCTTCCGTCCGCACTGGGACACGGTCCGCGTCACGCGGCGCGGCCCAGGCGCGCCCGCCGGGTGGTTCGTCTGCGAGGACCGCGCCCGCTACCTCCACA
>JAFXTB010000078.1 GCA_017525225.1 Kiritimatiellia bacterium
ATGGATTATAGAATGCAGGCGGACGACAATGCCGACACTGCGCATAGGAGAAAGACATGCATCAAGCAACCCGGGCGGGAAATGTGGAAATCGCCAAAGCGATTTTGCCTATTGACATCTGTTCTCATAGGAGATGCGCCCATCAGCGCGTCAGCGGACGGCGATCGCTTCCGCGGGGCAGCAGTGGGCACAGGCACCACAGCCTACGCACTTGGACGCATCGACCACCGGACGGCGGATCTCCTTGCCGTCCTTCGAATTCTCCGTCACAACCTTGACCGCCCCGTAGGCACAATGCTTCTCGCACAGCGCGCACGGATGCCCGTCCTTGAAGGCCAGGCACCGCGCCTGCCAGCCATCCACCAGCTCCGCGCATCCGATCTTCGTCTGCGCCTTTTCTTCCTTTGTCAAACGCCGGATCGCGCCCGTCGGACACACCTCGCCGCAAACCGTACAATCCTTCTCGCAGAATCCGCGCGAGAAATCCATCACCGGCATCATCGTGCCAGAAAAGCCGTATTCGAGCGTCGCAGCCTTCAACACTTTCGTCGGACACTTCGCCACGCACAGGTTGCACCCCGTACAGCGCGTCCTGAGACGCGCTCCGCCCTCGGACCCCGGTGGCGCGACCGGTAGGGCGCGCGCCCCGCGCGCACCGTCCACGTCCCCTCCGATTGCGCACGTACTGGCCATTGCTCCCAGCAGAAATCCCCGTCGCCTCATTTCCATGACAGCGCCTCCTTCCGGCACGTGCCTAGGCAGTCGAAGCAGCGCACGCACCGGCTCTGATCGACTATGCCATTCGCCGCATCGATGCACTCCGCTTTGCAGACCTTTGCGCACAGTCCGCACTTCACGCATTTCGTCGCATCAAGCTGAATCCGGGCCTGAGACTTCGCCGCTCGCGTCAGCAGTCCCAGCATGGCGCCCACGGGGCAAACCGTGTTGCAGAAGAGGCGCCCCCGCCACGCCGCCAGCACCGTGATTGCCAGCAGCGAGACGCCGGCGACACCGAACGCCGCCCAGCCGCGCACGAAGATTTCCGTCTTCAAGATGCAGGGATGCCCCCACCGCGCGGCGAGGTCCGCCACGGCGTTGGCGCACATTGCCGCCAGCGGCTCGAAGAGGTGCGTCGCAAAGCGTCCGTAGATGCTGTACGGCTCGATCAGCCCCGCCAGCGAAGCGCCGCCGCACAGCAGCAGCACCGCGAACAGCGCGGCGAAGACGGCTCGCACGACGGGCCGCCCCGGCCGGTAGGCGAAGTCCTTGCGCACGATTCGCCGCCGCACCCACAGCACGATGTCCTGGAAGACGCCGAGCGGACAAATGACCGAGCAGTAGATGCGCCCCATCAGAAGCGTCATGCCGATCAACGCCAACGCAACGCCGCCGAGGGATAGATTGAACGCCAGGCACGCCGGCACGAACTGGATTTGCGCGAGCCCCCCCGTACACTCCACGAAGCCGAGGAAGAACAGGTTCAGCCCGAGAAAGATGGCCACCGCCAGCACGATCCTGAGCGCCCTCAGCATGGTAGCACTCCCTTGCCTGTGAGGCGGCCGCCCTTCGCGAGGTAGACCTCGCGGACATGCTTCACCGTCTCTGCGATCTTCTCCATCTCCACGGGGATGCTGAACATGTGCTGCGGACACCCCTCCTTGCACTTCCTGCATCCCGTGCACCGGTCTGCCCGCGCGTGCCCTGGAATCGAGTTGTAGTAGCTCACGAGGAATTCGCGGCGCAGCTCCTGCGAATCGTTCGGTCCGCCATCGTCGGCGGGCAGGCGTCCCTCGCCCTGGAACATGTTCCACCAGGTGAACACCTCGGGGATCTGGATGCCGTACGGGCACTCGCAGTACCTGCAGTTCGTACAGGCGATCGGCTTGTACTTGTTGTAGAGGTCGAGCGCCTCGCGGTACACGGCAATGTCGGCTTCGGCCAGTTTCTCGAACCGCTCGCGCGAGAAGGTGCGCACGTTCTCGACCGCCTGGGCGACCTGCGACATGCCGCTCAGCACGGTCTGCATCCCGTCGAAGGACGCCGCGTAGCGCATGCCCCACTCCGCCGGCGTCACACCCGGCTTTGCAGACTCCAACCGCCGCCGCGCAGGCGTGTTGAGGTGCGCGAGGCGTCCACCGCCGAGCGGGCTCATCACGAAGATGGGGATCTTCTTCGCGGCCAGCACCTTGCGGTTCGGTTCGCCCTTCGGCTCTGCGCCGTTGAACGGGATGAACGTGAGCGCCCACGGATATTCCTCCACCAGCTCGGCGAGGAACTTGTGCGTGCCGTGGTAGGAGAAGCCGATGCGCTTTATTTTGCCGGCCGCCATCATGTCCTTCAGGTAGTCGAGCACGCCGAGCTTGCGGTACACGGTGTGGTACTGCGACGGGCTGGCGAGGGAATGCAGCATGTACACGTCGAAGTAGCCGAGCGCCGCGGTCCGCTCGCACTGATCCTTGAAGATGCGCTTGGCGTCGGCAAGCGTGTTCACGTGCCATGTCGGCATCTTGTCCGTGAAGAAGAAGCTCTCGCGCGGATACCTGGAGAGAATGGAGTTCAGGAACCGCTCGCTGTCGCCGCCGTGGTAGATGTAGCCTGTGTCGAAGAAGTTGACGCCGTGCCGGTAGCAGTAGGAGAATATCTTCTCGGCAAGTTCGCGGTCGATCTTCTCCTGGTTGTTGCGCTCCACGCACAGGCGCACACCCCCGCAGCCGAGGAGCGAGATCTCGCGCGATGGATCCGTGCCGAACGGGCGGCGGATCACATGGAAGTCCTCCGGCTCGGCCTCGTCGCGGGCGAAGAACCTAAGCCAGTCCGCGCGGGTGCGCAGGCAGCACAGCGCCGCCGACGCCACAAAGCCACGTCTGTTCATCTTCATCGAGCGTACTCCATCCTGCCCGTCAAGTCCCAAGGCGTGCGTCCGGACGGATCACTTTCTGGAGCGAGGGTTGCGCAGATGGTAGAAGAAGCCATCCTCCGCTCCCATGAGGAGATCGGTCACGCCATCGCCGTCGAAATCGCATGCGCATGGCGAGGTGGAATGCCATTCCAGCCTGTCGTCGGTGAGATCGCCCACCTTGCGGAAGCTCCATGTGCCGTCGCCGGAGCCGGACTGGAGCCACAGCACGGCATTGCCGCCGACTCGCGCGCTGTTCATGACGAGGTCAAGCCTGCCATCCCCGTCCCAGTCGGCGAAGCAGATCTTCCGCCGTCCGGAGCTCCCAGCCTTGCCGGTACCGTTCCCGCTCCACCCCGATACGCCCATGGGCTTGCCGGTATCGGCATTGAGGAACGCGCGCCGCGGCGCCTTCAGCGCCAGCGAACCGTCCGCCCTGCGGAAGCGTTCGAAGAAGGCGAGATAGCCCTCGGTGTCCACCATGACGAGATCCATGAGCCCATCGCCGTTCATGTCGTGCATGACAGGCGTCGTGCGCCATTGCGTGACGATCTCCTTCGCGTTCGGCGTCTTTGACGCCTGGAACCATCCCCACTTGAGCTCTGGCTGCGATCCGTCCCATTCTACCTCCACGCCCTCCGGCGCGCCCAGCCTGGGCTGCGTGCGCGTGCCGACGTTGCGCAGGAGGATGATCTTGCCCCAGGTGTTGTTGAGCATCACGTCGATGTCGCCGTCGCCGTCCCAGTCCGCCGCCGAGAGGCACGTGTAGCCCCACGCCGCCTCGCATGGCCCCTGGATCGAGCCGTTGGGACCGGCGAGGATGCGGAACGGCTCGTACTCGAAGATGGGGTATGTGCCCGGCAGCGGCGTGATCGGCTCGGTTTCGCCCCTTGCGCAGGGCAGGCATTTCGGTTCGGCCCATTTCGGCGAGGCCACACCGGGGCCGGAAAGGTTCTCGATGAAGGCCACGTATCCGGCGGAATTGCCCGTGATGATGTCGAGGTCGCCGTCGCCATCCCAGTCCACCGTCCAGGGCGTGCAAAGGATGCCGAAATGCACATAGTCCCGGGCCGCGCGCACGTAGACCGGCGGATCGAACACGGGCAGCCCCTTCTCCACCCTGCCGGTGTTGCGGTAGAAGCCAAGGCGGCCGTCCTCCTCGCCAGACAGGAAATCGAGCCGGCCGTCCCTGTCCCAGTCGCAGGCGGATGGGCGGCACATGCAGAGGTCGGAGCGGAGGCGCTGGCCGTCGGAGCCATGCAGCAGCCGGCCGGACGTATAGACAGGCGCTGTGCGCGTGCCGATGTTCTCGAAATACGTCCAGTTGTCGCGGAAGTCGCCGGAGATGATGTCGAGGTCGCCGTCGCCGTCCCAGTCCTCCAGCATCGGCGACGCATTGCCGAACACCTCCACGGGATCGCCGTTCTCGATGCGAAGCATCTGCGGCGTGCCCCATTTCTCGTGGCCGCGTCCGCCTCCCTCGTTGCGGACCAAGTACATGTAGCCATGGGCCGCAGAGTTCGTCCACGCGCCGTTCGGCTCGTACCGGTTCTCCCAGGTGTATTCGCGCCAGTCGCCAACGCCGACGATTATGTCGTCGCGTCCGTCGCCATCGAAGTCCTTCAGTCGCCAGAAGTTCGCGCGCACCTTTCCGAAATGCAGGTTGTTCGGGAGCGATGGCGCCAGTGGCTTGAACGCCGTGGGGTTCCTGAGGAAGTCGTAGTTGACCGCGTTTCGTGCCACCACGGCCGAAGTGCCGTCCGCAAGCTCGCAGCGGATGCCAGCGCCGCAGTGTCCGCGCCGCATGCGCGGCCCGAACGCGACGGGGGCGCCCTTCGTGCCGGCGGGCGTGATGTTCTCGAATAACCATGAGCCGTTCATGGCCGTACCGCCGCCGGCGGCGAGATACACGTCGTCGTCGCCGTCGCCATCGAAGTCGCCTACGACCGCGCTGGAGCAGAGTGCTGCCTTCATGTACGTGGTGCCCTCCGTGTTGAACGGCAGCAGCGTGAAGTGCGGCTTCTCCTGCGCCGGGCCAGACTCCGCGCCTGTCGATGGGCCATTCAAGCCGATGCATGCGGCAAGCAAGGCTATGATCGCTAAGTCTCTCTTCATGGTCATCCTCCCGTTGGTTTTCATGCGCCGATTATACCATAAAACGGCCCTGCCGTGTTGCAAAAGGCAGTGAACCTCTCTTCCTACTTCTCCAGCTCGTCGGCGATGGCGTCGCGCCAGACGGCGAGCGCGGCAGGGTCACGGGAGAATTCCTTCAGGTTGCCCACAAGTGATGCCGGGATCCCGGGCTTTCTACCGAATTTCTTCTCGTATAGCCGCACGTACCACAGATCCTCCAGCCCGTCGCGGAAGTTCTCGAGCCGCACCGTCGAAAGAGGAACGCCGTCAGGGCCTGCATAGGTCCAGCATCCGTCGCCGTTGTCCGATGTCCAGGTGCGCACACGGGCGTCGGTGAACGGGCCTGATTCTATCGGACGTTCACTGTTCCATACCGATATCTGCCAGACGAGAAAGGCGTCCGGATCGTATTTCGCGGTCATCGCCCCCATCAGCATCCGGGCCTCGACAGGCTCGGACTCCACAAACATCTGCGCATACGGATAGTCCGGATTGTTGCAGATGTACCAGCCGAGCTTGCGGCCCTCCGCATGCACCTTCACGGGATCCGCCACGCCGCGCTGCCATCCTTCCGTGGTGGGGATGAACATGTCGATGACGCTGCCGAGCGGTTCGCTTGGCGACCCCTTCACGCCGCCGCCGCGCGTGCAGCCCGTGGTGGTCACGGGGATCCCGGGGAACACCTCGTGCAGCACCTCTGCGGCGCGGCGGCAGTTCTCGACGACTTTCATGGGGACCTCGTCGGCGCCATACAGATAGGCACCTTCGAGAAGGCCCTCCCGTCTAAGCATTTCATGGTTCGCCTTGAGCATCGCAAGATTGCCGTTGCGCCAGCGCTTCTCGCCGTCCGCCCCACCGTATACCGGACTCCAGTTGCCGATGCAGTGCCAGCCGAGCCTGCCCTGCTCCTTGAGCCGTTTCCAGGCGGGAAGATAGATGTCCTTCAGGTCTTTCGTGTTCGTCAGATAGATGTTGTCCATCGTGATGTAGTTGTCTGCAAGGAAATCCACCCACTCGATGAAATGCTTCTTCCAGATGTTCACGGGGGAGTTCGGATCTGAGTCAACCCGTTTCTTGTCTGCCGGATTCAGCACGGTGCGATGCGCGTTCGGGCCAAACTTCACTATCAACGGCAATGGCGAAACCTTCGGCAGGGCGAAGCCGTTGACGCGCACCTTCAACGGCACACGACGAGAGACTCGGCTTCCGTCGGCACGGATGGCGGAAACGAGAATACCGCCCCTGTAGACGCCGGCGGCCTGTCCTTCCGTCGCTTTCACGCGCACCCAGAAGCTCTGCACGTCGTCGCCCTTCACGTCCGCCGTCTTCAGGAAATCAAGAATCGGATCGGGATACCATCCCGTGCGCGCCCTGCATCCAGGATGCATGCGGTATGCGGCCTGCTCATAGACATTGCCGAAGCCGGTCACGCACGGCCTCACGTTCGCCGCAGGGAATGCGCCGATCCCGTTCTCACCCTCCAGGTCGCCTTCCACAGCCACCCCCGCCTCGCGCAGGTCCTCGCCCAGGCTGGCCACGACGATCTGGAAGCTTTCGGTCTCGTTCTTCGCAAGGCGCACATGCACTTCGTCCGCACCACGCGCAACGAACCCGTCGCGCGGCATCACGCGTTCGGTGGAACGCGCCTGTCCAACGGCCATGCCGGCGGCGACCGTTCCCTTTACTGCGCAGTCCGCGAGAAACCTTCGCATCGATTCGCCGTGCCGTATGATGCGTTCGTCCTCGGTCTGCTTCTCATGGAGCTCCGCTATATGCCGCCCAAGGAATGGCATAAGGTCGCCCGTGATGCCATTGCCCGTCGGCGGCGGGATCTCTTCGCCAGGCCTGTAGAGGGCGATGTTGTCGATGTAGATGTCGGTGACCTGCGGCATCCGCACCATGAACCGTAGGCTGTGTACGCAGTCGGCGCGCACATCGCGGCTCCACTTGTCCAGCGGGATGACGAAGCGCTTCAGTCCATATCCGTGGCCGGGCCAGTCGAAACGGAATTTCTTCGACTCCACATTGTTTGTGGAGTGGATCATGAACGACATCAGGTCGCCGCCGCGTTCGGTGGTGACGATATCGAAGGCGACGCGGTCGTAGCCACGCCAGTCGGAAAGCGTCTTCGGTACCCTGAGTATCGTCCCAGAGTACGGACCGAATTCCTCGATCCCCTCCTTCCAAGGCGAGAACCACATGTGGTACGACCGCTCGCCGCTCGTGGCGAATGCGTTCGTGATCGAATAGCGGTATGAAACCTTGCTGACAAACATCACGCCCTGGCCACCCTTCGGTCCCTCGAAGTCGAAGAGCATCGTAGCCGCCGGAGCGGAAACGACAGGCAGCAGAAGAACCGCGAAAGCTGATGTTTTCATGGCATTCATTTCCTTTTCGCATCCTCTTTGGAACACAATTCTCGCAGACAACGAGATTTTGCCATATCATCGGCATGAACGCAAGAGGAAATTAGGGGTCAGGTCTTTGGGATGCAAGACAGTCCTCGTACCGCATCATACGCATGTAGACAATGTTCAAGGATTTACTATGGGGACCCCATAGTGTTCCGCCACTAGACCTTCTCCTTGCAGTCAATCACGCCAAGTTCCACAAGCCGCCGACGGATAAGCGCCCTGTCTTCCGCATTGAACGGTTCACGTGGCGCGGCCAGGGCATCCGAACAGATACCCATCAGCGAAAGGGCGCATTTGACGCCTTTCACGAAACTGGAGTTGTGGTGGCCGACGCCGTAGATGAGGGAAGACACCTGCATCACGCGCATCTGCAGCGCACGGACGCGATCAACGTCCTTTGAAACGGCGGCTTCGTACAAATCGGCATACAGTCGCGGGAACATGTTGGCGCCACCGCAGACTCCGCCATCCGCCCCCATCAGCACCGCCTCTCCCATTGCCTCCTCCGGACCCATAAGAACAGAGAAATCCGATCTGTCGCGAAAGGCATGCAGACACGCATTGAAGTAACCGATGTTCCCGGACGAATCCTTAAGTCCTATGATGTTCGGATGCTTCGATAGTTCCATGACGGTCTTTACATCTATCGTCACCTTTACCTGCGACGGCATGTTGTAAAGAAACAACGGCAAAGGCAGATGGTCCGCCAACGACCAATAGTAGTCCAACAACTCAGGCTGCCCGGCGGCAAAATAGTAAGGCGGGGCGGCAACAACGGCGGACGCTCCTTCGTGCGCGGCATGTTCCGCCATTCTGACGGATTCCGCAAATACGGTATCTGTTATGCCTACCAGTATCGGCATGCGCCGCCTATCGTCCTTGCGCATACGAATCTTGGTACAAACACGCTTGACAAGCTCACGTCTGATTTCATACGACAGATCCGGAGCCTCGCCTGTCGTCCCAAGCAGAAAGAGTCCGTGTACTCCACCTTCAATGATGTGGTTTACGAGACGTCCCAGGCCCGACACGTCCAGTCGCCCGTCCGCCAGAAGCGGCGTTACCATGGGAGGTACAATACCTCTCAATGGTCGAATAGATTCATGTTCCTTTTTTTTCTCCATGCGCATGAGATTCTATCATCCCCATCCCATATCGTCATTCAGTTTCGTCCTGTGTACTATTTTCAACTGCAGGAGATTAGAAATCGTACATGGAACTAAAGTGCAAACAACGCGGAATATGCTTGTGGTATAATATCGCGCATGGACGAATTATCCGGCAGGGGAATAGGGTTTCCGCTCGTCGCAAAACTGGCGGCGCTACGACACCACAAGAGCTACCACATCCCGTGGCATCAGCACAAGATGCCGGAACTTCAATATGTTCTTTCAGGAGCTCTCACATACGAGTTCCGGAACATACAGCCCATTACGATTCCAGGCGGCAGTTTCTTCATCGTACCAGCCGGGTTGGAACATCGCGCCGCTGACGACGCCGGAGCTCCGTCCACGCGTCTGGGCATACAGTTCAATCCCCCTGTCGCCACGGCCGTAACGCGGACACCCTTTACCACAAAGGAACTTACCGCCGTATTTGAGCGTTTCGCAGCATGTACAGTTCAACCCCGCCGTCAGACAGCCGAAGGAGCCCGCGTGGCACATACGCTGTTCGGCCTCATCCGTTCTGACTCCACCGTCGAGTCGCAGGTTAAGATACGCCATCTCGTCAATGCAATCCTGATCGAGACCGACACGGCGCTTAAAATGCCAGAACGCCATGCCGACACGACCGTACAGGAAATGAAACGCTGGATTGAAGCGCACTGTACGGAAAACCTGCATATTCCAGACCTTGTGCGAATGTCAGGATACAGCCGTACTCGACTGTTTTCGCTGTTTGCCTCTGCGGCGGGCATGTCGCCGAACGACTGGCTGATACGTTGTCGCATAGAAAAAGCCCGGCAAATGCTCGCCACCGGCAAAGGAACCGTAACGGACATTGCTCTTTCATGCGGTTTCTCCTCGCCTGCATACTTCACCGCCACCTTCCGCAGATATACGGGTAGACCCCCGCGTGAGTTCATGCGGGTCAAGAAGTGACTTGGAGCCATGCAAACCCCAGTCGGGGTACGCCGATGTCTTTCCTTCCATAGAACATCTGAAAAGCTCCTTTCAGGGCAAAATCAGTATAATTATTTGCTGAAATAAGCAACGCCATTTTGGCACCTAATCGAAATAATGGGATTAGGTGCTAACCATCGCCCTGCCAGCCCGAGGGTCCGTGAAAGGATGCCTTGCCCGCAATCCCGTCCCGTCAGCGCCCTCGATGCCCGCCAGCCATGGCGCGGCGAGCATATTGTCTCAAAAAACTGGGACTTCAAAGTTTTTTGTGGAAATCTTAACCACGGAATACTCGGAAACGCACTCATGTGCGGCACGGAACGGGCTGAGAAATAGAGGTTTCACACATTTCAGCCGCAGATCACCCTCATTCAGAATACCGAAAAATTGAAAATGGACGAATG